>JAEUML010000374.1 GCA_016792785.1 Alphaproteobacteria bacterium
CGCACAGACGTGCGCACACTGGGTGGCCGGGTCAAGCCCGGCCATGACGAGTTGGTTAGAGCACCGCCTCCGTCCCACGGCTCAAGCGGTAAACCCGGTCATTCTCGGTGGCGTGAAATCCCGGCATCTCTCTGACCGGCAGCCCGAGATTCATACAGCGCAGAGCGCGTCCGACCGCTCCGTGCGCCACCGCGACAATGTCGCCGGTGAGTTCATCGACCCAAGACCGAAGCCGTGCCGCCATTTGCTCGTAGCTTTCGCCGCCGCATGGCGCTCCATCCCAGGGTGCGGCTTGAAACGCATCCCATTCGGCGGGCGCGGCCGCGCGGATTTCACGCGCGGTCATGCCCTCCCAATCCCCGAAGCCAAGTTCAGCGAGGCGCTCGTCGACGCTGTAGCCGTCGCACGGCAAATCCATGTGCCGCCGGACAATGCGCATCGTCTCGCGCGCGCGGCCCAATGGGCTCGACACGAAAGGCAAGATGCGAACGTCGGGAACGGACGCGAGCAGCGTGTCCGCATTGCTGCGCGCGTGCTCTCGTCCCGCATCGGTCAGTGGGCTGTCCTTGCGCCCCTGCCAGCGCCGTTCGGCATTCCACTCCGTCTCGCCGTGCCGCACGAAATAGATCGTGTGCGGCGTCATTCGTCCGGCGAAAGCGTCGTGAGCAAGTTCGCGCTCTCGTGCACCTTTTCGATCGCGGCCAGGCCCACCGTGTGATAGCCGGCGTCGACGTGATGCACTTCGCCCGTGACCGCGCGGCCCAAATCGGAGAGCAGATAGAGCCCCGAATTGCCGACCTCCTCGATCGTCACATTCCGCCTGAGCGGCGCGTTCAACTCGTTCCACTTCAAGATGAAGCGGAAATCGCCGATGCCGGACGCCGCCAGCGTCTTGATCGGCCCCGCCGAAATCGCGTTGACGCGAATGCCTTTCTTGCCAAGGTCTTCGGCGAGATAGCGCACGCTCGCCTCCAGCGCGGCTTTCGCGACGCCCATGACGTTGTAGTGCGGCATGACCTTCTCGGCGCCGAAGTAACTCAGCGTCAGCATCGACCCGCCGTTCGTCATCAGCTTCTCCGCCCGCTGCGCGATCGCGGTGAACGAGAAACACGAGACGTTCATCGTCAGCAGGAAATTGTCGAGCGACGTGTCGACATAACGCCCGCGCAGTTCGTCCTTGTTCGAGAACCCGATCGCATGCACGACGAAGTCGAGCGAGCCCCACGCCTGCTTCAATTCGTCAAACACCGCGTCCATGGACGCTTGGTCGGTCACGTCGCACGGCAGAACGATCTTCGAGCCGATCCCTTCGGCCAGCGGCAGCACGCGCTTCTTCAGCGCCTCGCCCTGATAGGTGAAGGCAAGCTCCGCCCCGTGCTCGTGCGCGACCTTCGCGATGCCCCACGCGATCGACCGGTCGTTGGCGACGCCCATGATGAGGCCGCGCTTGCCCTGCATTAACCCTTTGATTTGGCTCATTTTCTGCCGTCGCCCGCGGATGCGGTTCGTGTCCTCGGAAGTGAGGCCGGACGCTAGTCAAATTCGCCCGCAGGGTCAAACCCGACTCCGGGCCAAGGTCAATTGAGATCGATCGCGAATTTCTTGAGGTCGCCGAGCGCCGCGTGCTCCAAGGCGCCTTCATGCGTCGCCGCCAGCACCACCTTCGGCGCCTGACCTGCGATGAACGCTTCCTGCCAACGAGGCGCGCACAGGCACCAGCGGTCGCCGGGTTTGAGGCCCGCGAAGTCGTACTCCGGCCGCGGCGTCGAAAGATCGTTCCCGCGCGCCTTCGAGAAGGCGAGGAACTCCGCCGTCATCACCGCGCACACCGTGTGCGACCCCACATCGTCGGCCGACGTGTTGCAGCACCCGTCGCGGAAGAACCCTGTCACCGGATTGGCGCTGCACGTCGCAAGCTCGCCGCCCAGCACATTGCGCTGCGGCCGCCGCCGCCCGCCGGTGTTTTGATAGGCCATGAAGTCGCTCCACATCATCGCGGCCTGCCTTCGCATCGCCGGTAGGACAGCACCTACATCTGTCGTCATGGCCGGGCAAGCGAAGCGCGACCCGGCCACCCAGGGTTCGTAGTGCAGAGCGGCGGAATCGGTTGTGCGTTGGCCCTGGGTGGCCGGCTCAAGGCCGGCCATGACGAACTGTTTTTTTCCCTAATCCTTATCCGCCAACACAAACGTCACCTTCAACGCCACCCGGTACTCGACGATCTTCCCGTTCTTCACCAGCACCTTCTGATCCTGCACCCACGCGCCCTCGACATTCTTCAGCGTTTTTGAGGCGCGCGAAACGCCGGCGGCGACGGCGTCTTCGAAACTCTTCTTCGACGAGGCGATGATTTCTGTCACGCGAGCGACGGCCATGTGGGTTCTCCTTAGAGGGGGACAGCGCGCCCCACCGGCGCGCCGGAGCCCAAACTCTGCGCCCGTGCTCGACACGCTGTCAAAGCAGGCCCAGGTTGCAGCGCGCGGATGGCGGGGGCACACTTGCCCCGCAAGACAGGATTCCCAAATGATCTTCGGCCTGATCGCCCTCATGACCGCCGCCGCCTTCGCGGGCGCTGCGATCTACATCAACGTCGCCGAACAGCCCGCGCGCCTGAAGCTCGAGGACGCGGCCCTGCTCACGCAGTGGAAACCCTCCTACAAGGCGGGCTTCATGATGCAGGCGAGCCTCGCGGTCGTCAGCGGCCTCGCGGCGATCGTGGCCTTCTTCTTCGATTGGGATTGGAAGTGGCTGCTGGGCGCCGCACTCATCCTCGCGAATTGGCCATATACGCTCTATGTGATTTTCCCGACGAACAACAGACTGCTCGTGATCGATCCGGCAACCCCCAATCCCGACATCCGCCCGCTGATCACGCGCTGGGGCTACCTCCACGCCGTACGCAGCGCCCTCGGCACGATCGCGGCGTTCCTGTTCCTCTCCGCAGCACTTTAAGCGCGCCCAGGCCACCCAACGCGGTCCAGCACCTCGACCGCGTGCGCGGTGTCGCCTCGCTCCGCATAGATCTGCGCGGAAAGGCGCAGCAGCAGCTTGCCCTGATAGGCCGACGAGGCGATCCAGATGCGGTGCTCGTCCCACATCGTGTTCATCAGCGTGAGCGCGTCGTCGCCCTCGGCCGCCCGCCGTTGCGGCAAGACATAGGCGCGCATCGCCGCAAACATCGCATCCGGCGCGACAGGCACAGCGCCGAGCCGCCGCACGATCGCATCGCCATCGCGCGAAAGCCCTTCGAGATAGGCGCGCACCTCCGCCGCTCCGAACCGCTCGATGAAGTCGAGCGCCGCGGCGACGCTCAAGAACGGCGTCACGTCGCGCGTCCCCACATAGTCGAACGCGCGCGGGAAACCCATCTCGTGCCAATGGCTGACCGACAGCGGCGCAATCATCGACGATGCGTCGGCGCTGGCGTAGAACAGCGCCGACCCCTTCGGCGCATAGAGCCATTTGTGCGCATTGGCCGTGTACCAATCGGCCCCGATCGCCGGCAGATCGAGCGCGAGCTGCCCGACCGCATGCGCGCCGTCGATCATGACGCGCACGCCCTTCGCCTTCAGCGCGCGCGCGATCTCGGCCACCGGAAACACGGTGGCGGTCGGCGATGAGATATGATCGATGATTGCAAGCTTCGTGCGCGGCCCCGCGGCGTCGGCGATGCGCCCCACGACGTCGTTCACGGTCAACGGAATGGGCAGCGCAACCTTGACCATCTTTGCGCCCGTGCGCCGGCACACATCCTCGATCGCAAGCCGGACCGCGTTGTAAACGCAGTCGAGAACCAGAATCTCGTCGCCCGCCGCGAACGGCATCGAACGCAAGACGGTGTTCACGGCCTCCGTCGCGTTGCTCACGAACGCGATGCGCTCACCCGTCGTGCCGGCGAAGCGCCCGAGGCGCTCGGCCGTCCGGCGCAGATCGTTGTCCGGATTGCGCGGCGAGACGTTGCGCCGGACGAACACGTCGGGCGCGCGCTCCATCTCTTCGCGCAGGCGCGCTTGATAAGCGAGCACCTCTTTCGGGCACGCGCCGAACGATCCGTGATTGAGAAACGTGCCGTCCGCCGCCAAGTGCCAAAGCGGACGCAAATGTCTGCCGAACGTGGTCATGCCCGGCAGACAACCAAAACCGTCATGGCCGGGCAAGCCATGACGACGATGTGGGTTGAATCAGCGCAACAGGCTCTCCGGCCCGAACGCGCGCATGAAGACCTCGGCGCAGTAACGCGCCCGCCGCTCGATCTCGGTGGGCTGCATCTCGGTGCCGACGCCCAAGAGGCCGCGCGCCTCGATTTGCGCCGTGATGAGCCCCAGGAAATGCTCGGCCGCAAGCTTGGAATCGCCGCCCGTGTCGAGCCGGCCAAGCCGCTCTTCCCGCGCGATCCAATTGCTGAGCTCCTCCAGCATCTCCTTCGGCCCCGCCTCGTAATAGGCCGCGCCGATCTCCGGGAACTGCTGGCTCGCCCCGATGATCATGCGGTAATACCCGATCTCGTGCGGCGAGCAGGCATGCGTGTAGTACTGCCGCGCCACATCGGTCAGCATGTCGCGCGGATGCCGGACCAGCGCATGCGCTTTCAGCGGCGCGCGCATCGCGGCCCCGCGCTCGGCGATCATCGCCTTGAACAGCTCTTCCTTCGAGCCGAACTGGTTGTAGAGCGTCTGCTTGGAAACGTTGGCAGCCGCGGCGACGGCTTCCATCGACACGTCGTAGCCGTGCGTGCGGAACATTTCCGCCGCCGCTTCCAGGATGCGCGCCTTGGCCGACGCCAATTGTGAGGGTGAGAGTGTGGCTGCTGCTGCAGAGTTACGGCTCATCGCTATGACATTCCCCAAGAGTGGAGCCCCCGCTCGCGGCGAATCACCTGATTCGCCGATCGTCAGTATGCTGCCGAATCAGTTTTGGACTGAGAAGTCCAAACGACCGCCGCGTTAACAAAAAACTAACGCAGAAAATCAAGGAAAATCAGCGGTTGGCGTGCGCCGAGTGATTCACACCGATTCACGGGCGCGAGCAGCGTCGGACAACGCATGACTCGACTCCGGCGTCCAGCTGTCCCCAGAACTGACCTCGACCACAACTAAGTCGTCATGGCCGGCCTTGAGCCGGCCACCCAGGGCCAGCGCGCAAACCGTTCCGCTCTGCTTTTCGAACCCTGGGTGGCCGGGTCGCGCTTCGCTTGCCCGGCCATGACGACTGTTTAGTTGTCTTCAACTCGACGCCCGCAACGCCTCGTCGATCGCCGTCCACAACACCTCGGCCGGCTCGATCCCGACGGAGAGGCGCACGAAGCCCGGGGCGACCGCGTCCCCCCACCGCGCGCGGCGCTCTGCGCAGGTGCGCACGCCGCCGAAACTCGTCGACGGCTGGATCAACGGGCAGCCGGTGATGAACCGCTCCGCGGCCGCCTCGTCGCGCAGCGTCAGCGTGATCATCGAGCCGAACGCCGCCATCTGCCGCCGCGCGATGTCGTGCGAGGGATCGTTCTTCAAGCCCGGATAGCGCACGGCGAGCACGTTTTCGTGGCCCTGCAGACGCTCCGCAATGACCGCCGCCGTCGCACACATCCGCGCGAACCGCACCTCAAGCGTCTCGAGCCCGCGATGCACGAGCCAGGCCTCGAACGGCCCCGGAATGGCGCCCGAGTACTTGCGCCACTCGCGCAGCCGCGCCATCGCCGCCCCGTCGCGCGTCGCGACATGCCCCATCAGCGTGTCCGAGTGCCCGTTGACCGCCTTCGTATCTGCGGACACCATGAGGTCGGCGCCGAGGTCGAGCGGCCGCTGTCCCAGCGCCGTCATCGTCGTGTTGTCGACGGCGAACGTGGCGCCCGCGGCCTTCGCCGCCGCGGCGATCGCCGCGATGTCGCACACGTCGAGCCCGGGGTTGGACGGTGTCTCCGCCATCACGAAACGAAATCCTTGAACGCCGCCGTCGAGAAGCCGCGCCGTCGGCCGTGTTTCGAAGAGAGCACCGAGCGGCTTCAGGAAATGCTCCGCCAGCATCCGCGTCGTGTAGTACCCGTCGGACGGCAGCAGCACGCGGTCTCCCGCACGAACGTTTGCAAACAGGACGGCCGCAATCGCCGCCATCCCCGAGGGAAAGACGATCGTCTCTGCGCCTTCGAGAACGCCGAGCGCGGCTTCGAGCGCCTCCCATGTCGGATTGTGAAAGCGCCCGTACTGATAGGGCGCGTTCGACGGATTGCCCGGAAGATGAAACACGGCGGTCGGCCATATCCCAGGCACCACGGAGTCGCCGGGCTGAAGCGTCGCGTCGCGATGATGCAGAAGCCGCGCGGCAAGCGCGTCGAGATCATGTTTGTTCATGGGAGCAATCGATGCGCCGCGCGCCCGCGTCGCGCAAGCGTCAAATGTCGCCGAACTTCTTGCGTGGGTCGTACGGATGCGCCGCTTCCCAGCGCTTCACGATCTCGCTCAGATTCTGGTCCGACTGATCCGGCAGCACGATCTGCAACGTCACGTACTGATCGCCCGCCGGGTGAATCGAATAGCCGGGGATGCCCTTGGCCTTGAGCTTGAACACCTGACCCGCGTTCGCGCCGGGCGGCACGACCATCGTCACCGGACCGTGCAGCGTCGGCACCTTCACCTTCGAACCGTGCAGCGCTTCGTTCAACGTGATCGGAAGGTCGAGATGGATGTCGTGACCTTCGCGCCGGTAATAGGGATGCGGCTCGATCTTGATCGTGATCATAGCATCGCCGGCTTGGCCGCCGGGCACGCCCGGCTCGCCGAGACCCTTGAGCCGGATCGACTGACCGTCGCGCACGCCGATCGGGATCTTCACGTCGAACCGTTTGCCGGCGGGCAGCTTCACGCGCCGCGTGCCGCCCAACGCCGCCTCTTCGAACGTGATCGAAAGATCGTAGTGGCTGTCGAGTCCCTTGTTCGGCGCGGGCTTCTTCCGCCCCGCCGAACGGTCGCCGAAGAATTCTGAGAACAAGTCCTCGACCCGGCTCTTCTTCGCCTCGCTCGCCGAGCCGGAGCCGAACGCACGCTCGAACGCGCTGCGGAAAGCGGAACTCGCGCCTTCGCCGTTCGTCTGGGTGCCGTTCGTCTGCGCACCATTGGTGTGAGCGCCGTTGGTTCCGTTGACGTGAGCGCCGTCCTTGCCGTTCTTCGTCTTGGTTGTGGTTTCGGCGTGCGCACGTTCCGGTTCGGCTTCGGGTTCCGGACGCGGCCGGTAGCCATGACGCGGATTGCCGTGCGCATCGATCTCGCCGCGGTCATACGAACGGCGCTTCGATGGGTCGCCTAGAATCTGGTAGGCGATCGAAAGGTCTTTGAACCGCCGGCCTTTGTCGGCCGCGCCTTCGCTGGTGTCCGGGTGGAATCGCTTCGCAAGCGAGCGGAAGGCCGACTTGATGTCGTCTTCGCTCGCCGACCGCTGAACGCCGAGTACGGAGTAGGGGTCATACATCAGCAATCGGGCTCACACGCCGGAGGGAGGCGTTTGGTATTTGTAAACCAATTATTAATTGTACAGGAAAATTCCACCGCTGCGCACTGCCTTACTACGTCGCAGGCCAGGCAGGCAAATTACAAATTGGTTCAGTGGGTTAGGGCCCCTTCGTCGCGTCGCCTGTGGGCATTTTTACCAGGGACTCCGCGATCGCCCGCTCGGCCGGCGCAAGTTGCGCCCCCACCAAGGACAACTCTGAAGCGGCCTTCGCGTTCCCCTGATTCGCGGCGAGTTTGAGCCAACGATAGGCCTCGATCATGTCCTGACCCACGCCTTCGCCGCGCTCATAGAGCAGGCCAACGCGCAGTTGCGCCTCCGCATTGCCGCGCCCGGCCACGTTGCGCCATGTCGCGAACGCGAACTTTTTGTCCTGCGCCGCATACGCGCTGAGGCCGGCGTTCAGCTGCATCAGATCTTGCGGCGCCGCCTTGGCGATCACGTCCGCGGGCAGCGCATCGCCCGGCGAAGGACGAGTGGCCGCACTCGCGCTCTGCTCATCGACGGATTGCGTCGCCTGCTCCGACGTGATCTTGCCGCCGCCGCGATAGGGATCGTCGGGACTAGCCGCGACGACCGGCGCGGACGCAGCAGGCGCCGGCGCCATCGCCGCCAGTTTCGCCTGCGCCGGCGCATAGCCGTTGCGTGCGGCGCGTTCGATCAGCGACCGCGCCCGCGCGGGATCGCGCACCACGCCGGTTCCCTGCTCGTACATTTCGGCAAGTTTGAACTGCGCGAGCGAAAGCCCCGCCGTCGCCGCTCGCGCATACCACGCGGCCGCCGCCTCCGGATTCTTCTCGGTACCCTCGCCGGCCAGGTACATGTCGCCGACATTCGCCATCGCCGTGACGAGGCCTTTTTCCGCCGCCTCGAGATAGAGATCGAACGCTTTTTTGGGGTCCTTATCGACGCCCTTGCCTTGCCGAAGCAGCTGCGCGGTGTTGCGCATGGCGGCGAGATCGTCCTCGCGCGCAAGCTCCGACCAGATGCGATAGGCTGCCGCGAAGTCGCCCACGTCATAGGCCGCAACCCCTTGGTCGAAGCGCGACGCTTTCTCCGCGACGATGTTCGTGGCGCACGCGCTCAGCGAAAACGCGAGCGCGATCGGCAAGGCAAAACGCGAGGTAACCATCATGGCGTGCGAACTGCTCTCATTCTCAGGCGGTCCTGCCCGCGACACGGTCGCGCGACAGGCGGTCTCCCACGCCCTATATACTGGACTTCCGAGCAACACCGCAGCGTCATTCGCCCATGGTCGAATCGAAGCCGATAGAAGACGCGTCGTCCGACATCCCGGCGGCGGGCAACCCCTACGAGCAGTTCGCCGAGTGGTTCGCCGCCGCCGTGGCCAAGGAACCGAACGATCCGAACGCCATGGCGCTCGCCACGGTGGACGACGCCGGTCTGCCGAACGTGCGCATGGTTCTGTTGAAGGGACACGACGAGAACGGCTTCGTCTTCTACACGAACTTCGAAAGCGCGAAGGGCAGGGAAGCTCTCGGCGCGAAGAAGGCCGCCCTCCTGTTCCATTGGAAAAGTCTGCGCCGCCAAATCCGCGTGCGCGGCACGGTCTCGGTGGTCAGCGACGCCGAAGCCGACGCCTATTTCGCGACGCGCCCGAAAGACAGCCAAATCGGCGCCTGGGCCTCGCGCCAATCGCGCGCGCTCAAAGGCCGCTTCGAACTCGAAACCGAGGTTGCGAAGTTCGCCGCCAAGTATGCGCTCGCCAAGGTGCCCCGCCCGCCGCATTGGTCGGGTTTCCGCCTGACGCCGCTTGAGATCGAGTTCTGGCGCGACCGTCCGTTTCGCCTGCATGACCGCCTCGTCTATCGCCGCGAGAGCACAAACGCGCGCTGGCATACGGAGCGTCTGTTCCCATGAGCGCGATGGCCGCGATCTCAGCGTCCGGCCATGAGGCCGAACGCCTCAAGCGCTGGGCGACGTACGCGGCCGTTGGCGTGGCCGCCTCGCTGATCGTCGTCAAGCTCTGGGCGTGGATCCTCACCGGCTCGGTCGCGATGCTGGCGACGCTTGTCGACTCGACGCTCGATCTCGTTGCCTCAGGCCTGAACCTGCTCGCCGTGCGCCACGCGTTGACCCCGGCCGATGAGGAACACCGCTTCGGTCACGGCAAGGCCGAAGCGTTGGCGGGCCTCGGCCAAGCCGCGTTCATCGGCGGCTCTGCCGTATTCCTGCTGTTCCAATCGGTCGAGCGCCTGATCGACTCGCGCCCGATCGAACAGGAAGCGATCGGACTCATCGTGGTCGGCATTTCGATCGCGGCAACCGTGGCCCTCGTCCTCTTCCAGCGCTACGTCATCGCGCGCACGCGCTCGCTCGCGATCAGCGCCGACCGTCTTCACTACGCGACCGACATCGCAACGAACCTCGGCGTCGTCGTGGCGTTCATTGTCGCGGGTTACTGGGGTTGGACCGCCGCCGACCCGCTGATGGGCCTCGCCATCGGCGCCGTCATCGCCTGGGGCGCGTTCCTGATCTTGCGCGGCTCCTACGACGAACTTATGGACCGCGAGTTCGACGAAGCCGACCGCGCGCGCATCAAAGACATCGTCAATCGCCACGGCGGCGTGGTCAGCCTGCACGATCTGCGCACGCGCCGCGCGGGCCACCGTTCGTTCATCCAACTGCATCTCGAGCTTCCGCCGGGCATGACGCTGATCGAGGCCCATCGCATCAGCGACGAGGTCGAAGACGCGATCAAAGCCGCATTCCCGGACGCCGAGGTGCTGACACATCAGGACCCCGCGGGCCTCGAAAAAATGTCCGCGCTGGAGAAAAGGTGACAGACCAAGCGCATATCGTCGCCTGGCTCCGCGCAGGCGGGCCGTGGGGCGAAGCGCCCGACGTCGTCGAAACCCATGCGGCGCTCGTATTCCTGACCGGCGAGCGCGCGTTCAAGCTGAAGAAGGCGGTCAATCTCGGCTATCTCGACTTCACGACACTGGACAAACGCCGCCACGCGCTCGAGCGCGAACTGAAATTGAACCGCCGCACTGCGCACGACATGTACCGCCGCGTGCTGCCGGTCACCGAGGCGCAAGGCAAGTTCGCGCTCGACGGCGTCGGCGCGCCCGTCGACTACGTGCTCGAAATGAAGCGCTTTGCCAAAGGCGCGCTGCTCAGCGAACTCGCCGATGCGGGACGCCTCGACGTGGCGCTGGTCGAAAAACTGGCGCATCAGATCGCAAACTTCCACACGACGGCCGAAACGCTCGCCGCCGACTGGCCCGCCGCCGTGCGCCGCATCGCGGATGAGAACCTCAAGGACCTGCGCGCGCGAGACGTGATCGACCCCATCGCCCTCGAACGTCACGAACATGTGCGCGCCCACGCGCTCGAGCACGCGAGGGGCGCGCTCGCACACCAGAGCGCTGCCGTGCGCCGCTGTCACGGCGACCTCCACCTCGCGAACGCCTTCGTCGATCACGGCCTGCCGGTGCTGTTCGACTGCATCGAGTTCGACGATTTCTACGCCACGATCCCGCCGCTCTACGATCTGGCGTTCCTGCTCATGGACCTCTGCGCCCGCGGCCTCGACGCGCACGCGAACCGTGCATTGAACGCCTGGATCATGGATCACCCGCCGCAGCGCTGGCGTGCGCTGGCCGAAGACCTCGCAGCGCTTCCCGCCTATCTTGCGCTCCGCGCCGAAATCCGCGCGAAGACCGCGGCGGCGAAGCCCGGCGGCTCAATTGACGCCCACAAATATCTGGCGCTCGCGACGCGTCTTGCCGAAGGGAAGCAGCCCACGCTCGTCGCCGTTGGCGGCCTCTCCGGCACCGGCAAGTCGACGCTCGCCCGCGCGCTGAGCCCGGATCTCGGTCGCGCGCCCGGCGCCATTCATCTGCGCACGGACGAAATCAGAAAGCGGCTCGCCGGCGTCAGCCCCGACACGCGACTGTCGGCGGTCGCCTACACCGCAGCCAAGAGCGCCGAAGTCTACGGTGCGATGGAAGGCCTCGCACGCGTCTGCCTCGCCGCCGGCCAGTCCGTGATCGTCGACGCCGTCTTCGCCCGCGACCACGAACGCGACGCCGTCGAAGCGATCGCGAAGGCGGCCCACGTCCCGTTCCACGGCTTCTGGCTTGAGGCGCCCGCGCCGACACTCGAAGCCCGACTCACAGGCCGCGTCGGTGACGCATCCGACGCCGACGTCGCCGTGCTGCACAAGCAGCTCGCCTACGACATCGGCAAGCTCAGCTGGCATCGCCTCGACTCAGCGCCCGGCGTGCACGCCGTCGCGGCGACCGCACGCGCTCTGATG
>JAEUML010000044.1 GCA_016792785.1 Alphaproteobacteria bacterium
CCGATCACGTGGCTGACGAACAGAAGGAACAACGTCGCCGGCAACCCGTTCGCGAACGCATTGATCAGATACGCAAAGATCAGCCGGCGAAACGGCGCGTTCCCGGAAATCGCGCGCAAGCCTTCACGGAACGGCACACGCGTCTGCGTCAAAGGCGGCGGTTCCGGCACCTTGATCAGAAGCCACGCAACCGTCGGCAGCATGAGAACGACGACCAACACGGCCAGCGCCGCCATATGGATGCGCGGGTCGCTGTAGCCTGAAAGCGTCAGCACCGTCGGCGTCGATGCGGCAAGCAGCGTCCCGAAGAGCCCCACGCCCTCGCGCACGCTCGTGATGCGCGTCCGCTCGTTGTAGTCGCCCGAAAGCTCCGCCCCCCAGGCGCTGTAAGGCAGAAGCAGCATCGTCCAAGCGAGCGTCAGCGTGAAAATGCCGAACGCAAATTGCTCGAGCGACGCCTGATCCCCCGGCGCGAACAGAACGACAACGGCCACGATCGCAAGCGGCGTCCCGAGCAGGATCCACGGCTTGCGCCGGCCGAAGCGCCCGGGCGTCCGGTCGCTCATGTAGCCGATGAGCGGGTCCGTGAACGCGTCGAAAACGCGGGACAGAATGATGATGTAGCCGATCCAATCGAGCGGCAGGCCCAGCGTCTGCGTGTAGAACCCGGGCAGAAACACATAAGGCGGCAGCAGCAGGATCGCGAACGCGACCGCGGGCGCCCCGTAGGCCGCTAACACTCCAGTTTTCAGCCGTTCCATCACAGGCGCAAATCCGCAAACGCCGGTGATCCGGCGCGCCGCGATACCCGTAAACCGCACATGGCAAAGATCGCGATCATCGGCACCGGCATTGCCGGTCTCTCCGTTTCATACCTTCTGCGCTCCAAGCACCACATCACGGTGTACGAGAAGGAGGCGCGTCTCGGCGGACACAGTCGAACAATTACGGTCGAACACGGAGACCGGATCATCCCCGTCGACACCGGCTTCATCGTCTTCAACGAGCGCAACTACCCGAACCTGACCGCGTTGTTCCGCATGCTGGGCGTACAAATCAAGCACAGCGACATGACCTACGCGATGACGGTCGCGGGCGGCACGTTCGAGTGGGGCGCCAAGAACCTGAACACCGTGTTCGGCCAGCGCCGCAACATCGTCAACCCGCGCTTCCTGAAGCTCTTCGGCGAAGTCATGCGCTTCAATCGCGAGGTCGCCGGCCGTGTGAAGAACGAGCCCGCGATCACGCTCGGCGACCTGATCGACGCGATGGGCCTGAGCCAGACGTTCAAGCAGCATTATCTGCTGCCGATGGCAGGCGCGATCTGGAGCTCGCCGCCAAAGCAAATGCTGGCCTTCCCCGCTCAGGTCTTCGTCACGTTCTTTGAGAACCACAGCCTGCTCTCGATGAGCGGGCAGCCGCAATGGCTGACCGTTGACGGTGGCTCTGTAAAATACGTCCAGAAGATCGGGAAGGCGCTGGGCGACACCGTGCGGCTCAACTGCGCCGCAACGCGCGTCGAGCGCACCGCAACCGGCGTCACGGTCGCCGACGCGACCGGCGCAAGCGAACACTACGATCACGTCGTCTTCGCCTGCCACTCGGACGAAGCGCTTGCGCTGCTCGCGGACGCGGGCGATGCCGAACGCACGACGCTCGCCGCCATCCGCTATCAGAGGAACGACGCGATCCTCCACAAGGACCCGCGCTTCATGCCAAAGCGCCGCCGCTGCTGGGCAAGCTGGAACTATCACTCAGACGGAAACGGCGACGAACCGGCCGTCACGCTGACCTATTGGATGAACAACCTTCAGAAGATCGACGAGCGCTATCCGCTGTTCGTGACGCTGAACCCCGCCGAGAAGGTCCCCGACGAACACATCTTCGACCGCCACGTCTTCCACCACCCGGTGTTCGACGGCCCGGCGATCGCCGCCCAAGCGCGCCTGCGCCGCATGCAAGGCCAGCGCAACACCTGGTTCTGCGGCGCCTACATGCGCCACGGCTTCCACGAAGACGGCCTCATCAGCGCGATGGCAGTCGCCGAAGCCCTCGGCGCCCCCGCGCCATGGCTCGATCAAACGGAAGCGAAAGCGACGGAACCCGCACTGGTCGCATAGTGCAACCTTTCACACGAGTTCTTGGGACCAGGGTTAAGAAGTCCTTTCCCAAGCGCCGTCGGGTGCCTCAAGCCGCACAGCCGATCCACCCGCAATTAATGCGATTCCCTTAATCTCTGCGGTTCCGTTCGTGGAGGAAGGTCGGTCGCCATGCGCTTCGGGGCGCGGCTCACATTGTTTCTTGTGGTGGTCCTGATCAGCGTCCAGACGTTGACTGTCGGGGCCGGCCACGTCGTCTCGCGCGAGCAATTGGTTGAGCGCGGCAAGGCGCAGTTGGAGCGCGCCGCCCAAGTGTTCGAGCGTAAGCTCGATCTCGTCCTGCAACGCATAGCCGACAGCGTCTCGGTGCTTGCGCTTGACTATCCGCTGCGCGAAGCGATCGCCCAACAGGACTTGGCAACGGCGGCCTCGGCGCTCAACAACCACGGCGGCAGGATTGGTGCTCGGCGCATGTTCCTGGTCGACCTCGACGGAACTCTGCTGCTCGACACGGTCGCGGGTACCGAACATCCTACCAGGTTCGCGTTTCCGGAAATGCTGGACGAGGTGGCCGCCAACGGCTCGGCTGCCGGCATGGCGGTGATCGAGGGCAAGCTCAATTGGCTGATCGGTGTGCCGGTGAACGCACCTGTGCCTATTGCCTATATCGCAGCCGTTGTCCCCGTCGACGATGCGCTGGTTGCCACGTTGCGCGATCTTGATGCCCTGCCTATCTCGATCAAGATCAGAGCGGCTGGAGGCGTCGCGCTCGCCGCAGCCACCATACCTGGTTCGGCGAACGCGGAACTCCTGCAGTCGACGCTCGATCTCCGCATGCTAAAGGGCAGCGAGCGCGCCGTCGCAGTGTTCGAGTATCCGCTGACCGACGCCGTGGCGCCCTTCAATGCCGTATTGTGGCCGCTGTTGATCATTTCGCTCGCGGGCCTTGGTGTCGCTATTGCCGGCGCCGCACTGATCGCCCGCGAAGTGTCGCGGCCGATCGAAACGCTGGCCGCGAGCGCGCGGCAGATTGAGGGCGGCGACTACACGCCGCCATCGGCGATCAAAGGCGCCAAAGAAATCACCGACTTGTCGCAGGCGCTTGGCGCGATGGCACGCGCGATCGGCGAGCGGCGGACCGAGTTGCAGAATTCGCGCGACGAAGCGTGGCGTGCGAGCAAGGCCAAGTCGGAGTTCCTGGCGAATATGAGCCACGAAATCCGCACGCCCCTGAATGCTGTGCTCGGACTTGCGGGCGTGTTGATCGACAGCCCCTTGAACGACGAGCAGCGCCGTCAGGTCGCGCTGATCAAGGAGTCCGGCGACAACCTTTTGGGACTGTTGAACGATCTCTTGGACCTGTCGAAGCTCGACGCGGGGCAGGTCGAACTCGAGACCTCGGCGTTCAATGCCGTTGCGTTGGCACGCGGCAGCGTTGATCTTCTGCACGCGCGCGCGGTGGAGAAGGGGATCGCACTCAACTTCGAAGCCTCTGGCGAGATTCCGGTTGCGGTCATCGGCGACTCCGGGCGCGTCCGCCAGGTGCTGGTTAACTTGGTTGGAAACGCCATCAAGTTCACCCAAGCGGGTGGCGTTGTGGTGCGTATGGCGTCGACGCCCGCCCAGGGCGATCGAGCAATTGTCGAATGGTCGGTCTCGGACACGGGCATCGGGATTCCGTCGGAACGCATTGACTCGTTGTTCCAGGATTTCGTGCAAGCGGACAGTTCGATCTCGCGGCGGTTTGGCGGCACCGGCCTGGGTCTTGCGATCTGCAAACGTCTCGTCGCGCGGATGGGCGGCACGATCGAGGTGAAGTCGACAGTGGGTCAGGGATCGACGTTCACGTTCAGGGTACCGCTGGCGGTTGCCACGGCACCCGCCGAGGCCACGCAATCTGGACAGCAGTCGCAGGATCTCGCTGCGTTCGTGGCCGCCAGGGGGCGGGGCGTTCGCATCCTCGTCGTCGAGGATAACATGACCAACCAGTTTGTAGCGCGAAGCATCCTCAAGGTCGACGGCATTCACATCGACGTGGCTGGGAACGGCCTCGAAGCGATCGATTCCGTCACGCGACATGACTACGACCTAGTCTTCATGGACCTGCAGATGCCGGAGATGGATGGATTGACGGCGACCAAGTTGCTTCGGGCGCGTGGAGGACGCTTTGCGGCGCTACCGATCGTGGCGTTTTCGGCAAACGCCTATGCCAGCGATGTTGAGGCGTGCGCAGAGGCCGGCATGAACGGGCATGTGGCCAAGCCCGTACAAAAAGAGACGTTGCAGCAGGCTGTCATCGACGCACTGTCCGGGCGCAGCGCCAACGGTGCATCGAGCACATCAAGCGAGCACAACCCGGACGCGCCAGATTTCGACCGCAGCGCGGTCGATGCCCTAATTGAAGGGCTGACGGCAGAAGTGGTCGGCGAACTCCTTACGTCGTTCGTGCAGGACACGCGGGCCAAGCTCGAGCGCCTGCCGGAACTTCTCGACAACTACGAACGGCTTGCCGTCGAGGTGCACGCGTTGAAGAGTGCAGGTGCGCAGGTCGGAGCGATGCGGTTGTCGAAATTGGCGACGGCATTGGAGCGGCGCGCGCTGCAGCGCGACCCGATCACGGCAGACGAACTGACGCCGCTCAAGTCGACACTTGACCGATACAGTGCGCAGCTCGGCGACATCGTGAGAGTCCGAGCTTAAGGACTTCTTTACCGTGCGCTAAGACATTGCGAGCTATGCGCCCTGCAGTTGCGTTCGTGATGGTTCTTCTGTGGTTTTCGACGGCGGCACGCGCGGGCGACGTCAACGTGTACGTACACACGGATGATGGCCACCCGGTGGCGGATGCCGTGGTAACGATCGTTCCCGCCTCTGAAATTGGTGCGGCGGCGAAGTTCTCATGGCCGATGAAGGTCGTACAGCACAAGCTTGCATTCGATCCTTTCGTGTTGATCGTCCCTGTCGGTGCACAAGTGGCGTTCCCAAACTTCGACTCCGTGAGCCACCATGTCTTCTCGTTCTCTCCGGCGAAAAAGTTCGAGATCGAGCTTTATGGCCGGGACGAAACGCGATCGGTTGCGTTTCCGACATCGGGGATCGTCGCGCTCGGCTGCAACATTCACGACAACATGAGCGCCTTTATCTACGTCACCGACCACCCATTCGCGGCCAAGACCGATGCTGAAGGAAAAGCGACCGTCACAGGCGTTCCGGCAGGTACGGCAACGGCGGACATCTGGCATCCACGCTCCACCGCCCCGGGCCAGCGTGTAGCGCAATCCTTGGTGGTTTCGCCGGGCACGACGACGCTGACGCGGGAACTCGAACTTCGAGCCCAACGAAAGGTGCGTCATGGCTCATATTAGGATAGCTGGGCTGGCGCTTGCCCTTTCGCTCAGCGTTGCACAAGCGAACGAAGCCGACGGTTTGTGGACGTTCCTCGACGATTTCTCGGGCCGCCTCGACGTTCGCGCGATTGCCATCGACGGCGAGCGTTCTTGGCTCAAGGACAGTTTCGGCAAGACCCGGTTCGGGAACGGTGAGGACCTCGAAGGGCGGTTCGTGCTGGCAAACGCTGCACTCGTCTGGCAGCCGCAGGTGATGGATTGGAACCTCGCGGGCTATGTGCATGCACAGGCCAATCCCGGGCAGTACAATGGCGTCGATTTGGTCGAGGCATTCCTCAAATGGAAGCCGGTGCCCGAGTCGGACACGCGCTTTTCCGTTCGCGGCGGCGTCTTCTTCCCGCCGATTTCGCTTGAGCATGATGGACCTGCTTGGACGCCCACGCGCACGCTAACCCCTTCGGCGATCAACGCGTGGGTGGGAGAAGAGGTCCTGGTTCTGGGCGTTGAAGGCACCGTGCGCACGCTGGTCGATGAACACGAACTGCAGCTGACAGGGGCTGTATTCCAGAACAACGACACATCAGGCACGCTTCTGACCTATCGCGGCTGGGCGATGCACGACACGCTCGCGACAATGTTCGGCGACTTCGCTATCCCCGATCGCGGTCCCGCGTGGAGCGGGTTCTATGCGACGCAGGCGCCTTCGACCGAGCCCGCGCGCGAGGTCGACGGGCGTTTCGGATCGTATTTGCGTCTCGACTGGACGCCGCCGGGGCCGGCGACCTTCAATGTGCTCTACTACGACAATCACGGGAATCCGGAAGTCGTCGAGGAGGGGCAGTACGGTTGGCGGACGCGCTTTGTGAATGCGGGCGTCGCGGTCGACCTCGACGAAGATACCGAGCTTCTCGCACAGTACATGAACGGCGAGACGGTGATGGGCCATTGGATGCCGCCGGAGGGCTGGATGGCCGATGTCGGATTCGCTTCTGCCTATGTATTGGTCTCGCATCAGTTCGAGTGCGGACTGCTGGCCGGGCGCGTCGACTGGTTCGAAGTCCGCGATCGCAATTACGAGTGGATCGACGACAATAACGACGACGGTTGGGCAGGCACTATCTCGTGGCGCACCCCTGTGCGCGAATGGGCTACGGTTGTCGCAGAAGCCCTCTACATCGACAGCGATCACCCCGCCCGAGTCGATCAGGGGCACGAACCAAGCCAGCAGGAACTCTTGCTGCAGTTGGCATTGCAGATCGACTTCAAATAAGCGCTTCGCAGGCGCCCCTCACAAGCCGAGCAATCCCGCGCGCACGCTTGGTTCCGACGTCTTCGGCGACAGCCAGATGCCGAAGAACGGATCGGCGAAGCTCGGATCCTCCACCTGGCTCGTCATCGTTCCGTTGTGGAAGAAGCGCACGGGCTTGCCCGGTTCATGCAACGCCGTGATGCGATCGCCGCTCTTCACGTTGGGATAAGCCTTGGCGAGCGAGGCGGCATACTGCGCCGCCGTCTCGCGCGACAGGCCGGGCGCGACCTTTTGCATTTCTTCGATCGTGCTCTCGACGAGTTCCTGGCGCGTGAACGACATCTTGTACGCGATGGTGAGCGCAAAGCGCTCGTTCATCGACCATTGCGGTGCGTCCGTCCAAAGGCTCGCGTCGTAGGCGGTCAGGAACAGCCACGTCAGCGACGCCGTGCCATAGGGTTTTGGCGCCGTGATCACGCCGTTGAGTTCGCTGGGTCTGACCGAAGCGAACGCCACACCGGCCACGAGCACCATCGCCGCGGCAAATCCAATGATCTTACGCATGCGCCAACTCCACCTGAACGACGTTCGTGCGCTCGACCGCAAACGCGGCCGCGCAAATGCCGAGATAAAACTGCCAATTCCGCATGAAGCGGTCGTCATGGCCCAGCGCCCTTATGTCCGCTTCGGCCGCCTGCTGACGCGCGCCCCATTCGCGCAGCGTGCGCGCGTAATCCTGCCCAAAGGAAAACACGTCGAGCACCTTGAAGCCGGCGCGCTGCGCCTCGTTCGTCACGCGCGAAAGCGACGGCAGCATGCCGCCCGGAAATACGTATTGCCGGATGAAGTCGCTGCGCGTGCGATAGGCGTTGAACAGGTCGTCGCGGATCGTAATCGTCTGAAGCACCGCGCGTCCGCCCTGTTTCAACCGTTCCGACAACGCATGGAAATAGCGCGGCCAATAACGCTCGCCCACCGCTTCGAACATCTCGATCGAAACGACGGCGTCAAATGCGCCCTTCGTCTTGCGATAGTCCTCGAGCCTTATGTCGGCGTTGCCTTTCAACCGCTGCGTCGCGAACGCATGTTGGGCGGGTGATACCGTGATCCCGGTCACGTTGTGGTTCGCCTGAAGCGCGGTCTCGGCGAAGCCGCCCCAGCCGCACCCGACCTCGAGCACGCTGGCGCGCTTGGCCGCGATCTTCTCCAGAATGCGCTCATACTTCGCGCGCTGCGCCTCGGCGAGCTTGGCCTCAGGCGTTCTGTAAAGCGCGGACGAATACGTCATCGTCTCGTCGAG
>JAEUML010000077.1 GCA_016792785.1 Alphaproteobacteria bacterium
TCGCCCGGGATGACAACAGGTGGGTTGCTTCGGTTGGCGAGCCAGCGGGTTAACCGGCGGAAAGCATGTTCGGCTGCGGTGCAAGAGTGAACGGGCCGTTGTGTCAAACGCACAAAAGGTCGTCATGGCCGGCCTTGAGCCGGCCACCCAGGATCAACGAACAAACGGTTCCGCCGCTCGGCACTACGAACCCTGTTGAGTGGCCGGGTCGCGCTTCGCTTGCCCGGCCATGACGAACCGAGAGAATCTAGGCGGCGCGGTTCGGATTGGTTCTATTCGGTGCGATGCGGACTCGAATTGTTTGTTTAGTGAGCGCGGCGGACTCCACAGATTTGGTTTTCGGGACGCGGCGACGGGTCTGCGGCGTTTAAGACTTCGTTAACCTTTGGCGGCCAGCCTGGCGTTAACGAATGGGAAACGAGTCGGACCTGGGTCCGGGGGAGCTCGAGTGCGCAGCGCGGTGGCGAATTTCTTACTGGATGCGTTCGACGGGGTGCTGGGCGTGGAGCCGGCCTCGGCCGTGGAGCGGCGGCGTACGTTCGTCTCGGCGAACCTGATGGCGGGCGCGGTCGGGATCGTGCTGTGGCCGCTGCACTGGGCGTTGCTCGGACCGGTCGATGTGGCGAGCGGGCTTGCGATCTTTTTCTTATGGGCGCCGTTCTTCCTCGGGCTTTGGGTGCACAACGGCGGCGATCTGGCGAAGGCGGAGGCGGTATCGGCGCTGTGTCTCGCTGCGTTCGTGACGTTTGCGGCGCTCTACACGGGCGGGCTCGCATCGGCGGCGCTGCCGTGGCTTCTGATTGTGCCGATCGAGGCTGCCGTGTCGGCGCGGCGTTCGGCGGTGACGGCTGGCGCGCTCGCCGCAGGCGGCGGCTTCTTTGCGATCGCGACCGCGACAATGGTTGGTTGGTTGCCGGCATCGCGCGTCGATCCTTCGGTCGCCGGGTTCCTCTATGCGGCGTCGCTGTTTGCGGCGCTCGTTGTGGGTACGCTGGCGCTGCGCGCGTTTCAGCGCCGGCATGCGCACGAGATGGAGCGGGCGCGTGCGCTTGCCGCGTGGCACAGGGCGCTCACCGAGTCGGCGGGCGATCTCATCACGCGTCATGCGGCCGACGGCACGGTGCTCTACGCGTCGAGCGCGGTCGAAGACATGCTGGGCCTTTCGCCGGCGGAGTTCACGGGCCTGAGCCCCGCGATGATCGTGCACATTCAGGATCTGAACGCGGTCGAAAAAGCGTTCCAGCGCGCGGCCGAAGGCGAACCGCAGAGCGTGTCGTTCCGCATGCGCCGGCGCAACGGCGCCTATGTGCCGGTCGAGATGCGCGCGCAAGCGGGCGAGTTCGGCGAGGTTGTCGCCGTCATTCGCGACATCTCGGAGCGCAGGGCTGAGATCGTCGAGCTGTCGGCGCGGCGCGACGAGGCGGACGAGGCGTTGCGTGCGCGCACGCGGTTCCTGGCCTCGGTCACGCACGAGCTGCGCACACCGTTGAATGCGATCATCGGTTTCTCCGACGTCATGCGCAACGAAGTGTTCGGGCCGGTCGGGCACACGAAGTATCGCGAATACGCGGAGCATATCCGCAGCTCCGGCATGCATCTGGCCGATCTTGTTTCCGACTTGCTCGACATGTCGAAGATCGAGGCTGGCAAGTTCACGATCGAGCGCACGGTTTGCGACGTGAAGGCGCTTGCTGAAGAAAGCCTCGCGATGGTGCGCGGTCAGGCGGAAGAAGCGGGCGTCGAGCTTGTCGTCGATGTCGCGGCGGGTCTGTCGCTGGCGGCGGACGCGCGCGCGCTCAAGCAGAGCTTCGTCAATCTGCTGTCGAACGCGGTGAAATTTACGCCGTCGGAGGGTCGCGTGACGCTGGCCGCACGCAAGGACGGCGGCGACATGGTGATCACGGTCGCCGACACGGGCGTCGGCATTCCGGAAAAAGATCTGGCGCGCATCGGCAAGCCGTTCGAGCAGGTCGAGGGCGCGATGCAGAAATTGCACAAGGGCACGGGGCTTGGCCTGTCGCTCGTCAAGTCGCTGGCCGAGTTGCACGGCGGCACGATGACGATTGCGAGCGCGCTGGGCGACGGCACGACGGTGACGTTGCGCCTGCCGCTCACCGCGCCGGCGGCGATGCCCGCGAGCGACGGCACGCTCGTCTATCCGGAGAAATTCCGCGCCCGCGCTTCATAAAGGCTTCTGAGGGGAAGGGGCCCGCCACCAAGTCCATATGCGGATTGCGTACCCGCAGCGACTTGGTGGCGGGATGCTTTGAGGCAGGCGCCGCCCTTGTGATAGCGTAAGCACCTCGCGACTTTGCGATGGTGCAGCTTTGGTTTTCGCGGTTGTATTACTCGGTGTTCTTGCGGATGGGTGAGGAGCCCGTCGCCGAGAATGATGTCGCGGGCTTGCGCCGGTCGGGTTGGCCGAGCGTGTTCGACCTGATCGCTGCGCGCGGCATTGTTGTCTTGCGGAGCGGACGCGAGATCACAATTCTCGATGATGGGCTCAGCGTGTCCAGTCCCGGCGAGCGGCGTGCGCACATCTATTGGGCGTCGCTTGAGCGATCGCCGGGTTGGGAAGAGCGCTACCACGGTGAGACGGGGTTCCCGTTCGATTTGTCCAGCGGCAGCGATGATGGGCCTGACTTGTTCGCCGAGCTCGTCGCGTGGTGTTGCGACAGGCGCGGCGACATCGCGGGCGCCGACGGGTCGCTCGCCAAGGCGCTTGACGCGATGGCGGCGAACGGCCGTTTGCGGTTTGGGTTCAGTCAAGCCGGCGCGTTGGTGACGTCGTTGGTGGCGGTCGTTCTTGCGGCCTCCGTGATCGGCAGTTTTGTGAGAGGGCTGCCGTTGGAACTGACTCTGTTGCCGATCTTGCTGTTTGTCGCGCTCCTTCTGCTTGCTGGCTGGGGCGTGATTGCGTCGGTGAATTTCTGGCGCGATGCGGGGAAGGAGATTGTCGTGTCCAATCGCGGGCTCTCCGTCTCAAGGGCCGGGCGGATGCTGGCGAACCTGACCTGGCACGAGATGGCGCAGCCGGAGGCGCTGAGGCATCGGAAAGACAAGCGCGTGCTCGGTTGCAGCGCCGACGGCCGAACCGTCATCGACGGGCGGAGCATGCAGCGCGCCGTGGTGCTCGAGATCATTGTGGATCACTTCATCACGCGCGAACTTGCCCGGCGCGGACTGACGCGAACGCTGAAGCCTGACGCCGTTCGTTCGGTCTGACGCGCAAAGTTAAAGAGCCCCGGGGCGACGCGTCGCTCCTCGGGGCTCGTCTTCACTTCCGATTTGTCCAGCTGGAGCCGGACGGGTTACGAGGTTGTTGCACCCTCGTTGTTAAATGCCAAATTTTTCGTCTTACGGCCATGCTGTGCGGTCGTCGCGCATTCGATCTCAAGCGTTTGCCTGCATCGCCACGCGCATTCCGGTTCTCTCAGCGTGCCGTGCCTCCGCTGCGTGTGGCGGAGGCGGTTGAACTACCCGGTGGCGTCATGCTCCCTCGCTTGCGTTGTTGGCACCTACGACGTCCCGTTCGGTCCTTCGCCGCCTCATGCGCGTTGGGCTGCCTCCCGCGATCAGGGGGAGAGCCGACGACACGAGGGTTCTTGCCGGCTGCATCCGGCGACGGCGGCCCTTTGGCGCGCCGGCGACGCAAGGACCTCGATCGAGCGTCGGTATTGAGTTTGGACCGATCATGCGCGCTGTCAAGTGGTGCGCGCGAAGATCGGTGGATTCTTGCGCGACCTAAGATTGCGCAGATTGGAAACATCGTTTCGCGTAAGGTCTTTCATTATGTCCCCGTAACTAATTGCGCTGCATGACGGCATCGAGCGGATGGCTCATCAGGAACGCATTTGAAGGGGTGCTTCGTTCTGCGTGCACCCTGCGCGCGCGGGCTCGTGGGGGATCCGCTCGGAAATCGGCGGGACTGGCCAGCGGCGCACCCACGTTTACCTTGAGCCTGTGTCGCCGTTGGCACGGCCGGGGGCGCTAAGGTCGCCTCTGGGGGCAGTGCAGCACGTTTGGGGGGAAGCGTTGGCGGAGGCGCCACGAGCTTCGCGGTGGGCCGACGCCGTGGCCACGCTCGATGCGGGCGTGGGCGCGTTGCTGTTGTGCGCGGGCGCGGTGCTGTTCGAGCCGGGGCTCGTCGATATCGGCGTGCATCTGGAATCCGACCGCTATCTGGTTGCAGGCGCCGTGTTCGTCTATGCGGGCGCGGTCCTCGCCTATTCTGGCGTGTTCGGCTTGCTGCCGTCGCGGGCGAACCTGCTGCACGAGGCGCTGTCCATGTTGCTCGGCACGGGCGGGCGGTTCGCGGTGGCGGCGATGTTTGTCGCCTTCTCCGCCCGTGCGGCGATGTTCGGGTTGAGTGCGTGGTGGATCGTGTGGCCGCTGATCCCCGGTCTGTTGGCCACGGCCAGTTTGTCCTTTGGGCGCATTGCGCGGGCGCGTTCGGAGGCGGCGCAAGATCACACGATCACGGCGCAGAGCGGCAAGACGCCGCCCGCCACCGTCGGCAGCTTGTTACGCGCGGTCGTGCTGACGTTTTTTCTGTGTGTTGGCATTTTTGCGCTCGGCGCTGCACTGTTGGCTTTGGCGGTGTTGGACATCGCGTTCATCCAAGATCGGCCGATCAGCCTTCGCGCGGTGTTGAATGTCGCAGCGAACACGCTCGTGCCGCTGGCTGTGTCGCTGGGTGCGGTTGCGCTGCTGCTGCTCGGGCTTTCGGCTGTGTTCAGCGGGCTTCGTTCGTCGCGCCGCGAGAGCGGGCCAGCCGATGCGGAGCGCGACCTGAGCGAGGCCGAAGTGTCGTTCGCCGCCGCTTGCGTCGCGCACGTGCGGGACCATGTGGCGAAGGCGGGCTTGGTTCCGCTTGCGCGTGCGCTGTCGCGGACGACGTTTTGGCTGTTCGTTGCCGCGATCGCTGCCGCGCTGGTCTTGGGATATCGGATCGAGACCTATATCGCCGGGCTCTATGCGCCGTCCGGTGAAGGTTGGCGGCTTTACACGATCGAATGGCAGAACAGTTTTGCGATGCTGCTTCTGACCGCCGTCGTGGCGGCGTTCCTGCCGACGGCGCTGCTGCGGTTGACGTGGCGGCGCGCGGCGGAGGCGAACGGTGCGCGTGGCTTGCGTGCGGATCGCGGGCCCGGCGCGCTTGAGGGCGAGGTCGTCAAGCGCGTGCGCGCGCGCATCCTTGTGCCCGGCGAAGCGTTCGACGCGGCGGAGACGATGCGCGTCTGGGGTATCACGACTGCGATCATCGCGCTCGTCGCCAACGCGCTGGTGCTCGCAGGTGTGGCGGCGTGGTGGCCGCACGAGCGGGCGCGCGACGTTCTCTATACGGAGGATGCGATCGAGACGGGCGAGCCGTGGACGCTGGCGCGGGTGCGCTATCCCTATACCGCCGTGCAGGCGATGCGCGTTGCGTGCGGTTCGGACGGCGCTGCGCGCTACACGATCGTGCTGCCGGAAGGGAAGGAGCGCGTGCTCGTCGAGCGCTGGAGTTTGTCTGCGCGGCTCGATGATGCGGTCAGGGTGGACGGTAAGCTGCGCGCGGCGGGCGTGAAGGCCGCGTTCTCGTTTCCGGAGGAGCAGTCGTCGGATGCACCGGTCGTGGACCGGATGTGCGTGCTGGAGCTGGCCGAGGGCGCCGACGAGGCGACGCGTGCCAAGATCGAGAAACTATTCCACCTCGACGAGTGGTACGAGCGGCGCTGGCGAATGCGCGTGGGCGAACCGGCGCACATCGCGGAATGGTAATCGCCGCAGCGCCGCCGTCAGTGGTGGTGCTTCATGCGGCGGAGCGGGATCCAGCGGCCGTCGGTCTTTGGCTTCGATATCTTGCGCATGAAGGCGGCGAGGCCGCGCCAGCTCGAGACCACGAATAGGCGAATGCGGCCTGCGGGTTTTGCGCGCGCGTCGCACATGTCGGCATAGGCATCGCCGTTGCGGTGCGTGAGGCGGACGACGGTTGCGAACTCGCCGACCGTGCGGCCGGTGAAGGACAGGCCGAAGGCGCTGCGGCCACCCGCTTCGCTTTGGCGCGAGAGCTGCACCGGCAGCTCCGTCGTTCCTTGCGGCGTCGTCAGCGTGAGTTTGCCCGCAAGCGCGCGGGCCGACATTTCGACGACCTCTTCGGCGAGGAAGCGTGCGCCGTGGACGGAAATGTCGGCAAGGCGGCCCGCGTAGCGCTCGCCGCCGAGCAGGAGTTCGGCCTTGATGCGGCGATTCATGCGCGGCGACAGGCGGCGCTGCCGCGGCTCGGCGATCGCGCCCAAGAGACACGCGAAGAGGCAGGCGCCGAAAATCGTGAGCGCGAGCGGGGCGGCGAGCAAGTGCTGATACTCGGGCCGCATGAACCAGCCGGCGACGCCCGCCGTCGTGCCTGCGAGCGTGATCGCGAACAGCACGACGAGCAGGCCGTTCGCGTGCTCAGGGTCGGGCGCGCGTTCGGTCTTCTCCTGGCGGCCGACGAGGCGGGCGAGTGCCGGCGCGGAGACGAGCGACTCCAGCATTTCGCTCCAGGCGGCGATCAGGTTGTCGCGCATGCCGGCGTTCAGTGTGCCGGCAAGCGCCAGCGCCGTGACGGCGGCGGCGAGCGAGACGAGCGCGCCTTCGCTCATGCTGACGCCGCCGAAGATGTCGATGCGCAGCAGCACGGCGAGCGGCGGGATCGCGAAGGCGAGCGCCCAGGCGAACGGCAGCAACGCCGCGAATAGCGCCGGTGTCCAGGACAGGCGCTCGCGCAGCGTCAGGCCTTGGGCCAGAAGCGGATCGCGCGTCAGCGCCGCGTCGACGGTGCCGATGCGCTGGGTCAGGCGTTGGCGCAGATATTCCTTCACCGTGTCGGGCGCGATCGCGGCCACCATCGGGCGTGTGGCAATGCCGCGGCGCCAGCCGGACTCCGCCGCACGGATGCGCGCGGGCGCGTCGGGGCGCATGTTCCAGCGCGAGCACGAGCCCGAGGCGCTGAGCGCCGCGCGCCGCCACACCGTGCGTTGGTTCAAGCCCAGATTGCCGGTCGCCGCGCCGATCGTCTTCAGGCACGATTTGAAGAAGTGGCCGGGATCGTTCGGCAGGCGCTGCGTCACGTCGATGTCGGTCAGCACCGGGTCGCCGTCGATCGCGAACAGCGGCACGTCGATGAAGGCGAGGCGCGGATCGGCGTCGAAGCCGCCGGCGATGCGCCGCAGAAGATCGGGCGTCGGCGCCTCGCCCGCGTTCAGGATGAGGACGAGGCTTCCGGCGGTGCGTGCGAGTGCCGCGTTGATCGCGTTGCCTGACGTCGCCTCGGGCGAGGCGGCGAGCCAGGAGGCCTTTGTCTTGGACGCGAGCGATTCGAGTGCGTCGGTGTCGGCGGCGCGCTCGAGGCCCACGAGATGCAGTCGCACGTGGTCGCGCGGATAGTCGAGCTGAGCGGCGGCGGCGAGCGAGTAGGCGGCCTTCGGCGTCTGCTTCGGGTCGGCGATCAGGATGAGAACGTCGACCGTCGGCAGGTCGATTTCGGGCAACGCGATCGGATCGATCTTGACCGCGGCGGGTAGAATTTCGGCAAGCGCTGTCATGACGAGCGCGACGGCGATGAACGCTTCGACCGCGAACAGCCCGATCGAAAGCGTCAGGCCCACGGTGTCGAGACCGGCGAACGTCGTCTCCCATCGCCACATCAGGTGCACGATCAGCAGTGCGGCGCCCGCCGCCAGCAAAACCGCGCGCGATGGCGCCACGCTTTGAAAAACGAGACGATCCGGCGCCTGACGCGCGCCCGACTTCACGGCCCGAACTGGCTGCGTCACGTGATTTAGCCCCTTACCTTCGATTCGCCCCGAATCGATGGCTGTAAGGAATCGCGATTCGAGTCCAGCAACCAGTGGCAATATTGACTCAAGATGCTCTATTTGACCGGGTAAGGAATTGTTAGGAAATGACCGAGCCACGGCTCAAGACATCGATTTGGGTTTCAGCGCTGATCCGGCGCGCGGAATTGTCCGGCGCGAGCGCGTTCGTCGCGCGCAAGGGCGAGCCGGATTCGGGCGCGGTGATCGTCAAGATCGCGCTGCTCGACGGGACGGCGCGCGTGTGGTCGTCGAGTTATGGACGCGACGGACAGCGGCGCTGGGTGCATGCGACAGGTGCGGCGCTCGTCAGCGACGCGGACGCCGAGGCCTATGTCGCGCGGGCACGCGCACGCGACAGCGACCTCTGGGTCGTCGAGATCGAAGACAAACACGGACGCGACTTTCTGACGGAGGAGAAGGAGTGATACCAACCGGCAGAACTACCGCACGACGATAAGAGTTCGTCATGGCCGGCCTTTGAGCCGGCCACCCAGTGCGCGCACGTCCGTACGCGCGGGATACACACTTCAACGGTTTCAAAAAAGGCGACGTCTCAAGGGTCTTGGAGCCGCGCTGACGCGCTGCGACTGGGTGGCCGGGTCAAGCCCGGCCATGACGAGCTTTTGGTTCAGCGCAGCTGAAACTCGAACGTGCCGTCGGCGCCCAGGTCTTGGGCGAATCTGCCGCCGGTGAGGTAGGCTTTCGCGTCGGCGTTGCCCATGAGATAGGCGTCCCAGTAGGCGAGCGATGCCTTTTGGATGAGGGCGTGGAACTTCGGATCGTTCGGGCGCGGGCCGCCGCGGAAGCTCCGCCCACTGAAGATCATGTGGTCCCCGCCTGCGAAGACGATCAGATATTTGTCGGTGGTCGCGATCGCGCGATAAGGCTCCTGGCGCGTCGTTGCTGGTTCGCTTTGGTCGAACGGGTTCTTGTCGTCGGTGCCGGTCATGTGGAACGTCGGCACGCGCATCTGAGCAAACGCCTCTGCCGGATCGCCGCGGCGGGGTTTTGAGGGGCTGTAGGCGATCGCCGCCTTGATGCGCTGATCGGCAAAGCTCATGCGGCCGCCCAGGAACGACTGCCCCGCGAGCGCCAGTGTGGTGATTGCGCCGTAAGAGTGTCCCGACATGCCGACGCGTGAAAGATCGAGCCGGCCACGCAGGCGGGCGTCGCCTGCGTTCATGCGCTCCAGCTGATCGATTGCAAAGGGGATGTCGCGAAAGCGGTCGGCGGCGGTTTGCGGGGACAGGCTGTCGCGGAGTTTGTCGCGCACCGCGGCGCGGTCAAGATTGGCGAAATCCTCCGCCTGCAACTGACCGAACACGGCCGGCGTGTCGGAACCCGGGTGCTGCACCGCGATCGCCGCGTAGCCGTTCTCCGCGAGGTGGCGCAGCAAGTACTCCGCGCCGTCGCGGTTGCCGCCGAGGCCGTGGGAGAAGATGACGATGGGGCGGGCTCCCGGTGCGTTCGTGGGCATGTACAGCTTGTAAGGCACCACGCGGCCCGACCGGGCGCTGTCGGTCCATTCGCCAACCATCGTGTCGACGGTGACGTTCTGTTCCGCGCGCATCGGAGCAACAACAACAAGCAGCGCGAAAACGACGGCGGCGATCAGGCGCATG
>JAEUML010000079.1 GCA_016792785.1 Alphaproteobacteria bacterium
ATGGGCGCGGAGTTCGCACCGTCGAAGCTGCTGGAGAAGCTGGTGGCGGAGGGTAAGGGGTTTCGGGATTTGAAGTAACGTCGTCGTGACGTTGAGAGCCACCGAGTACGAAGGAATCGACGCGAACACTGGCTTGCTCGTGGCGCTTGTGGCCGCGTGGATGTTGGTGATGCTCGGCGCGATACCGCTCTTGCGCTCGCTGGACCCATCGACCGATCAGACGTTGCTGTCGTTTGTGCTTGCTGCAATCATGGTATTGTTCGTGGGGACGATGATGCTGCCGTTTCGCCGCACGGTCGCGAGCATCGATGAGGCGGAGTTTCGCCTTAAGAGGCGTTCCGTTGCGTCTTGGATTCTCGGTCGACCGCCGGAATCGGAAGTCGTAGCGGTTGGCGAGATTCAGTGGGTGCGGGTGGATCGAAGCCCCTGGGGCGACGGCGTCATTTTGCTTCAGCGTCGTGGTGGTGGTCGCTTTCGAATCTCGATACCTCGATCCAATTCAAAGGCCGTCGCGTTCTGCGAGACGCTTCTGCGTGTGGCCGGGTCAACCGATCAGGCTGAGGTGAGGCCCAACTGGTGGTCCACGTTGCATGGGCGGCTGACCACGATAGCCATTGCAGTTCTCGGCTTGGCTGCCGTCGCGTCGACGATCTTCATCGACGTGGATTCGGAGCTCAGAGGTAGTGTTGCCCTAGCTGGCCTCGTTCTGTTTGGCATGAGCATGCACTCTCTCTTCTTCCGACGGGTGGACTGATACCAACGGACAGAACTTGCGACCGCACAACAAATGGTCCTCATTGCCGGCCTTGAGCCGACCAGCCAGGGTCAGCGCGCAAGCGGTTACACCGCTCCGCCTCACGAACCCTGGGTGGCCGGGTCGCGCTTCGCTTGCCCGGCCATGACGACTGTTTATGGAGGGTGATCGATGTCAGACGTGATCCTCATTGAGTCACCGCCCACCGTCGCCGAGTACATCGTGCTGCGTCAGCAGATCGGGTGGGGCGTCATTGATGAAGACACCGCGCGGCGGACGATCGACGGGGCTTGTTACACCGTCTGCCTTCGACGCGAGGGGCGGTTGCTTGGGTTGGTGCGGTTGATCGGGGACGGGTGTCTCTACTTTGCGTTCTCCGATGTCATGGTGTCGCCGGAATTGCAGGGTGGCGGGCATGGGGCGCGGATGATGCGGGCGGCGGTGGAGTATCTGCGCCGTGCGGCGAAACCCGGCGCCAGCATCACGCTGCAGCCGCTCGCCGGGCGCGAGGCGTTCTACGAGAAGTTCGGCTTCGTGCGTTGCCCCTCGGGACCGTTCGGTCAAGGCATGGTGTTCGCCGACGCCCCGCCGCCGGTCGGCGGGCGGTTTGGGTGACGGTGGGGGCTCAGGAGGCTCGTCAGAGGAGGACCATGGCATGTGGTACCGATCGTTCCTAAGCCTCGTTGCGGTGTGCGTTCTGCTGCCGCTTCAATTGCCGCCGCTCAAAGCCGCGCCCGTCGCCTATTTTCCCGATGATGCGTTTTCGGATCTGACATGGGGGCGGGCGGAACTTGTTCAGGAGCTGAGCGCCGGGTTAACAGCTTTGCGTGAACCGTCCCTCTACGCGAAAGGTGACCCAAAGTTCGCGGCGCGTATCTTTGTGAGAAGCGCATTCACCGGAGGCGTGGTTGTTCGCGTCGAGCAAAATGTGAACGGCCAACTGCGCGCGGTCGTGAAGAAGTGGAAGCCTCGGCAAAACTCATCGGCCGTTCCCGACGATGTGACGGGCGTGCCGCTGGACGTGACTGCGACTGTCGCGGCGCAGATTCGGGACCTCGCCGACAAGAAGGGCTTTTGGCGCGCGGGCAGCCTGCAGGACTATCAATCCGTCGATGGAAGCTCGTGGCTGCTCGAGGTGAGGGACGGGGACCTGTATCGCGCGGTGCACAACTATTCGCCGTTTGCCGGCACGCCCGTGTTCGACATCGGCGCGGCGCTGCTGGGTTTGGCTCATGTCGGTCTTGAGTATGGCGAACCCAAGATCGAATGAGCGTTCGCGCCCTGTCCGCCGGTCGGCGGCAGCTTTGGCTGAATCACAGCGGGTTGAGGCGGCCTTCGAACATGGTGCCCCAGATTTTCACGTCCTTGAGGTGCGCGGGGTCGATTGCGGTCGGGTCGTCTTCGAGGATCGTGAGGTTCGCGGCTTTGCCTGCGGTGACGCTTCCCATTTCGTGATCCAGGCGCCAGGAGTGCGCGGCGTCGATCGTGATTGCGCGCAGCGCTTGGTCGACGGTCAGGCGCTGATCGGGGCCGGCGACGCGGCCTGAGACCGTTTTGCGGTTGACCGCCGCCCAGGCGTTGAACAGCGGGCGCGCGGGGCCGATCGGCATGTCGGAGTGGAGCGAGACCGGCACGTTCGCGCGCGCGCAGGAGCCGAGGCGCGTCATGTTGTCGGCGCGCTTCGGACCCAAGCCCCATTCGCCGTAAGCGTCGGCCAACGCGGGGACATAATACGGGTTGGCGCTGACCACGGCGCCGAGGCGGGCGATGCGGGCGACCTGATCCTCCGTCGAGTTTGCGAAGTGGACGATGACCGTGCGGTGGTCGTTGCGCGGGCTTTCGTTCAGGCACGCTTCGAGACTGCCGAGCACCATGTCGAGGCCGAGATCGCCGTTGACGTGGATGTGCGGCTGATAGCCCGCGTTCCAGAAGAGCTTGAACGCGGCCTTGAAGTCTTCGGGCTCGGTCATCCATTCGCCATGGTGACCGTCGGTGTAGCCGTTCTTCATCTGCATCTTCTGCGAGACGATGGCGCCGTCGGCGAAGAACTTGATCTGTTTGCCGAAGAAGCGGACCTTGCCGGCGGGGGCGAGCGCGATCGTCTTTTCGGTGGCGGCGAGCGCGCCTTCCTGGCGGTGGCGGTCGAACATCGTGCGGCCGTCGACGATCAGCGTGGTGAGAAACGGCACGTCCTCAGCGCCGAGCACGGATTTGTAGAGGCCCAAGAGCTGCGGATTGATCTGCGCGCCGGGTTCGTTGAGCGCGGTCACGCCCGCGCGATGCAGATAGGTCTTGAGCGCGCTCAAGCCTGCGACCATGCGCTCCGCGCTTGCGAAGCGCGGCATGAGCTTCGGCAGGATGATGTCGAGGCCCTTTTCGTAGAAGTGGCCCTTCGCCCAGTCGGCTTGCGTGCTGGCGAGGCCGTGGCCGCGCGTTGCTTCCTCGGTGATTTCGAGCGCCGCCAAAGCCGGCGTGTTCAGGAAGAACTCGTGGCAGGAGCGGTGCCAAACCGCGATCGGGCGCGTCTGCGAGAGCGCATCGAGGTCGCGCCGCGCGAGTTCGCCGTGCCAGTAGGGATGATAGCCCCAGGAATAGAAGAAGTCCGTCGTGTCGCCCTGCGCGGCAACGGCGGCGGCGAGTCGCGTGCGGTATTCGTCGGGCGTGACGGCGGCGGGCACGCGCTTGGCCGGAAGGTCCCATTCGTCGTTCGCGATGATCTCGGAGGTCAGGAACAGCGCGGACAGGATCGGGTGGAGATGCTGCTCGATCAGGCCCGGCATCACGATCTTGCCGGCAAAGGTCTCGTCGAGCCGGAACGGCTTTTGGCCAAGGGCGCGCTTGACGGCATCGAGCGTGCCCACGGCTCTGATGCGGCCGCCTTCGATCGCGACCGCCGTGGCCGCGGGAAGCCCCGCATCCATGGTGACGATCTTCTTCGCCGTGTAGATGGTCACCGCCGGTGCGGCGGCGTTCTTCGTTGCTGCGTTGCCCGCGGCCGGGCCGAGGCTTGCGGCGGCGGCGCCGCCCGCGGCGACCGCGAGGAACTTGCGCCGTCCCATTGACGCTACGTGCGCCGAGAACGAGGCGTTCAAATCGCAACACGCGCAGTAGGCGCGCATGCCGGCAAACGGGTTGCGGGAGGGGGCGGCGAGCGGCGTTGTCGCGGGCATAGGTCGTTGTCGAACCGGCGTTGCGTCGAGGGGCAGATGACCACGGTTTTGTCCGCGTGGCCAGAAGCTGGGTCTTGGGCAGGCCGACGCGACGTGCAAGTATGCGGCTTCGACATTGAGACAGATCGGAGCGACAGATGAGGCAGGCTGTTATCGTTTCTTATGCACGCACGGGGCTCGCCAAGGCTTCGCGGGGCGGGTTCAACAATACGTCGAACATGGAGATGCTGGGCCATGCGGTCGAGCATGCGGTGAAGCGGTCGAAGGTCGATCCGAAAGAGGTCGAAGACGTCGTCTCGGGTTGCGTCGCCTCTTCGGGCAACGTGGCGCGCGCGGGCGCGCTGCTCGCGGGATTGCCGATCACGACGTCGGGCGCGACGGTGAACCGCGCTTGTTCGTCGGGTCTGAACGCGATCGCGAACGCCTGTCACTATGTCGTCGAAGAGGGCGCCAACATCGTCGTCGGCGCCGGGGTCGACTCCATCAGCTACATGGGCGGCGGCGGCGGCGGCACGTCGGAGCGGCTGACGCAGATGTATCCCGACTTCTGGATGCCGATGATCGACACCGCCGACGTGGTGGCCGAGCGCTATAAAGTGTCTCGCGAATACCAGGACGAATATTCACTGGAATCGCAACGGCGCATGGCGGCGGCGCAGCAGGCGGGGAAGTTCAAGGACGAGATCATCCCGGTCAAAACGAAGATGAAGGTCGTCGACAAGGAAACGAAGGCGGAGTCGCTCGTCGACTATGTCGTCGATCGCGACGAGTGCAACCGGCCCGACACGACGCTTGAAGGTTTGGCGAAGCTGCAGCCGGTGAAGGGCCCGGGCAAGTACATCACCGCCGGCAATGCGAGCCAGCTGTCGGACGGCGCGGCCGCCGTCGTGATCATGGAGGCCAAGGAGGCCGAGCGGCGCGGGTTGCAGCCGCTGGGCGCGTTCAAGGGGTGGGCGATCGCCGGCTGCAAGCCGGACGAGATGGGCATCGGGCCGGTGTTTGCGGTGCCGCGCCTCCTCCAACGCCACGGCTTGAAGGTCGACGACATCGATCTTTGGGAGTTGAACGAGGCCTTTGCGAGCCAGTGTCTCTACAGCCGCGACAAGCTCGGCATCGATCCGGCGAAGTACAACGTCAACGGCGGGTCGATCGCGATCGGACATCCGTTCGGCATGACGGGCGCGCGGTTGACGGGCCACGTGCTCATGGAAGGCCGCCGCCGCAAAGCCAAGAAGGCCATCGTGTCGATGTGCATCGGCGGCGGCATGGGCGCCGCCGGGTTGTTCGAAGTCTATTCGTAAAGGATGCTTGGGGCCGGAACATTTGACCGTGCACCAAAAAATCGTCATGGCCGGCCTTGAGCCGGCCAGCCAGGGTCAACGCAAAGAAAAGGTTCCGTCGCTCTGCTCTACGAACCCTGGTGGCCGGGTCGCGCTTCGCTTGCCCGGCCATGACGACCCAGGTGGATGCTTGAGTCAGAGGCCTGGTTGAATGGCGCGCGGGAGCGAGAGGTTCCCGCGCGCTTCACTTGCCTAGTTGAGGCGGACGATGACGGAGGGCGTCAGTGCGGACTGCACGACCCCGAGGATGACGCCGATCAAAATCATCACGCCGATGACCGCCAGCGTGTACACCATCGCCTTGTCCTGCGCGGGTTTCATCAGTTTCGGCAGGCCGACATAAAGCAGATAGAGCGAGTAGAGCGCGCCGATGATCGCCAGGATGCTCAGCGCCGGTACGATCGTGACCAGGGCCGCGACCCAGCTTGCGGTCGGCGAATAAGCGGCAAGCTTGAACGCCTGACCCATGTCGGAGACCGCGCCGAAGTTCGGCGCCAGCATGTTGATCACGAAGGCCAGCACATAGACCATGATGAGGCCCAGCACCGCCTGCACCACGAACGTCTGGAACGCAAAGCCGAGGCCCATGAAGCTCACGAGGCCGAGCGCCATGGCGAGCGCTGAGGCGAGCACCAGCGGGCCGACATAGTTCATATAGATCTTCTGCACGTCCGCCGCTTCGCCGGCGATCACATCCCACTCGCTGGCGGGCGACATCAGAATGCGCTGCACGCGCGCTATCAAGGCCGCGAAATCCATGGCTGCTCCTCTTATCCTTCCCCTCAGTCGATCCTTTGCGTATGGCCGCGCGAATCGCTCGTCCACGCATCTGACCGCGATTCGGGCGGGCGGTGCCAGCTTGACGCGAGGAAATAGCGGAATCCGCTGATCCGCTAGGGGATTTGGGGCGTAGAAATGGGTGCCATGACCAATGCAGTCGCCCTCATACCGTCGCACGTGATGCACGGACGGCTTAGGCCGAAGCGGAATAGCTTCCGCTACCGGGTGCCTTACCTTGCCTTGCCCGAGGGCGTTCTGGCGCGCGCCGGGGCGCACGGGTTGCTCTCGATCGACCGCTTCAATCTGTTCAGCGTGCGGACGGCGGACTATGGGCACGACGGCAAGCGCGGCGCCGCCTGGGTGCGCGAGGTGCTGGCGCGTTTCGACGTGCAAGGCGCGGACGGCGAGATCGTGCTCGTCACGATGCCGCGCGTGCTGGGGCTCGTGTTCAATCCTGTCAGTTTCTGGCTTTGCCTCGATCAGACGCGGGCGGTGCGGGCCGTGGTGGTCGAGGTCAACAACACGTTCGGCGAGCGGCACTTCTATCTCTGCCGCCATGCCGACGGACGCGCGATCGGCGTCGAAGACCGCATCACGGCCGAGAAGGTTTTCCACGTCTCGCCGTTCATGAAGGTCGAGGGGCACTATGTGTTTACGTTTTCTTACGACGAGCGGTCGTTCGGCACGCGCATCGATCTGCACGATGCGGAGGGCTTGATCCTCACGACCTCGGTCGCCGGGCCGCGGGTTGCGGCGACCAATGGCCGGCTGTTGCGCGCGTTTCTCGGAAATCCGCTCTTGATGCTGAAGGTTCTGGGGCTCATCCACTATCAGGCGGTGAGGCTCTGGTTCAAAGGCGTCGCGCATTTCCGCAAGCCGCCGCCGCCGCCGGAAGCGGTTACGCGCTGACGCCGTCCCATTCGGGGACAGTTTACCGGACTTTGAGAGTCGTGCGCGTATCCTCGTCTTTATGCGGGGACGGGGATCATCATTCGTATTGGCGGCTGTCGGCGCGTTGCTGCTCTTCTTGGGCGTGACGCAGTTCGAAGGCGTCTATTTGCCGGTGACGGCGGACGTCGAAGGCAAGGCGCGCGTCGTGCCCGAAGACGGCCGGCTCGCGCTTGTCTTCGAGGGACGGCTTGAGCGTTTCGTGCTGGTTGCGGACCTGCCGCATCCATCGGCGGAAGCGCTGGCCGCCGCGACGTCGGTTCGCGCGACGTACGATTTGCGCTTCTTCGCGCCGTCGGCGCATGCGGTCGTGGGATTGAGCGTCGACGGGCACACCTATTTCGGACCGTCGAACTATCAGGCGGTCGCGGTACTGACCGCGTTCGTGCTTTTGATTCCGGGTGCGTTGATGTTCGGTCTTGGTGCGGCGGCGTTGACGCGGCGGGACGAGGCGTTTCCGGACGAGGCCGAGGCGATGCCGATGCAGGCCATCGTCATTCAGTTCCCGCGCCGTGCACTGACCGACGCGGCGGGTCCCGTTCAGATATAGTAGTTGTCGCGACGGCGGCGGCGGCGGGCGTTGATCACCATCACCGCAAGGCCGAAGGCCACGAGGCCGAGCACGATCAGACCCATCGTCCAAGCATGGTTGCTGGCGCAGGCTTGGCCGGCGTCCAACACTTGGCCGAGGTCGCCCGCGACGCTGCAGGTCTTCGAACCGATCCACTGAACGAGCTTGTCGTACATCGTTAAATCCCCTGCGCTTCGGCTTGGTTCGATCTCCGCAAGTTGGGGGCCAAGTGCCGACTTTCCGGCGCGTTTTCCCTAACGGCGCGCCCAAGTCCCGCTTTGCGACAGCGGCACTGAGCGCGTAAACCCTGACCCACGGCAAAAGGCCCGGGAGACAGGCACATGATTAAGACGGTGGCGGTGTTGGGATTGGCGCTCTGGCTCGTGGCGCCTGCGCTTGCGGCCGGCGACCCCTCGGCGGCGGAGAAGGCAGCGATCTTCAAGGCGGCGGGCTTCAAGGCCAAGGGCGACAAATTCGTGCGTTGCGAGGACGACGCGAGCGCGTCGTACATGGCAGGCTTCCTCGAGTGGGACGATCTGAACGGCGACGGCACGAAGGAGGCGTTCGTGCGCGAGAGCAGCGGCTTCTGCTACGGCAACACGGCGGAGGCGTTCGTGCTGGTCGCGAAGAACGACAAAGGCGAATGGGCTGTGCTGCTCGATCAGGTGGGTATGGCGCTGGTGCTCGACACGAAGGCCAAGAACGGCTGGAAGGACATCGAGGTCGGCGGACCGGGTGCGGGGCCGTTCCCGAGGTTCCGCTATGACGGCAAGAAGTATGCTGTGAAGAAGTAGCGTGAACGTCGTCGCAGCGATTGTCCTATGTGTGGCGGCGGTCGCGGCGTCGACGGCCGAACTGGGCGCCGCGTTTCGCGTGTTGCGGCAGCAGCCCGGGCACTTCTCGGGCGGCGCGTGGAGCGACGATGTCGACAGGTGGGGCGGGCGCAAGCATCAGGTGATGACAGCGCTTGCCGAGGCGCTGGGCGACGGCAAGCACACGCGCGCTGAAGTCGTCGCGGTGATGGGCGAGCCCGATCACGTGTTGACACCGCGCGATCCGATGTTTCGGCAAGCCTACGACGGCGACGACCGGCGCGTGCGCGAACTCGTCGTCTATGAGTGGCGCGGCATGCACGATTTCTTGTTCTTCACCAGCGACGGACAAAACGTGTTCGGCGCCGATTGGTGGATGGCGCTAGAGTAGCGTCGAGCCGGCCTGCCAAAGCAGGATCGCAGCGGCGGCGACCGTAACGAGCGCCGTTACCGCTGCGCCGAAAATGCGCGCGGGGCTCGACATGTTGTCCATGTTGAGGCCGAACGGGTGGACGAGGCGGGCGGCGACCAAGGCAATGCCCATGACGTGAATCCACAGCTTCGGCGCGCCGTTCAATTCGATAACCGCGAGGAGCGTGATCAGTATCGGCACGTTTTCGACGAAGTTCATGTGGCGCCGGTTGGCAACAATGAGCTCCGGCTTGCCACCGTCGCCAAGCGGTATCTTCAAGCGGCCGCGCGTTGTTCCAACGACGCTGGCCAGGAACTGGCCTATGAGTGCGAGAAGCCCGGCGTAAAGCGCGACGGTTGGCAGAAGCATGCGAAAATCCTCCGAAAGTGTCCCCTCAGCATGCGCTGATCGGTTGCCGAGTTCGAGAGGGGAAACTAGCCTGCGCCTCCTTGAGAAAACTGGCTGGTGACAATGAGACTCGCGCTCGCTTTCTTGGTGTGCCTGACAATGACCGTTGTTTCACCCGCCGTCGCCGCGCCCGCATCAAAGGCGCTTGCGAAGTTGTTCGCCGACGAGCGTGCGTTCGTGTGGCGGGAGGATCCGCTGACGGCGACCGGCGACGGCGTGCGCTCGTATGACGATCGTTTGCCGACGGTGACGCCTGCGGCGCAGGCGCGGCGCTTGGCGGCGGACGAGGTGTTTCTCAAGCGGCTGAAGGCGATCAACCGCGCGCGGCTGAAGCCGCAGGAACAGGTGAGCTACGACCTGTTCCAGTTCATGGTCGAACAGCGCATCGCGCTCGGCCGGTTCAAGGAGTGGCGCGCGCCGTTCCTCAGCGACTCCGGCTTCTTCGCCGATCTGCTGCAGCTCGACTCGCTGCACGATCCGCGGACGGTGAAGGACTATGAGACCTACATCGCGCGGCTGAACGACGTGCCGCGCTATTTCGACGAGAACAGCGCGAACATGCGCCAGGGCATGCGCGACGGGTTCACGGTGCCTTCCGTCATTCTCGAGGGCGTGTCGCGCATCGTGGCCGGCGCGCAATACAAGAAGCCCGAGGACGCGCCGCTGTGGAAGCCGTTTGCGAAGTTTCCCGATGACGTGCCGGAGGCTGAGCGCGCGCGTCTGGCGGCTGCGGGGAAGGCCGCGCTCGAGCGTGCGGTGATCCCGGCCTATGCGAAGCTCCAGCGCTTCTTCGAGAACGAGTACCGCCCTGCCGCGCGCAAGACGATCGGCGCGACGGACTTGCCAGAAGGGCGCGACTACTACGCGGCGCTGGTGCGCTATTTCACGACGCTGCCGGGTGCGACGGCCGATGAGATTCACAAGACGGGCTTGGCCGAAGTCGCGCGCATCCGCGCGGAGATGGACGCGATCATCAAGCACGTGAAGTATCGCGGCGACTTCGCGTCGTTCCTGGAGTTCCTGCGCAGCGACGCGCAGTTCTATGCGAAGACGCCGGAGCAATTGCTGCGCGAAGCGGCGTGGATTTCGAAGGAGATCGACGGGAAGCTGCCGCAGTTCTTCGGTCATCTGCCGCGCATGACGTACACAGTGAAGCCGGTGCCGGAGGCGCTCGCGCCGAACTATACGGGCGGGCGCTACAATCCCGGGCCGCTGGGCGCGGCCGGCGAGTACTGGGTCAACACGTACGCGCTGAACACGCGCCCGCTTTACGTGCTCGTGTCGCTGTCGCTGCACGAGGCGGTGCCCGGGCATCATCTGCAGGGTTCGATTTCGCGCGAACTCCAAAACGTGCCGACGTTCCGGCTCAACTTCTATCCGCACGCGTTCGGCGAAGGCTGGGCGCTTTACGGGGAGAAGCTCGGCGAAGAAATGGGCGTCTATCATACGCCGTATCAGCGCTTCGGGCGGTTGACCTACGAGATGTGGCGCGCCTGCCGGCTTGTCGTCGACACCGGCATGCACGCGAAGGGCTGGACGCGCGATCAGGCGCTGGCGTTCCTGTCCGAAAACACGGCGCTCTCGAAGCACGAGATCCGCACCGAGATCGACCGCTACATCGCCTGGCCGGGGCAGGCGCTTGCCTACAAGGTGGGCGAGATGAAGATCATCGAACTCCGGCAAAAGGCGGCGGCGGCGCTCGGCGACAAGTTCGACCTGCGCTTGTTCCACGACGCGATCCTGGAAAGCGGCGGCGTGACGCTGCCGGTGCTGGAACGCCGGATCGACGCCTACATCGCGCAAGCGCGGCGCGGGCGGCGGTAGAGCGCGCCCATTGCAGGGCAACGCAATCTTAGCTAATTTCCTGATATTCCTGATTATCCGGAGAATGGGTCATGGGCAAGGTTCAGCGCGTTTCGTCGAGCGAGTTTGCGGGCAAGTTCGGTCACTGGTCGTTCGCCGCGCAGTCGGCGCCTGTGATGGTCACGGACCAGAAGACCGGCGTGGTGAAGGGCTACTTTGTGTCGGCGCAGGAATTCTCCGAGTACCTGCGTCTGCGCGATCGTCTGCCCAAAGCAGGATTCGTATGGGATATGAGCGCCGACATGGCTGCGGAGCTCGAGAAGCCGCTGCCGAGAAGCTATCCGTCGCGCAAGGCGTCGAAGAAGAAGTGACGCGTGGAGAAGGGGCCGCCCGTCGCGGGCGAAGTGATCCCGTACTGGTTCCTCTGGTGCAGTGAGCACGAGCGCGGCGAGGAGTCGGGACGGAAACTGCGGCCTTGCGTTGTCATCGCGGTCGTTCGCTCCAAGACTGGGCCAACGCGCGTTGCCGTGTTGCCGGTCACGCACACGCCGCCGGAACCGGAGCGTAGCGCGGTTGAGCTTCCACGCGTCGTCAAGGCGAGGCTCGGGCTTGACCCTGCGCGGTCCTGGGTGATGTGCGACGAGTACAACGAGTTTGTATGGCCCGCGCTCGACGCCGGAAAGACGTCGGCCGGTAAGCCCAGCTTTGGTTTTCTTCCCCGCGGCGTGCTTTCGGCCGTTCGAGACGAGGCGCTGGCGGCGCGCTCTCGCGGTGCGTTCAAGACCGTATCAAGAACGCAGTAGCAGTTCCTAAAGCCACCCCGCCTCGCGCAGTTCGGGGGCGTAGCCGCGGCTGACGGGGGCTTCGGTGGTGTTGGTGAGGACGAGCGCTGTGCGGCCGTTGTCGCGGCGGACGGATTGGACGGCGCTCTTGGCGACCCACCAGGAGCGATGCGTGCGGGCGCCGGGTGTCGTGCCCATCGCATCGATCGCATCGGCGAGGCGCATGAGGATGAGGTCGGAGCCTTTGTCCGTGTGGATGCGCACGTAGTGGTCCTCGCCCTGCAACGCCAGGATCGCCGCGTCCTTCAGTTTCGGGGGCAGGCGCGCCGCGAGCGGGGAGGGGCCTGCTGCCGCGGGTGCGGGTAGCGGAGCGGCGGCGATTGTCGTGCGCCGGGCACGCAAGATCGCGCTGATTGCCACGACGACAATCGTGATGGTCGCGACATAGAAGACGAATGTCGGGCTGTAGGTCATGCGGCCCGGACCGAAGACCAGAACACCCCAGCCATAGGCGACGCCCGACATCGCGGCGGTCATCAATGTCGTGACGACAGCAACGCGCAGGACCGGACGGCGGTCGAAAACGGGTGAACGTTCGCTCCAGATCGAAATCGCCGCGCCAATGCAAGCGGCGATCGCCATTGTGGGCATCCAATAGGCGAAGCGCATCCACGCCGGCGCTGAGAACGAGCCGAAGGGTCCAAGCAGGCTCAAGACGAATCCGGGCAGGATCGCGATGACGGCGAACGCGATCCACGGATTTTCCCACACGGCCTCAGCCCAGCCCGCAGCCGCTCGCGCTTCGTCAGTTGCAGCAGGCTGCTTTTCGCGAATGGCGGCGCGCATTTCGCGGATTTGGCCGTGCGGTTCGTCGTTCATGCGCTCAGTTTTGCGGGAACTCGCGACGAGGGGCAATGGCGTCCCAGTCGCCGGATTCGGGCAAGAGGACACCCATGAAGTATGCGATCGACGGCGCAACCTGGCCCGACCGGGCGTTTTGGCGGAGTTTTCGGCTGCGGTTGTGGATCGGGCTTGCGGTTACGTTCGGGGTATTGGGGCTCTGGCTCGCGATGATGCCGGAGGCCACGCGGGACGCGATACTCGCGTACTGGTCGCGGGTCGAACTCAAGACGCCAGCGCCGACGCTTCGGCCGCTTTGGTCGACGCCGCTGTCCGTGCAGCTTCATGTGGCGGCGGCCGTCGCTGGGATCGTGACCGGCGCGTTGATCTTTCTCTTGCCCAAGGGAACGGGGGGTCACCGTCTGCTCGGCTGGAGTTGGGTCGGGGCCATGACCGTCGTCGCGGTCACGTCGGTCGTGATGATCTTCGACCTGAGCACCGGCATCAACGCGTTGCACATCTTCACGGCGATGACCGTGCTGTCGCTCTGGGGCGGGTTGGCCGGCATCCGGCGCGGCAACGTCAAGCAGCATGCCGCATCGATGGCCGGGCTCTATGTCGGCGGCCTTTTGATCGCCGGTCTCTTCGCGTTCATGCCGGGGCGCACGATGTGGCAGGTCTTGTTCGGCGGGTGAGCCCTTACAAGAAGTAGAGCCAGGTGATCAGCGCGAAGCACGGCAGCAAGAAGACGATCGACCAGCCCATGTAGCCGAAGAAGCTCGGCATCTTCACGCCGGCTTCTTCGCAGATCGCCTTGACCATGAAGTTGGGCGCATTGCCGATATAGGTGTTCGCGCCCATGAAGACGGCGCCGGCCGAAATCGCGACGAGCGTCGTCGAGAGCGTCGTCATCAGCACCTGCGGGTCGCCGCCGGCTGCGTTGAAGAAGACGAGATAGGTCGGCGCGTTGTCGAGGAAGCTCGACAAGCCGCCGGTGAGCCAGAAATAGGCGGCGTTGTTCGGCTGGCCGTCGGGCCCGGTGAGCAACGTGAGCAGCGGGGCGAATGCGCCGTCAGTCCCCGCCTTCAACATGGCGAGCACCGGCACGATGGTCACGAAGATGCCGGCGAAGAGTTTTGCCACCTCTGCGATGGGCCCCCAGGTGAAGTCGTTGCCTTGACGGAACGCCTTGGGCGTCAGCCAAAGTGACAGAGCCGCAAGCCCCAGCAATGCGATCGCGCGGAGGATGTTGGGGAAGTCGACGTGAACGCCCGCGACGTCGATCGCAGCATCGGTTTTCCACACCGCCGAGAGCAGGATGACGGCGATGACTATGCCGAGCAGGAAGATATTGAGCCAGCCTCTGAGCTTGATCGGCGTCTCGTCGCGAGGCGGTTTGGCCGTCTGCTTGCGCGTATCGCGGGCGTAGATGGCGCTGTCGAGCAGGAAGAACACGGCGAGCAGGATCGCCGCGGCCAACAACGTCTTGTTCAGGAGATGCACCGTCGGCCAGAAGAAGTCGACGCCTTTCAGGAAGCCGAGGTAGAGCGGCGGGTCGCCCAAGGGCGTCAGCGAGCCGCCGATGTTCGACACCAGGAAGATGAAAAAGACGAAGACGTGGACGTTGTAGCTGCGGCCTTCATTCGCGCGCAGCATGGGGCGGATCAGAAGGACGGAGGCGCCTGTCGTGCCGGTGATGCTCGCGATCGCCGTGCCGCCGGCGAGCAACCCGGTGTTCGTCCACGGCGTGCCTTTGATGTGGCCTTCGAGGAATACGCCGCCCGAGATCGTGTAGAGCGCAAACAACAAGATGATGAACGGTACGTAGTCCAGCAGCATCACATGCAGGAATTCGTAGAGCGCGAGATCGAAGCCGTAGAGCGCGGTGAACGGCACGAGGAAGGCAACGGCCCAAGCCAGCGAGACCTTGCCGTAGTTCTTGTGCCAAAAGTGCGGCGTCGCGAGCGGCATGATCGCGATCGAGAGCAAGAGACCCACGAACGGTACGGCCCAGAGCGGGCCCAGGCTCGCGCCGTCGAGATGCGCGGCGCCTGCCGCAGCGGATGCGGGTGTCAGTGCGGCGGCTGTCGAGACGAGCGCGATGGCGGCGCCCCTTACCTTGGCGAATACGCGCGTCACGCTCGTCGGCCCCTTTCTCTTCCATTCCCGCACTCACTGGTAGCGGATGGCCGGGACACAGTGCAAACCCGCGCGAAAGCGTGCGTTCATCGCGTGCGCCGATCGCACGCGCTCTCGCCGGCAATGGAAGTCAGTTCGTTCGGCGCATCATTACTGTTCGACACGTCATGCAATCGGGCGTTGTTTTTGGATTGATTTGATTTCTGTTGCTTGAACGGCGTCCGGCGCGGTCTACATTTGCGCAGAGCATCGATTCACGTTGCGGGGATTTCCATGATCGACGACACGAGTCCGGTTCACGTCGCGGCGCGCATCGTGGCGGCCTATGCGGCGAACAACCGAATGCTGCCCCAAGATCTGCCGGTCTTGATCCTGTCAGTGCATTCGACGCTGACGTCCTTGAGCGCCGGCGGACATGACGGCGGCGAACCGCCGAAGCCCGCGGTCGCCATCAAGAAGTCGGTGACCGACGACTACATCGTCTGTCTCGAAGACGGGCTGAAGTTCAAGTCGCTCAAGCGTCATCTGCGCTCAGCCTACAAGATGACGCCGGAGGAATACCGCGCGAAATGGGGCTTGCCTCACGACTATCCGATGGTCGCGCCGAACTATGCGGCGCATCGATCCAAGCTCGCCAAGCAAATCGGACTTGGACGCAAGCGCTCGCGGCGGAAGTAGGACAGGCGCCGTGGCGAGCTGGAAGGCTACCGCCCCACAGAGGGGGCGGTAGTGATCTCTCTCTAACTTCATAGTGCTTTAAGCCGCGCGAGATTTGCCTTTGGCGGGCTTCGCGTCGACCTTCGGCGTCAGTGTCGCGAGCCGCAGACGCTCTTCCTCGTTCAGCGGCGGGCGGTTCGTGAGGATCAAGCGATCGGCGAGATCGCGCCGCTCCGCCGCGTCGAGGTTCGTCTTCAGGATGTGGATGTCGGTTGCGCCGGAGAGCAGCGCATCGGCGGCGATTTCATTGAACGCGAGGCGCGCGCTCAAATTTGCGCTCTCGCCGATAAAGAGCGCCTGCCATTCGCTGCCGCGTTTGCGGGCGTAGATGAAGATGCCTGCTTTGCGTGGCGCCGCTTCGCCGAGGCCCATGATCTCAAAGGCCAGCATCTGCGGGCCGTCGGGGCCGATCAGGCTTAACGGCCAAAGGTGGGCCGTTTCGCTTTGTGGTTGAAGTTCAAATTTCGTTCGCCTGGCGGACGCCATGAACTTGTGGAGAAAGGGCAAAGGCATCGGGTCCACCACCGTTTCCGGCCGCTCTCGGGCGCCGTTGATGCAGTTCGGCTTGATCCACAGTTCGAATCAGTTCTGCAATCTTAGCTGGACCCCGTTCTTTCGCTAGGCGATTTGCGTGTAGCCACCGCATCTAGTGGGTGTGGCGAATCAGATTCATAACAACCCCAATATTTCACTTCAGGAGAAATTGAAAAAGGAAAGCGCTTCTGCGATGTTTATCCGCAACAAATGGGGGGTTCCCACACAGCCTTAGTTAACGGGGGGCAGTGGGGGCCGGGGCTTCGTACCCGATTGGGTTTCATATGCGTGATGTCGTCGCGATCGCTGGGGTGATCGTCGTGGCACTGGGGCTTGGCGGGGGCGCGGCGTATTTGAGCGTCGACTTCACGCCGCCCGGGCTTGAGCTCATCCGCCCGCCGAAACCGGCGGTCGTCGAGCAAATCAAGAAAGTGGAACAACGCAAGGCCGTGCAGGCCAAGGCCTCGGGCTGCAAGTACTGCGCCGACCTCGCCGATCTTGCCGAAACATTCTCGCGCCGGGCGGAAACCGCGCGCACGCACGCGTCGGCGTTGAAAAAGGCGCTGCCTCAGGTCAGCGACGAGACCTCGCTCGCGGCCAGCCGGCAGGAAGAACTGAAGCAAGCGCAGATCGCGGCCGAGCGTGCTGATGAAGCCGCGGCCGTGCTTACGCAATGGGCGAGCCGGTGCACGGCGGAAGATTTCTGCCGCGTTCCGCTCGAGACGACGAAGGCTTCAACGTGCGTCGCATCGGCCGATCCGCGCGCGGATGCGGCGATCGTGATTGCAGCGGCTGTGCGCAAGGCGGCGGAATCGTGCGCGTCGGCGTCGTGTCCGTCGGTCGATTGCCAGGCCACGGGCGCGCTTCGCTCGGACGTGGCTGCGATCGAGCGGACGCTCGACGGCATCGGCGGGCGCGACAGCCCGACGGCCGAGCAGATCGCGCTCGACGCGCTGCCGGTCGGACCCTCGACGCTGAAAGCCGAGATCAAACGCATCAACGACGAAGCGGGCTACGTGGCGCGCATGCTGCCGCTGCTGCTCGACACCAAGAAAAAGAACAGTCAGTTGCCGAAAATGACGGCGGAGATGATCGACGAGCGCGCTGTGTCGGCGTCGACGCTCGCGACCGTCATGGAACAGGCGGTTCAGGTTTCCGACGCGCGCGCGGCCGACCCTCGCTATGAGGCGTCGTGGCGGTTGAAGTCGCTGGCGGCTAATTTGGCGACGCTGGGCAAGGACTCGCAGCCCGGCCGCGCGATCGACTGGCGGCAGGCGGCCGATGCGCTCGGCGCGGCATTCATGGATTTGGCGCGTCTCGATGCGCTGATCGACCGTGCGTCGGCGGCGAAGGCTGCGGGCGCGGGTTGCGATACAACGGCGGCGTCTGCCGCGCAGCAGCTGCGCGAAGCTGCGGCAATGCTGGACGTTTGCCGCATGCGTTCGGCTTGCGTCGGCCGCGGCGGCGCTTCGTTGCGCGCGAAGAGCGACGGCGACGCTGAGAACGTGTTCGAGCGGGCGCAGACGGTTGCCGACAGCATGATCGTCGACGATCTCGGGCCCGCGCAATTGCTCGAGGTCGCGCAGGCGAGCGACCGTCCGGCGATCGAAGTGCTGCGCGATCAAGGCGTGTGCCGCCGCGCGGGCGAACTGCGCGAGGCGAAGGCCGCGGCGCCTGAAGTTGCCGTTGCGGTTGCCGAGCAGGCTGTGACGCCGGCGCTCGCGCCGACGACAGCGGTTGCCCCGCAGGATCTTGTCGGCGGCGCAATGCAGGTGGCGCTCGATGCGCCGGCCACGACTGACAATGCCGTGACCGAAGCCGTGGTCGAAGAGGTCGCGCGCTATTCGAATGCGGCGCCACGTTTCAAGCCGCGCCGCATGCACGCCTCCGATCCGGACGTGGTGCGGGTTGCATCGCCTCCGCCGGCGGCGAACCTGACGCCGGCCTATCAGGGCGTCGTGCTGCCGGAAACCGGCGCGCCGCAACACTCGTTCGGCGACGGCGCCGGCGGCCCAACGCGTCTGACACCGCCCGCGGACACGACGCCGAAGGATTGATCCCTTCTGATCCTCGTGCGACAGCGCGGGGATGAGTCCGATACCAACCGACCAAACTTCCGACTCGAACGCCCGCGGTGGAGCCGCTCGCTCGTTGGCCCTGGGTGGCCGGCTCAAGGCCGGCCATGACGAATTTTTGGAAGTCAGGCGCTCGCGAACGCGGTCAGTGCGCGGCGAACGTCGGTGATGACTGCCGGCCAGTCGGCGATTGTGGGTTGGCGGAAGAGGCGGGCGGTGGGGTACCAGGGGCTGTCCGCGCGGTGCAGGAGCCAGCGCCAGTCGGGCGATGAGGTGATCAGGATCCACACCGGCCTTCCCAGTGCGCCCGCGACGTGGGCGACTGACGTGTCGACGGTGACGACGAGGTCGAGTTCGGCAATGAGGGCGGCCGTGTCGGCGAAGTCGGCGACCTCGCTCATCCAATCGGCGACGTTCGTCTTCGTGCGCAGCAGCGGCGCATCGGTGTCGCGCACTTCGCGCTGAAGGCTCACGTAGGAAAGCCCCGGCACGTCGAGCAGCGGCGCGAACGTCGCGAGCGGGATCGAGCGCGCGTGATCATTGCGATGGATGCTATGGCCGGACCAGCAAACGCCGACGCGCTTGCCCTGAAGCGGCGCGAGCTTTGCGCGCCAGCGCGCGCGCTTCGCGTCCACGGCGAAGAGATAAGGAACCTCGGCGGGGATCGTCTCCAGCGTCGTTCCGAGGCGATGGGCCACCGACATCAGCGGCGCGTGCCGATCGAACGACGGCGGTGTCTCGCCGCTTGCCACGACGACGGCGTTTCCGGGCAGCGTTTGCATCAGCGCTTTCAACGCGGCCGGCGTCTCCAGGATCACGCGCGCGCCGCGGCGTTCAAGGATCGGCGCAAAGCGGCCGAAATGCACGACGTCGCCGAGGCCCTGTTCGGGATGGAGCAGAAGCGTCTTTCCAGCGAGGTCCTCGCCCAGCCATTCGGCTTGCGGATATTGGCGCTGACCTTTGCCGATCGGGCCGTCCTTGCGGCGCCATTCGTAGCTTTCAAAGCCGTTCGTCAAATCGCCTGCGACGAGTTCGGCGAAGGCGAGGTTGCCGTGCGTCATCGGATTTGACGGGTGATGTTCGACCGCGGTCTTGTACACGGCGATCGCTTCGGCGACGCGGCCGAGGGCGGTGAGCGCCATGCCTTTGCCGTTGAGCGCTCGCAGCGAGACGGGATCGAGCTCCAAGCCCTTCTCGAACGAGGTGAGAGCTTCCTCGATGCGGTTGAGGCTGGCGAGCGCCGCGCCGCGGCAGGCCCAATTGTCGGCGCGCTCCGGGTCCGTGGTCACGAGGCGCTCAAACAGCGGCATCGCTTCGTCGAAACGCTTCAGGCAGATCAGCACCGCGCCGCGATTGTGCAGCACATTGTCGTCGTTCGGCTGCAGGCCGAGCGCGCGGTCGTAGCTTTTCAGCGCGTCGTCGTAGCGTTCCAACTGATCGAGCGCGATGCCGCGGTTGTTCCAAGCCTCCCAACTCATCGGATCGAGCGCCACGATGCGGTCGTAGTCGGCGACGGCGTCGGCGGGGCGCGCGAAATTCATGCGCAGCTTCGCGCGCAGCGTCAGGCTCGCGATGTTGTCGGTCGCGACGCGGTCGAGTTCGGCGAGCGCCTCAGCGTCGCGCTTCTGTTCGACGAGTACGTGTGCGCGGGCGCGGCGCGCCTCGGCGTGATCGGGCTTGAGTTCGAGCACGCGCGCAAACGCTTGCTCTGCCTCGTCCCAGCGTTCGAGTTTTCGCAGGACCTTCGCCTGATTGAACTGCGTCGAGGGGTGGCGCGGATTGATCTCGAGCGCGCGCGTCATGAGACGCAGAGCGGCTTCGTCGTCGTCGCGCTGCGCGTGGGCGAGGCCTAAGAGCGCCAGCGCATCCGCGTTCTGCGGTTCCTCATCGACGAGGGCGGTGAGCAGGCGCGCGGCTTCGTCGGCTTGCCCCGCCTGAAGCAAGCGCACCGCCGATTGCAGCCTCGCAAGTGTCGCGGGCGCGCTCATGCGGCGAGCGCCGCGCGCGCGTCGGCGCGGATGCGTTCGACCATCGAGAACAAGCCGTTCGAGCGCTGCTGGCTCAAATGCGTGTCGAGGCCGAGCGTGCCCAGAACTTGCTTCGCGTCGATGGCGAGAACTTCGGTGGGCGTTTTGCCGTCATAGAGCGCGAGCAGGATCGCGATCAGTCCGCGCACGATCATCGCGTCGCTGTCGCCTTGGAAATGCAGCGTGCCGTTCGCGCGCGTCGAGATCAGCCAGACCTGGCTTGCACAGCCGCGAACCTTGACCGCGTCGCTGCGCAGCGCGTCGGGCAGCGGCGGCATCTTGCGGCCGAGGTCGATGATGTAGCGATAGCGTTCGTCCCAATCGTCGATGACGCCAAAGTCGTCGATGATCTGTTCGATACCCACGGAGACGCGCCCTCAATCCTTCTGCGGCGCTATTTTGCGGCGCTTTTCAAGCGCAGAAGATAGACGTGGCGGCCGTCGAGGACCAGGGCGCCGGACTGATTGTGGACGGTCGCGTGCATCGTGACGACGCCGGTCGTGCGCTGGGGCTTCAATTCGGTGACGGTGAGCGCGGGGTAAAGCGTGTCGCCGGCATAAACGGCCTTCAGGAACTTCGCCTGCACTTCGACGAAGCCGATCAGGGCCTCGCCGATCGCGTGCGGGAAGAGGCCGGCGCCTGCGGCGGTGAAGCTCAGTACCTGAAGCCCGTGCGCGAGCAGGCCGTCGTGGCCTTGCGCGCGGCAGTATTCTTCGTCGTAGTGGATCGGGTGGTTGTCGCAGGACACCGTCTGGAACGCGGCGAAATTCGCGTCGGTCAGCGTGCGCGAGGGCAGAACGAAGCGTTCGCCGACGAGGAGATCCTCAAAGCCGCGCTGGGGCACGACCCGGTGTGTGGCCGGGTCGAACGCATTCACGGCGCCATCTCCAACAGCTTCTTCAGACCCTTCGCGTCGAGCGTGTAGTGCAACAGGTCGTCCTGATGCACGAAGCCGATGCGGTCGAGCGAGGTGCGCGACGGGTTCGCGTGCACCATGTTCAGCTGCAAACCCGTGCAGCCGCGCTCGGCGGCGAGGCGCGCGACTTCGATGACCAGGCGAAAGCCGACGCCCGTGCCGCGCGCGGGTTCGTCGACGAAAAGATCGGTGATCTGAAGCGAGGCGGCGGCTTCCCATACCGAATAGGTCAGCTGCACCATCGCAAGGCCGACGGGCCTGCCGTTTGCTTCGGCGATCAACGCTTCAAAACGCGGCGTCGGACCGAAGCCGTCGCGGCGCAAGTTCTCGAGCCTGGCTGTCACGCGGTCGCCGATGCCCTGATACTGCGCGAGCGCGCGGATCATGCGCAGGATCGTTTCGCAGTCTTCAGGGTGGGCGGGGCGGACGGTAACGGAGGTGTTCGGCACGTGGATGTTCGCGGCTAGGGCCGTCATCTGGCGAGGTACTCCAAACGCAGTGACCACCGCGGCCCGCGTTGGATGCGGGGGCGGCGCACTTTCTAGTGACGCTGAAACTGTAGGTTTGGTCTTGAGGCGGCGGGAGAATAGGTAGTGGGTCGGGGCCTGTCACTCAACGCGCGCTTGAATCTTCGCGGGCGCTGCCTTGGTGTTTTCCGCCAATTTCTCGGCGTTTTCGTCCGCGTCTTTCCAGCGTTCGGTGAGTTCGGCGCCGACGCCGGTCGCGGTTTTGACCGTCGTGTCCCAGAGGTTGGCCGCAGACTTGCACAACTCTGGGTTGGCGTCGCAAGCCGACACGGCATCGACTGCAAGCCCCCAGGCCGCGTAGGCGGCGGCGTGCACCTCGTAACCTAAATCGATGTCGCGCCAATCGACGTCGCCGTCACCCCCGCCAAGGCGCGCTTGCGGGGGAACGATGATCATCGCCACGCTCAACCAAAAGACCGTGCGAAAGATGAAACCCATGGGGCCCTCTCCAACGTCGGCCGCGAGTGTTGCGCGCGGGTCGTTCGAGAGTGCTCAAAATCATCGGCAAAATTGAACCGAGTTCGCGCTGTTCGCGCGTTAGCAACAACACGCGCTCGCCGGCCGCGCTTTGGTTTTAGTCAAACGAGATCGGCATTTGGTGAGATGTTGCGGTGAATTTCATTCAAGTTGTCGCGAACGTTTCCGTGCGCTGCGGGAAGCATGATCGGCGGTTCAAATTGAAGGCGTCTCTACTGGCGCCGGCCGCGACGCGTTGAGGATGTGTTTGCACGATTTCGCGCATTCGATTGGTTGATCGCGCTTCGATCGCGAAACGTGGATTGCGACGGTTAGCGGTGATCGGGTTAACCGCGGGAAAGCATGTTCGGCCGCGTTGTCAGCGTGAACGAGAAGCGGCGCGGAGAGACCTAGCCCGGTCGCCTGGGTCCCGGGTCTCGGCTTCGCCTCGCCCGGGATGACAACAGGTGGGTTGCTTCGGTTGGCGAGCCAGCGGGTTAACCGGCGGAAAGCATGTTCGGCTGCGGTGCAAGAGTGAATGGGCCGTTGTGTCAAACGCACAAAAGGTCGTCATGGCCGGCCATGAGCCGGCCACCCAGGATCAACGAACAAACGGTTCCGCCGCTCGGCTCTACGAACCCTGTTGGGTGGCCGGGTCGCGCTTCGCTTGCCCGGCCATGACGACCCTAGAGAATCGAGGTGGCGCGGTTCGGATTGATTCTATTCGGTGCGGTGCGGGTTCGAATTGTTTGTTTAGTGAGCGCGGCGGACTCCACAGATTTGGTTTTCGGGACGCGGCGACGGGTCTGCGGCGTTTAAGACTT
>JAEUML010000085.1 GCA_016792785.1 Alphaproteobacteria bacterium
AGGCCGCTTTGATGTCGTCGATGATGTTGTAGATGATCGAGTAATAGCGGATCTCGACGCCGTCGCGCTTTGCCAACTCGCGCGCCTCGGCGCTCGCACGCACGTTGAACGCGATGATCGGTGCGCCCGAGGCACGCGCGAGAATGATGTCGCTCTGCGTCACGCCGCCGACGCCCGCGTGCAGAACCTGCGCTTTGACCTCGTTCGTCGAAAGCTGCTGCAACGCCGACGAGATGGCCTCGACCGAGCCCTGCACGTCCGACTTGACGACGAGCGGCAGGATCTTGACCTCGCCCTGACCGCGCGCGGCCAGAACCTGGTCGAGCGATGCACGCCCGCTGGCAGCCGAACGCGCTTCCTTCTTCTTGCGGGCGCGGAAGTCCGCGACCTCACGCGCACGCGCATCGTTTTCGACGACCGAGAATTCGTCGCCCGCATCCGGCGGCGCCGAAAGGCCCAGAATTTCGACCGGCGCCGACGGCCCGGCGGACGGCACCTGCTCGCCGCGCTCGTTGACGAGCGCGCGCACACGGCCCCACTCGGCGCCCGCGACGACGATGTCGCCGACTTTGAGCGTTCCCCGTTGCACCAGAACGGTCGCAACCGGACCGCGGCCCTTGTCGAGCTTCGCTTCGACGATCGCGCCCGTGGCCGGCCGGTTCGGATTGGCCTTGAGGTCCAACACTTCCGCCTGCAGCAGGATCGCTTCCTCGAGCTTGTCGAGGTTCATCTTCTTGGTCGCCGAAACCTCGACCGCCTGCGTTTCGCCGCCCATGGATTCGACGACGATCTCGTGGCTGAGCAGTTCCGTGCGCACGCGGTCGGGCGTGGCGCTGGGCTTGTCGATCTTGTTGATCGCCACGATCAACGGCACCTTGGCCGCCTTCGCGTGATTGATGGCCTCGATCGTCTGCGGCATGACGCCGTCGTCGGCCGCAACGACGAGCACGACGATATCCGTCACCTTGGCGCCACGCGCGCGCATCGCGGTGAAGGCCGCGTGGCCCGGCGTGTCGAGGAACGTGATCCGCTTGCCCGACGGCAGCGTCACCTGATAGGCGCCGATATGCTGCGTGATGCCGCCGGCCTCGCCCGCCACCACGTCCGTCGAGCGCAACGCGTCGAGCAGGGACGTCTTGCCGTGGTCGACGTGGCCCATGACGGTCACGACCGGTGCGCGGGGCTGCAGGTTCTCGTCCTTGTCGACATCGCCCGAGAGACCTTCGAGAACGTCGGTCTCCGCAACACGTTTCACAGTGTGGCCGAACTCTTCGGCGATCAGCTGCGCCGTGTCGGCGTCGAGCGACGTGTTGATCGTCACCATCTGACCCTGCTTCATCAGGTTTTTGATGATGTCGACGGCGCGCGTCGCCATACGGTTTGCGAGATCCTGAACCGTGATCGACTCGGGGATCACGACGTCGCGCAAGACCTTAACCGGCGCTTCGGCTTCCTTGCCCATCTGCGCGCGTTGCGCGCGCTGGACGTGACGTTTGTAGGCGGCGATCGAACGCACGCGTTCCGAATCGTCGAGCGCCGTCACGACGCTGAGCTTGCCCGTGCGGCGGCTATCGTCCTTGCGGGGCGCGGCCGGCACCTTCGGCGGCGCCTTGAATGCAGCACCCGGCTTGCGCCGTGCGCGGTCGTCTTCTTCAGGTCCCGTGACGCGGCGCGGCGGGAAGCCACCGGGCGTCGCGGGTTGCGCCGCTGGCGACGGCCCGCGCCCTGGTCCACCGGGACCGCGCGCACCGGCACCGGCGCCAGGACCACGTCCGGCGCCCATGCCACCACCGGCAGGCCGCGGACCAGCACCGCCGGGCCGCGCGCCCGGGCGAGCCGACGCAGGCGCTGCGGCGCGCTCCTCCGTCGGATCCATTCGCCGGCGCGCTTCGTCTTCGGACTTGCGGCGCGTGTCTTCATCGCCCGCGCGGCGCGCGTCTTCCTCGGCCTTGCGCTTGGCGGCAGCTTCGCGTTCGCGCGCGAGCCGTTCGTCTTCCTCGGCGCGGCGCTTGGCTTCTTCTTGCGCACGCCGGCGCTCTTCTTCTTCCGCGATCCGCGCGTCTTTGAGCGCGAGCGAGCGTGCTTCCTTTTCCTTGTCGGTCAGCGTGCGCAGCACCATGCCGCCGGACTTCGGCTGCACCGGCTGCGCCTTTGGCTTTGCGGCAGGCGCTGCCGCTTCGGCCTTCGCCGGCTCGACGGCGGGAGCCTTCGTGGGCTCGACCTTCGGAGGCAGCGGCGCGGCGCCCGGACGAACCGGCGTGCGCTTCTTCTCGACGACGACGGCCTTCGACCGGCCATGACTGAACGCTTGGCGCACGACGCCGCTGTCCGGCCTTTTCAGGGACAGGGTCTTTGGAGCACCGGCGGCATGTAGCGTCTTCTCGCCGTCGGGTGTCTTGCCGTCAGTCATGCGATCCTTTCGATCCTTCTCAAACTCAAAATTCCGACCTTGGTGCCGGACGAACATCCGGCCCGCGGTCGTCAAGCCGCGCCCCACTCAGGCGGACACAAAACGCGGAAGCCGCCGAGTCGCTCCGCTTCAGCCACAAAACGCGCGGCGAGCGCACCCGGCAGGAGGCCAGCATGTACCACATTTTCGCGCCCGAATGCCAAGCCGATTTCGCTTTGCGTTAGGCAACCGATGACCGGAATCCCGCCGGTTCTGCGGGCATAACCCACGAGCTTGTTGCGGTCCGCGGGTCCTGAATCGCTGGCTTCCACAAGTGCGGCGATACGCCCATCCCGCGCCCTGAACATTTCCTCGACCTGCGCGAAGCCGATAACGGCAAGGCCCGCGCGCCTGGCCAAACCCAAATGGTCGATGCACCGGCGCACCAACAAGCGCTCGATCTGGTCTTCAAGATCGGCCGGAACCGTAACCTGGGCCTTCGCCGCTTTGGCGAACGCCCCACGAGCCTTTGCGCGGGCGATGACCTCGCGCAGCGCCGTTACCCAGAAACCGCGGCCGGGCAGCTTGTGCGCAACATCGGGCACGACCATGTCGTCTGGTCCCACCACGAAGCGCACCATGCGCTCGGGCGATTGCACCTCGCCCGTGACGATGCAGCGCCGAAGCGGACCCTCGACACCCTCGTCCTGCTCCTTCGCGGCGCCGCCGCGGCCTCGTGTCACTCGGCAGGTTCCTCCGCTGCGTCTTCAGCTGCCGCCTCTACTTCCTTCGCCACCGGTGCCTCGATCCACCCGGCGGTCACGCGCGCAGCCATGATGATCGCGTTGGCCTCGTCCGCCGACAGAGAGAAGCTCTCGAGGATGCCCGTCTGGTGCTTGCGCTCGCCGTTCACCGTCTCGTTCCAGCCGAGCAGGTCGTCCGTCGCGCAGCCCGCAACGTCCTCAACGGTCTTCACGCCGCCTTCACCGAAGGCAACCGCCATCGCCGGTGTCACACCTTCGATTTCGAGCACGGCGTCCTCGACGCCCAACTCGCGCCGCTTCTCGTCGAACGCTGCGTTCTGCCGCTCGAGGAATTCCTGCGCCCGGCGCTGCAGCTCCTGGCCCGTCTCCTCGCCGATACCCTGTATCTCGGAAAGCTCTTCGGGCGCGATGAAGGCCAAGTCTTCGATCGTCGTAAAGTTCTCCGACGCGAGCAGCTGCGCCAACGTCTCGTCGACGTCGAGCGCGTTCATGAACAACTCCGTACGCTTGCGGAACTGTTCCTGGCGCCGCTCCGATTCCTCGGCCTCTGTCATAATGTCGATCTGCCAGCCTGTCAGCTGCGAGGCGAGCCGCACATTCTGTCCGCGGCGTCCGATCGCGAGCGAAAGCTGGTCTTCGCCGACGACGACTTCGATACGGTGCGCCTCCTCGTCGAGCACGACCTTCGTGACTTCGGCGGGCGCAAGCGAGTTCACGACGAAGTTCGCCGCGTCGTACGACCACGGAATGATGTCGATCTTCTCGCCCTGAAGTTCCTGCACGACGGCCTGAACGCGGCTGCCGCGCATGCCGACGCAAGCGCCGACCGGATCAATCGACGAGTCCTTCGACACGACCGCGATCTTCGCGCGGCTGCCCGGATCGCGTGCGACAGCTTTCAGCTCGATAATGCCGTCGTAGATTTCCGGCACCTCTTGCGCGAACAGTTTGGCCATGAACTGCGGATGCGAGCGCGACAAGAATATCTGTGGTCCGCGCGCTTCGCGCCGCACGTCGTAGATATAGGCGCGGATGCGGTCGCCCGTGCGGAACGTCTCGCGCGGCAGCAGTTCGTCGCGCCGCACGAACGCCTCGCCGCGGCCCAGATCGACGACGACGTTGCCGTACTCGACCCGCTTGACCGTGCCGTGCACGATTTCACCGACGCGGTCTTTGTATTCGTCGAACTGCTTCTCGCGCTCTGCGTCGCGCACCTTCTGGAAAATGACCTGCTTGGCCGCCTGCGCCGCGATACGCCCGAAGTCGATCGGCGGCAGCGGCTCAGCGATCAAGTCGCCGGTCTGTGCCGCAGGGTTGCGGATCTGCGCTTCGTCGAGCGTGATCTCGGTCGCCTCGTTTTCGATCTTGTCGACGACGAGCCTAAGGCGATGCAGCCGCGTCTCGCCGGTCTTTGGATCGATCTCGGCCTTGATCTCGTTGTCCTGGCCGTAGCGGGACTTGGCCGCCTTCTGGATAGCCTCTTCCATCGCGGCGACGACGACCTGCTTGTCGATCGATTTTTCGCGCGCGACCGCGTCGGCGATCTGCAGCAACTCGAGTCTGTTTGCACTGACGGCCATAAGTCATCACTCCGGTTTCGCCGCGCGCTTCTCGGCGGCTTTTCTGCGTTTCAAATCGTGTTCGATGAGGTCGTCGGTGAGAACGAGCTTCGCCTCGCCGATCGACACGTAGGGCACGCAAAGCTCGCCGCGCCCCTTTTCGGGCCCAAGGTCCGTCTCGACGACGATGTCCTCGCCCTTGAGCCCTTTGAGAGTGCCGCGAATTCGTTTGCGCCCTTCAAGCGGATACTTGAGTTCGAGCTTCGCCTCGTGCCCCGCATAGGCGTCGTAGTCGCGCCGTCGTGTCAGCGGCCGGTCGATTCCCGGCGACGATACTTCGAGCACGTACTCGCTCTCGATCGGATCGTCCTCTTCGAAGGCGGCTGAGATCGCATGGCTGAGCTTCGCGCAATCGTCGACGTCCATCATGCCGTCGGCGCGCTCGGCCATGATTTGCAGCACCGGCCGCATCGCACCCGAAAGCCGCACGCGCACGAGCGCGTAGCCCAACGCTTCCGCAATGGGTTCGATCAGGCGCTCAAGCTCGGCGATACGCGACGTCAAATGGCTCGTCCGAATGAGTTTTCCCGCCCGGCCGAGTTACCTCAGCCAGCGAACAAGCAGACCATCTTGTTCAGGAGACGTGGGCTATATAGCCCGCCCGGCTCGCCCCGCCAAGAGCTTAAACCCGCGAAAAGCGCAGATACGTGCAAGCCCGCCCCGCTTTCAGCGCCTTTTGCTCGTACCGCGTTGGCGGCCAATCCGCCGGCCGCTCGCGCCAATCGGCAGCGCTCGATGCCGTCCAACGAAAGCGAAAGTCCGCCATCAAGTGCTGCAACGCCCACGCCGCATAGCCGGCGTGGTCTGTCGCAAGCCGAAACTCGCCGCCAGCTTTGAGGACTCTCGAAATCTGGTCCAGCGTCTCGCGCTGAACGAAGCGCCGCTTGTGGTGACGCAACTTCGGCCACGGATCGGGAAAGAGCACGTAGACCGCCGACAGCACGCGATCCGGCAGCCGCCCGAGAACATTGCGCGCATCGCCCATGTGCACACGAATGTTGGAGAGCCCTGCAATCTCGATTTCGGCAAGGAGCTTACCGACGCCGTTCACGAACGGCTCACACGCGATGAAGCCCCAATCGGGATGTGCGCGCGCTTGGCCCGCAACGTGCTCGCCGCCGCCAAACCCGACCTCGAATGCGAATTCTCGTGCACCGGGAAACAACCGTCGAGGATCGAGCGGCCCCTCCGGTAGCGCGATCCGCGGCAGCAGAGTCTCGATCAGCGCGGCTTGATGCTCGCTGAGCGGCCGCCCCATTCGGCGGCCGTAGAGTTCGCTCCGCCGGCGGCCTTCTGTCAGGCGAGGCTCTTGAGCTGGCCGACGAGGTCGGTCGCTTCCCATGAGAAGCCGCCGTCCTTCTCCGGCGCCCGGCCGAAATGTCCGTACGCGGACGTCCGCGCATAGATCGGGCGGTTGAGCTTCAGATGCTCGCGAATACCGCGCGGCTTCAGGCTCACCATCTCGGGCAGCGCCTTCTCGAGCTTTGCCTCGTCGATGCGCCCGGTGCCGTGCAGATCGACGTAGAACGACATCGGATCGGCGACACCGATCGCGTAGGAAATCTGGATCGTGCAGCGCTCGGAGAGGCCGGCTGCAACCACGTTCTTCGCAAGATAGCGCGCCATGTAGGCAGCCGACCGGTCGACCTTCGTCGGGTCTTTCCCAGAGAACGCGCCACCGCCGTGCGGCGCCGCGCCACCGTATGTGTCGACAATGATCTTGCGTCCGGTGAGGCCGGTGTCACCATCCGGTCCGCCGATGACGAAGCGTCCAGTCGGATTCACGAACAAGCCGTCTTCCGGACACATCCAGCCGGCCGGGATAGAGGCTTCGATGTAGGGCCGTACGATCGCGCGGATGTCGCGCTGATCGATGCCGTCGATGTGCTGCGTCGAAACGACGATCTTGGTCGCGCGCACCGGCTTTCCGTTTTCGTACTGCAGCGTGACCTGGCTCTTCGCGTCAGGCAGCAGCTCTTTGGACTTTCCCGAGTGCCTGGCGTCCGCCATCGCCTTCAGGATCTTGTGCGAAAGTTGGATCGGCGCCGGCATGAGCTCGTCCGTCTCGCGGCAGGCATAGCCGAACATGATGCCCTGATCGCCTGCACCCTCGTCTTTGTTGCCGGCCGCATCGACGCCAACGGCGATGTCGGCCGACTGCGCGTGGACGAGACACTCGATGCGCGCCTTGCGCCAGTCGAAGCCTTCCTGCTCGTACCCGATGTCCTTGATCGACATGCGCGCGGCTTCGATCATCTGATCGTGCCCAACGGCCTCCGGCCCGCGCACCTCGCCAGCCAGCACCACGCGGTTCGTGGTCGCAAGCGTCTCGAGCGCAATGCGCGCTTCCGGCATGTGCTTGAGCATCAGATCCACGATCGAATCGGAGATGCGGTCGCACACCTTGTCGGGGTGGCCTTCGGAAACCGATTCGCTGGTGAACAGGTAGTTCTTGCGGGAGGACATTTGCTTTCGGGCCAATCGAAAAAGAGAGCCGCGCCAATCGCGGGTCCGGAAAAGCGCGGCTTTCTGTCAGGGATAGCCCCCCACGTCAAGCAGGCCCGCCAGAGCCGCTCTGACGCATCCCGCAGGGCGCCGCGCATTCGGCCAAAGGTTGCGGCATTGCGGGCGGATCAATCGCCCGCGCGACCCCGGCTGCGCTCACGACAAAAAA
>JAEUML010000188.1 GCA_016792785.1 Alphaproteobacteria bacterium
CAGCGCCACCCAACACGACATCGCAAACACGATCCAAGCCGTTGGCGCGATTTCCACCACCATCTCCGAGATCAGGGACATTTCAACCGTCATCGCTGCAGCTTCGGAAGAACAAACGGCGGCGACCGCGGAAATCGCGCGATCGGCTCAACACGCCGCCGGCAACACGACCTCGGTCACAGGTGCTGCGACCGAAGTCTCGCGCGCCTCCGCCGAAACGGAACGTGCATCGGAAAACGTAAAGCTATCGGTCGGCGTCCTGAGCGATCGGGCGGCACAACTCGACGCGGCGATCAACGCCTTCATCGCCGACATCAGAAAGCTCGCGGCCTGACGCTGGCGCGCCGAGAAGTCGCGCGCTAGTTTGCAACATGCCTGTCAGCGTCGCATTTCGCGATCACGTTGCCGACCTCTTCGCCCCGTTCGGGGAGATCAAGATCAAGCTCATGTTCGGTGGCGCCGGGATCTTCCACAAGGACCAGATGTTCGGCCTGATCGCCGACGAACGCATCTACCTCAAAGCGAACGACGAGACACGAAAAGCGTTCGAGGCCGAAGGCTGCGGTCCGTTCAAGTTTGAGAACAAGCACGGCGAGATCCTCGCCATGAGCTACTGGGAGATCCCGCCGCACCTGCTGGACGACACGGACGAACTGGCCAAGTGGGCGCGCCGCGCCTACGAGATCGCGATCGCAGGGCGCGCAAAAAAGCCCGGCGCGAAGCGCAAGGCGTCTCCACGCGATCTACCGTTGGTGTCTCCCCGCAAGCCCAAGACGAAGTAGCTACCTCTTCAAGCGCACGCTCTCGATGCCGTTCACGAACAGCTGGTCGCCCTTGCGCCGCATCGTCCCGAAAGGCGCACGTACGGCTTTGTCTTTGACGGTCTCGTCGCTCCAATTCCGTAGCGCAATCGCAAGCTGAAGCGAAAAATCCAACGGCGAGATTTTCTTGAGCGCCGCCGGGTCCGAGCATCCGCGTCCGACACCCGGCGGAAACCCGAACGTGTAGCGCGCATCCAGATTGCGGAACCAGCAACGAGCCACCGGCCACGCGGCAGGCGGCGTCATCGCCGCCGCCGTCGGCCACTGCGCCGCCATGTGGCACGACGAGCAAGCTGACGACCGCTCGTCCGCGATCCCGTTCATACGCCCGCCACGTCCAAACGGTCCTTCAAATACGATGCTCTGCTTCGGCGCAGCGCCGCGAGCGGCCGCCTCATCGCTGAGCTGCGGATCGTTTCCCCACATCAACCCGACCGGCTTCAGCTTCGCCCATGGATCGGCCCCTGGCAGACGGCCGTCGTAGACAAAGCTCCCGTAGACCCAACCGGTCTTGTAGCTCGCGCGCTCTTCGCGAACCGCGACATCGAACTGCAACAGACGTAAGAGGCGCGGCGTACGCGCCGACGCTCTTCCACCGGCACCGACAGACGGCGCGCACGTGCTGTCCCCGGGACGAGCATCGACATGGATGTTGGCCTCAACCTCCGGCGCGCCGGCAAGCCGGGGATCGTCCGCGGCGCTGGCCTCGGTGAACACCAGCTTCACCGCGACCGTCCCAACGGCAAACGGCAAGGCGCTCAGGTCTGGCGTGCGGTCACCCCGTCCCCAGATCCGGCCCAAGATCACGCCACCAAGTTCATTGTAGAAGGCGATGGCCCACGTCTGGCGGCATGCCGTCTGACCCGGCCCGAGCTCGCCCGGCGCCAGATCCCGCCCGCGCGTCAACCCGTGGACAAACTCGCGCCCGTTCGCGCCGGGTCCCAACCACGGCACGTGGTACCAACGGCGGACAGGATTGGCCGCGAGCCGCCAGTGCGCGCGGTCCTGCCCCTCGAGTGCGTAGTCGAGCAATGCACGCAGATACCGCTCCGGCTCCCTGCGAAAGCTGATCGCCTGCCAGGGATAAGCATCGTCGCCGGGCAGGGCAGGGTAGTCGAGGCGTGGCGCAAACACGGGTCCCTGCCAACCCTTGGGCGTCGCTTCCATCCGCTCAAGCCGCGCCTCACCCGCAACCGCCGAAGGCGCGCAGGCGAAGGCCAAAACCAACAGGAGCGCCACAATCCGCATAGCGGCAAATCTCCCACGCGCGCCGCTAACCAACAAGCACCGCCTTGCCACCCGCGGAACGCCTGGCCTACGCTGCCGAAACGCAAAGGGGTGGGGGCCGCGTGCGCACGTTTCAAAGACTGCTGGCGATCATCGCAATCGCAATCCCGCCGTCCGCAATCGCCGCCGACGCACCGAAGACGCTCGACCTGGCCGACGGCTACAAGTTCGAGCTCATAGGCGCTGGCGAAACGAAGGCGCGCGTTGCAAACCCGAAGACGATTTTCATCAACGTCGCGCTCGCTGATGGCCACCTCTACGCGGACAAGAAGCGGGCGATCGAGGCTGCCGACCGCGTGTTCGAATCCGTTCTGATGAACGCAGCCGAAAAGGGTTACTACAAGCGCGCGGCGGTCAGTCTGCGCCGCCCGGACACTGCGGCCTTCGACGACTTCCTCTATCTGCGTGGCGACAACGAAGTTTGGTTGCGCCAAGCCGGCAAGGAAACGTGGCAGAAGCCGCAAGACCCAAAGGCATGGGCCGCACCGCCCACCGAGAAGATCGAGGTGGAGAAACTCGGCACGTTCGCGGTCGAGGCAGCGATCGAGATCGACCCACCTGCAGGCTTCCGCCGCGCTGCCGAAATCAACTTCGTGACCAAAACATCGCTCATCGACGTGCAACGCAAGTATCATGAGATCAAGGCGCTGTGGGCGCGCATGGACCGCGCGCAAATGCGCGCCGATGGTTTCGACCTCATCCTGTTCGGCAACTTCGCAACGCCGCAGCTCGGCCGCTTCCATGCGCGCCGTGGCTTCTACGTCCGCATTCCGCGCAGCGGCGACGGCGATTGGCCGGTGCTACCGGAACGCGCGCCGGAAAGCCGGGAACTGCTTCTGTCACGCACGGAACGACCCGCCGACGAACTCGTTCAGAAGATCGCCTACTCGTTCACGTTCGAAGGTCCGCTCGAAACCTTGCGTCTCACCGATTTCCTGATGCCGGGTTTCAAGCGCGGCGCGGCGCCGCCTGCCGACGTGGGCTTCGGATTCAGCACGCCCACATTGCGCCTCGCCCCACCGCCTGCAATCGCGATACACTGACCGCGCCGAAGCTGCTAAAGACGGGGCTCCATTCCATCGAAGGAGCCTCCCCATGGACCTGCATCTGAAGGGCAAGCGCGCCGTCGTGCTCGGCGGCACTCGCGGCATCGGCCGCGCCATCGCCGAGACGCTCGCCGCCGAGGGCGCCAACGTCGCCATCTGCGCCCGCAATGCCGAACAAGTGGACGAAGCCGTGGCCGCCCTCGCCAAGCGCGGGGTCCGCGCGACAGGTGCCGCCGTCGACATTGCAAAGGGCGACGAGCTCAAAGCCTGGGTCGAGAGCTCCGCGAAGACGTTCGGCGGCCTCGATATCCTGGTTTCGAACGCAAGCGCACTTGTGATGGGTGCCCACGCCGAAGCATGGGAGTCGCTGCTCAAGATCGATATCCTGGGCGCGGCCAACGCGTTCGAAGCGGCGCGCCCGCACCTCGAAAAGTCCGCGTCCGAGAACGGCGACGCCTCGGCGGTATTCATCTCTTCCGTCTCGGCAGCCGAGACGCAGAACGCGCAAGCCTACGGTGCGATCAAGGCGGCGCTGATCCACTACGCAAAGGGTCTCGCGCGCGAATACGCGAAGCGCAAAGTCCGCATCAACGTCGTCTCGCCCGGAACGATCTACTTCAAGGGCGGCGTCTGGGAAATGATCGAGAAGAACATGCCCGATCGCTACAATCAGTCGCTGAAGGCGAACCCGACCGGCCGAATGGGCACACCGCAGGAAATCGCCAACGCCGCGGCGTTCCTCGCGAGCCCAGCTTCTTCGTTCACGACCGGCGCCAATCTCATCGTCGACGGTGCGATCACCCAGCGCGTGAATTTCTGATAGACTTCGAGACTCGGGCAGGGGCGTTCGTTTCTTCGAAAGAGGAGAGTTCTTCGATGAACCTGATCCACTTCTGGACCTGCCTTTCAATTGCAGCCGTTGCTGCGTGTGCGACTGCGCGGGCAGACGACGTTAGGGTCTTGCCATGGGACGAACCGACGGAGGTCGGCGGCTACGAACTCGCCTGCACGGGGGTGGGCGACGAAGCCCGCAACGACCCGCGCTGGCCGGCTTACGCGCTTCGTCTCGAATTTGCCAACCGCAATGCGGAGTACTTGAGCGACGTCGATGTGACGCTGTCGGACGAAGCAGGCAAAGCGCTCTTCACGGTGCGCTGCCAAAGCCCGTGGCTGCTCGCGAAGGTGCCGCCGGGAAAGTACACCGTCACCGGCACGTTCAAGGACATCACGAAGACGGAGAAAGTGAAGGCGCCGAAGTCGGGTCAAGCCCGCTTCGTCGTCCGCTTTCCGGAGATCACTGGCGACTGAAGCGAGTCCCGCTTGCGGCCTGGCGCGCCGGCATGACACCCTGGCGGCCATCCGCCATTGCCACGTGAGCGCGCCATGTCGACCGTATCGATCAAGACCAAAGCCGGCCTCGTCGAAGGCATCTGCGACCCTAAGTTCGCTGGCGTCCTCGACGCTTTCGTCACCAACTTCGAAACACGCGGCGAGGTCGGCGCGAGCTGCAACGTGAATCTCGGCGGCAAGCCGCTCGTCGATCTTTGGGGTGGGCGCAAAGAGCCGAACGGCGAACCTTGGACCAAAGACACGATCTCGATCATCTTCTCCTCGACCAAGGGCGCTATGGCGCTTTGCGCCCATATGCTCGCGGACCGCGGCCAGCTCGATCTCGATGCGCCGATCGTGAAGTACTGGCCTGAGTTCGGCCAGAACGGAAAGGACGCGGCAACGGTCGCCATGACGCTCGATCACTCCGTCGGCGTCCCGCACTTGCGCGAAGCCCCGAAACCGGGCGCGTTCTACGACTGGGACCACATGGTCGATCGCGTTGCGAAGGAGGCGCCGTTCTGGTCGCCCGGCACGCGCAACGGATATCACGCGATCACGATGTCCTGGACCGTGGGCGAACTCGTCCACCGCGCCACTAAGAAGCGGATGGGACGGTTCTTTCAAGACGAAGTGGCAAAGCCCTTGGGCCTCGACTTCTGGATCGGCCTGCCGGAAGATCAGGAACACCGCGTTGCACCAATGATCCAAGCAATGCCGACGCCCGAGGTGATGGAGTCCCGCTTCTTCAAGAAGGCGATAAGCGACCCGTCATCCGCCTCGCACTTCTTCATGCGCGACTTCATGGCCTTCAATCCCAACACTCGCGAAGGCCGCGCTTGCGAACTCGGCGCCGGCAACGGCGTCACCAATGCGCGAAACCTCGCCCGCATGTACGCAGCCCTCGCGAACGGCGGCACGCTTGACGGCGTGCGCTTTGTCGGTCCCGACACGCTCACCCGCATGGGCCGCGTCGCCATGTGCACGCACGAGGACGGCACGCTCATGATCCCGACGCGCTTTGCGCTCGGCTACATGAAGTCGATGGACAATCGCCGCTTGCCGGGCACCGACAGTGCGAGCTGCCTGCTGTCCGACGCCGCCTTTGGTCATGTCGGCGCCGGCGGCTCGATCGGCTTTGCCGACCCCGAGTGCAAACTAGCCTTCGGCTACACGATGAACCAAATGGGCTTAGGCCTCTTGCTCAACGACCGAGGCCAAAACCTCGTCGATGCGACATACAAAGCACTTGGCTACCGCTCCAACGCTAGCGGCGTGTGGACGATGTGATCGCCGGTGAGGAACCGGTAGGCGTAGGACAGGAAACTCGCCTGAACGATCGCCGTGACGGCGAAGAGCAGCAGCGATAGAACAAGCGCCGCGACCAGCGCTGGCACGCTTGCATGCGCCGTCGGAAGCGCGTCCATCAAGCCGTTGAGAGCGAAATTCGCGAGCACGGCCGGTCCTGACGCAAGGATACTCCCCGTGAGGATTCGCCAGCTGTTGCCCCGCGACAGCTCCCAGGCACGCGACATCGTCACGTGATAGTCGCCGACCGCACCCGCCGGCAGGATCAAACTCAGCCGCCCGACGATCAGAAGCGCCCCGATGATCACTGCCGCAATCCAAGCGACGCTGAACACCCAGCGCGCATCGGACGGCATCCCGAGGTCGCGCGCCCACGTCAACGGCAGAAGGCCGGCGACCACGGCAATCCCAAACCCGATCCATGCCACAAGCATTCCCCGCGCGAAGTAGAGCGCGGCGGCGCCGGCAACTTTGCGCCGAGTCTCAACCGCTGCAATGTCGCGTACGATCATGCGATGCCACCGCACGATGATCACGAACAGCCCCAACAGCACGACGAGCGACGCCAGCGACGTATAGGCGGCGGCCCGCTCGCCGGGTGGCGACGCCAAGAACGCGACAGCTTCGTGCTCGTCGCTCAAGATCAATTGAACGGACACCACGCTCAAAGCGGCAGCAACCGCGGCCACCAACGCCGTCCCGCGCGCAAGAGTCGGCAGCGCGTCCGAATGGGCTCGGATCGACCCATACGTCGCCCGCAAAGCAGTCAGGATCGGGAGCTTTCGCGGCATTGCGGGCTTCCGGAAAATTGACCGCCATCATGACAGTGCCCCGCCTGCGAGAACACCACGGTGTCTCGCTCGCCTGGCGGTCGAAGCACCCTACATTTTTGTAAGGGTCCGCGCGGACACCGGGGCCTTTCACCGCCTTGCCAACGCCCTATTTCTTGCGTTGAAACGGCGGCCTCGAGGGTGAAGGCCGGCCTGAGCGCCAACTGAAGGATATATGAAGACGATGCGTAACACAGTGCTTTCGCTGGCCGCTGCCACTCTGGCCGCAACTCTTGCCGTCGCACAGGTGGCCCAGGCCCAATCGAACCGCGTGGTTCCGACCTCCGGCGAGCAGCTGCAGCTGTCCTTCGCCGAGGTCGTCCGCAAGACGACGCCAGCCGTCGTCAATATCTACACCAAGCGCAAGGTCCGCAACCGTCTCGCCGACGACCCGTTCTTCCGCCACTTCTTCGGTGTCCCAAGCGGCGGCCGCGAGAGGGTGCAATCGTCACTGGGCTCAGGCGTGATCGTGCGCGCGGACGGCGTGATCGTCACGAACAACCACGTGATCGCCGGCGCCGATGAGGTGGTCGTGGCGCTTGCCGACCGCCGCGAATTCGAAGCGAAGGTGCTGTTCACGGACGAACGCACAGACCTCGCAATTCTGCGGGTCAACGCACGCAACCTGCCGGCGCTCCGGTTCCACAATAGCGACGATGCCGAAGTGGGCGACATCGTGCTCGCGATCGGCAATCCGTTCGGCGTCGGCCAGACGGTGACGAGCGGCATCATCTCGGCGCTCGCGCGCACGCAGGCCGGCATCTCAGACCACCAGTTCTTCATACAGACGGACGCCGCCATCAATCCTGGCAACTCGGGCGGCGCGCTGGTCACCGTCGACGGCTCGCTGATCGGCATCAATACCGCGATCTACTCGCGCTCGGGCGGCAGCATCGGCATCGGCTTTGCGATCCCAGCGAACATGGTCAAGGTCGTCGTTGATACGGCGCTTGGAGGTGCAAAGACGATCGTGCGGCCGTGGCTCGGCGTCGATACGCAAGTCGTCGACGCCGCGATCGCGCGTTCAATGGGTCTTGACCGTCCGATCGGCGTCGCGGTGACCGCCGTCGCGCCGGGCAGCCCCGCGGCACAAGCGGGCATCGACACCGGCGACATCATCACGAAGGTCGACGGCTTCGAGGTCAACGATCCGCAAAGCCTCAACTTCCGCGCCACCACGAAAGGCGTCGGCAACAGCGTGGACGTAACCTATCTGCGCAAAGGCCAAGCGCGCACCACCTCAGTTCGCCTGATCAAGGCGCCCGAGTCGACCCCGCGCGACACCAGCACGATCGAAGGCGCAAACCCGCTACAGGGCGCGACGCTCGCCAACCTCTCTCCTGCACTCGCCGATGAACTGCAGGTCGGTGTAACAAGCGGCGTCATGATCACGGAACTGTCCCGCCGCTCGATCGCCGC
>JAEUML010000206.1 GCA_016792785.1 Alphaproteobacteria bacterium
CCCAACATCCGCCACATGATCGGCAAATCCGACGTCTGCGCGTTGATGCCGGCGAGCGGGTTCACTTCCAGGAAATAGACTTTGCCGTCCGCGCCCGCGCGCAAATCCGCGCGCCCCGCGTCGCGGCAGCCGAGCGCGACCCATGCCTCGAGCGCGACGCGCATCGCCTCGCGCCCCATCGCGTCGTCGGCGATCGTGTAGGTCACCCGGTCCTCGTAGTTTTCTTTGTTCGACAACGAATAGAGCCCGGGCTCCGCCTTCTCGCCGAGATGAATCTCCATCGCCGCGACCGCGCGCGCCGACGAACCGGAGCCCAACAACCCGACAGTGAACTCGCGGCCGGTCAAATACGGCTCGACCAGCACCGGCTGCGAAAACCGCGTCAGCAAGTCCATCACCGTCGGCTTCAAGTCGCGCGCCTCGCGCACGATCGAACGCGGCGTGATGCCCTTGCCGGTGCCCTCCGCGACGGGTTTCACGAACAAGGGATAGGGCAGGGTGACGCGCGCGACGTCCGCCTCGCGCTCAACCACCGCGAACGGCGCGGTCGCAACACCGGCAGCCTTCAGAACCGCCTTCGTATAGCCCTTGTGCAAACAGAGCGTCAGCACGCCCGCATCGGCGAATGTGCAAGCAATGCCGTAGGCTTCGAGAAGCGCCGGCACCTGCGCCTCGCGCGCGATCCCGCGCATGCCCTCGGCGATGTTAAAGACGAGGTCCCAGCGATGCCCCTGCGCCAACCGCCCGACCAACGCCCGCACATGCCCGATCCGCTCGACCTTGTGTCCGTGCGCGGCGATCGCGGCCTCAAGCCCCGCGATCGTATCTTCCTTGTCGAACTCGGCCGTCTCTTCGAGCGAGTAGCCTTCATTCAGATAATCGGATCTCAGATCGTAGGTCAGGCCAACGCGCATGGGGGCTCACAATCGAGGCGGCGAATCGGAAGTTGTCGATCAAGTGTAGTGGCGATCACGCTGCGCACCGAAAGCGCCCGCCCGGCGACGACCGAAAAAAAATGGTGACCCCGAGACGATTCGAACGTCCGACCTACAGATTAGGAATCTGCCGCTCTATCCTGCTGAGCTACGGGGTCATTGCCCAGACCAATCAATCACTTGTCCCCAATTCTCGCAATCTCATTCTGACAAATTTTCCGTCCGTTATTCTGACAAATTCCCTCCTTTCGTTCTTTGCGCGGTGCGCAACTCGAGACGCTTCTTGGCGAGGTTGATCGCCTGCGGGTTCGTCCGCTTGGTGTAGATCGACAGCACGCCACGTGTCTTGTGGCCGCCGCCGGATAGCATCTCCGAGTCGGTTGCGCCGGCGTCTCCGGTCTCGGTGAAGCCGCCATGTCTGAACGATGCAAACGTGATCGTCTTGGGTAGACCGGTCGCGTCGAGAATTTCCCGGCAGAGCTTCCCGAAATAGTCAACCGTGTAGGCTTGGTGGGGCAGTGGCTTCTTGCGCCTCGAGTCGGGCTTATCGCGCATGATCATCAGAGGCCCACGCACCGGTGTCATCGCGATTTGCGCTTCTATCTCGGGGAACAGCGATGTCCCCGACTGCGGATCCCTAAGTGCAAGCCAGATGACATTTTCCTTCTCGCCCTTGCGCCGGTTGCGATTCTTGTAGTGCCGCACCTTTACGCGCACGCCTGGCTCATAGTCGCTCCACACCAAACGGCGCAGAATGTCGATTTCACGTTGATACCAATGGTAGGTGATCAGCGCAGCGAGCGCGACGCTCGGATGGCCGAGTTCGTTCGCTTTGGCGACAAACGTTTCCAATTGCTCCAGGCTTCCGAACTCGGTTTCCCTACCGGTAGAGCCCGTGCCCTTCACCTTCCGGAACGGATTCGCCTCGGGGACGATCATCGCGTTGTAGTGGTGTGCGACGTTCCAAGCGCGCCGCATGGCTCGAATAGCGTGTGTCGCGGTCGTTACGCGTCCACCTTTGCCGCCGTCTCGCAATTTCTTGAAGAGTTTGTCCACGTGGTGCGGCAGGATTTCAGCGATCGGGGTTTCTCCGAACCGCGTGCCTGACTTGCGCTTGTGCTCCGCGATCAGTTCCAGGCCTCCGTCGTAGTTCGTTCGCGTCGTCTCGTCGATGTCCTCAAGGTACTCGTCGGATCCCTGAAATTGAGCGATCACCCAGTCGATCGTGCCGACGCGCACGGCCTTATCCTGGTCAGCAGGGCCCGGATCCTTCTCGGCCATACGCCACGCTTTGAAGAGCTCGTTGTACGTGTCAGCCCGCTTCTTTGCTGCGCCGTAGTCGCGGCCGAGCTCGGCCCGGTGCAACTTGCATCCGCGTTCCGTCGCCCATGTCGGCAAATTCCAATAGTACGCGGTGACGCCGCTTTTCAGCGGTTTCGCAATCATGTACTTCGGCCAGCACGGAGGCTTCTTGCTACGCATCACAGGTCATCATCGAGACTGATCGTCGGCTTCAATCCAAGAATCGTAGCGTCGAGATCGGACTTGCGCCAACGCAATCGACAGCCTTGAAATCGCACCGGGCTCGGGTAAATCCCCCCACGGACTTTGCGCAAGAACGCTATGTGATCAGATTCGTCCAGATACGCCGCTGCCATGTC
>JAEUML010000252.1 GCA_016792785.1 Alphaproteobacteria bacterium
GTCACGCCAAGCGAGAGTTCGGCGGGGATCTTGCCCGTGAATTGGGCGACGAAGATCTTCGAGCCGATGAAGACGAGCACGAGGGCGAGCGCGTATTTCAGGTAATGGAAGCGGTCGATCATCGCGGCCAGCGTGAAGAACAGCGCGCGCAGACCCATGATCGCGAAGATGTTCGACGTATAGACGATGAACGGATCGGTCGTGATCAGGAACACCGCCGGTACCGAATCCACCGCAAAGATGATGTCGGCGAACTCGATCACGCAGAGCGCGAGGAAGAGCGGCGTCGCGTGGGCGACGACGCGGCCGGTCTTCGTGTCGGGCATCTTCACGAAGAACTTCTCGCCGTGCAGCTTGTCGGTGACGCGGATGTGCTTCTTCAGGAAGATGAGCACCGGATTGTTGGCGATGTCGGGTTTGTGATCGACGAGCCAGAGCATCTTCAAGCCGGTCAACACCAGGAACGCGCCGAAGATGTAGAGGACCCAATGGAACTCGGTCACGATCGCCGCGCCCAGCGTGATCATGATCGCGCGCAATACGATGACGCCCAGAATGCCCCAGAACAGCACGCGGTGCTGGAACTCGCGGGGGACGGCGAAATACGTGAAGATCAGCGCGATGACGAAGATGTTGTCGAGGGCGAGCGTATATTCGACGAGATAGGCGGTCAGCCAGTTCATCCCGCTTTCCGCGCCGTAGGACGACCAGACGAACGCGCCGAACGCGAGCGCGATCACGACGTACACGGACGATTGGATCATGCTCTCGCGGAACGAGATGACGTGCGCCTTGCGGTGGAAGACGCCGAGATCGAACGCCAAAACCGTGACGACGATCGCAAGGAACAGGGTCCAGGCCCAGACGGGCTTGCCGAGAAAGTCACCGGCAAAAAATGTTTCGAAGAATTCCAAAGGACCCCTCCTGAGAGTGCGGTTGGACAGCGTGTGTTGGGATGCTCACGTCCGACATCGCAGGCGGATGACGCCTGCCAGAGGGGCCCGGCCCGTGTGCGTTCGAGGGGAATTAGGGCCGCGGACCCGGCTTTCAAGGGGTTGGGCTTAGGCCTTGTCCGGGAAGGGTTTTTGCTTCGACCCTTAAGGGGGAGGTTAAGGGTGCCCTTAACGCGGGCCTTGGCCCCATAAGCCAGAAGCCAGAAGCCAGTAGCCAGAAGCCAGCATTCTCTAGGGCGATCGGAAAGTTGTGGATACATCGCCGGCGGGCATTGCGGGGACATCGTGGCGCAACTATGTTCTTGAAATGTTCTCACCGATGCGCGGCGGCGAGAACGTGGCGAGGGACGAGATCAGTTTTGACGGAGCTCCGAAGTGACTGAATTCACTCAGGAATTTTCAGACCCTCCGAGGGTCGTGCCGAGGGAGGCGTCGTGGTCCCCCTCGCTCCCAGAAGCCAGAAGCCATGAGCCAGATGCCAGCAGCCATCAGATCATGGTGCGGGCGTTCAGCCGGCCATCGCGGCGCTGATCACTCTGGTCACGGTCAGCTTGCGCTTGTAGGCGCCGAGGTGGCCGTAGGCGCCGGGTTCGCTCAACGTGCCTTCGACGGTCGCGCGGATGCGGTAGGCGCTGAACGATTTGCGCTCGGCCGGGCGCGGGGCGCGCAACGCGGTCATCACGTCCGTGCTGCCTTCGAGCCACCAGGCTTCTTTCGATCCCTCGGCGATGAACGACTGAACTTCGAAGCCGTCGACATAGGTGCCGGTGTAGGTCGCGCTTTGCGCGACGGCGCGGGTCGCAGCGGCGGCAGCGGCAAGCGCCAGCGGCGTTGCGATCATCATCGTGCGGCGGGTCAGTTTCGTCATCGTCGTCTCCCAAGAAATTCCGTGTACGGATTAAGTGACGGGTGTCATGTCGTCGAACGCGTCCATGCGGCGAACGGCGCCAAGGCCCAGCGTGTCGAACGCGTCGCAACCGTTCGCGGGCATGAGGCCCACGGCGGCGAGCGCCGCGTTGATCGGGCCGGCTTCGTCGGTCGCGGGCGGAACGATCACGCGGCCGTCGCGCCAGGCGGCCGCGCCTTGCACGCCCGCGCCGCCGAAATAGTCGGTCTCGACATAGGCAATCGCTCCGTGGGCGGAGCATTCGTTGGCGATCTCCGCAAGTGCGTGCGTGAGGCGCCAGAACTCGGGATTGACCGGCTCGCTCTCGCCCCGGGCAGCGAAGACCGCGTCGAAGGCATCGTCGGTCACGGGCACGACGAGGAACGCGTCGTGGCGCAGGCGGAAGATCGGCGCGCCGCCGATCGCGCGCGCGACGGCCTCGGCGGCGGGGCGCTCGGCGACGAAGGCTGCGATCATGTGGGACATGATACGTTCCGGCGGGGCGATCGGCCGCGTTTTCGCCGCGGCGCTTGAGAGCGTATGGATCGTCTCAGTCGATCCACTTCGCTTCCGAGGATACAAATCCATGTCAGCGCTCGCCAGCATTTTCATCACCGTTTTCCTGGCCGAACTCGGCGACAAGACGCAGCTTGCGACTTTGCTGTTCGCGGCCGACGGCAAGGCTTCGCCCCTTTTCGTGTTCCTGGCGGCGGCCGCGGCTCTGGTGGCGAGCACCGCGCTTGCCGTTTTGCTCGGCACGTTCGCGGAGCGCACGCTCGCCATGGTGCCGCTAAAGCTCATCGCGGGCATCGGCTTCGTCGTCATCGGGGCCTGGACGATCGGCGAGCATTTTCGCTGGGTGTGACGCCATGTTTCGGTCGCAATCTCTTCCGATGCTTAGGGTTCGCTGGCTGAACGCGGGGTGAATGGGATGAGCCGTTGGCTGATCGGGCTTCTTGTCGTGGGGGCGCTGCTCGTCGCCACCAATCCGTCGCGCGCGGAGTTCAACGCGTGGGCGCAGACCTGGGTCGTCAAGAAGATCGAAGACGAGGCGCGCAAGCGTGGCGAGAACCCGAACGACGGGTCGGCGCAGTTCGGCGGCGCGATCGCGGGTTTCGTCATTTCGACCATGCCGATCGAACGGCGGAACTTCCTCGCCTTCTCGATCTACGGCGTGCGCTTCCCGGACGACAAGGGTTCGGAGAAGAACTGCTCTATCCTCGGCATCGCGGGTCAGTTCGTGCCCGTCGGCGGGTGCTGAGTCAGCGCAGTCCTTTTGCCAGCAGCAGCACCGCGGTGGAGCCTGCCCAGCGGTCGCGGACGATTTCCTGATAGGCGGGTGAGTCGAACCAGGCGCGGAACGCGGCTTCGTCGGGGAACGAGATCAAGACGAAGCGCGTGTGCGGCCACGCTCCTTCGATCGCTTGCGGCGCGTCGTCGACGGCGAGCAGCGTGCCGGTGAAGCGGTTGAAGACCTCCATGAAGCGCGCCTGATAGCGGTCGTAGGCCGCGCGGTCGGTGATCGTGATTTGTGCGGTCGCATAGACGGTCATGGGCGGGTTCCATTTGTGTTCGCGCCGACGGCGCGCAATAGTTTGCGCGTACGATACATCGGAGAGGGCAATGGATCGACTGACGATCAAGGGCGATCGGTTCGTGGATACGGCCGGGCGGCAGGTGTTGCTGCGCGGGGTCAATCTCGGCGGCGACTGCAAGGTGCCCTATCCGAACGGCGGCACGAATTTTCACTCGGACTTCAAAGATCACCGTGACGTCAGCTTTGTCGGGCGGCCTTTTCCGCTGGCCGAGGCGGATGAACATTTCGCGCGGCTGAAATCGTGGGGGATGAATTGCCTGCGCCTGCTGACCACGTGGGAGGCGGTCGAGCATGCGGGGCCGGGCAAGTATGACACGGCCTATCTCGATTATTTCGCCGAGATCACGCGGCGGGCGGGCGACTATGGGCTCTATGTCTTCATCGACTTTCACCAGGACGTGTGGTCGCGCATGTCGGGCGGCGACGGTGCGCCGGGGTGGACGTTCGAGGCGGTCGGGCTCGACTTCACGAAATTCCACGCCTCGGGTGCGGCGCATGTGATGCAGCACAAATACGACTATGCGCGCGGCGGACGGCAGGAAGACCGCTATCCGATGATGACGTGGGCGAACAATTACCGCATGCCGGCGAACGCGATCATGTGGACGTTGTTCTTCTGCGGCGACGTGTTCGTGCCGGAGTTCAAGATCGAAGGGCGGACCGCGCAGGACTATCTGCAATCGCATTACATCGGCGCGATGCGCGAGGTGGCGAAGCGGGTGAAGGGCATGCCGCACGTGCTCGGCTTCGACACGCTGAACGAACCGGGGACGGGATGGACGGGGCAGGCGCTCAGCTACCGCCATACGGAGCGCAGCGCCGATCATCCCGATCCGGTACGGCCGGGGCCTGCGTGGTCGGCGCTCGATGGGTTGCTCGTCGCGCGTGGGCTGCCGCGCACGATTCCGGAGCTCGCGTTCGATCCGGCAAAGATGCGTGTCGGCATCGTCGGTGAGAAGGAGGTGAACGCCGCGCGCGTGCCGATTTGGCGGCCGGGTGCCGCGTGTCCGTTCGAGAAGGCGGGCGCCTATCGCTTGACCGGCAACGGGCACGAGGTGTTACGCGAGGATTTCTTCCAAGTGGCGCGCGGCAAGACGGTTGACGCCGAGCATGACGGTATGGCGCCATTCTTTCAGCGCGTCGCGCGGGAGATCCGCAAGGTCGACGACGATTGGCTGATCTTCGCCGAACTCGATCCGTTCAAGGGCATTACGGGCGAAGGCTTTCCGAAAGGCACGCCGGAGCGCACCGTGAACGCCAGCCACTGGTACGACATCGTCACGCTGGTGACGAAGAATTTCATGTATCCGACGTCGATCAATCCGTTCACGATGAAGGCGCTGAACGGCGCGGGCGAGATCGAGGCGAGCTATGCCGCCGCACTCGGGCGCATCAAGCAAGCGTCGACGTCGATCCCCGGCGGCGCGCCGAC
>JAEUML010000279.1 GCA_016792785.1 Alphaproteobacteria bacterium
CGTCGATGCAGACTTGGCGGTCGCCTTCGAGCGTCGAGGCGGTGAGCGCCACGATCGGCATGCGGCCACGGCGGCGGCCGACGCTTTCGGCGTGGCGGATGCGGCGCGTCGCTTCGAGGCCGTCCATCTCGGGCATGTGCACGTCCATCAGCACGAGATCGTAGGGCGCGCGCGTCAGAGCTTCGATCGCTTCGCGGCCGTTGGCGACCGTGTCGACGCGGTGGCCCATCTTGCCGAGCAGAGAGGTCGCGAGCATCACGTTGATGCGGTTGTCCTCGGCCACGAGGATGCGCATACCCTGCGGTTCGACCGACGGCGGCGCCGCCTGATCGTCGGGCACGAAGGCGTCCGACGGTTCGGCATCGGGCGCGCCGAGGAGTGCGGCCACGCGCTGAATGAGCGAGGCGCGGCGGACCGGCTTGATCAGATAGCCGTCGAAGCCCGCGGACTTGAGAGACGGCAGCGCGGCGCGGTCGGTTGCCGGCAACAGCACGATCGTCTTGACGCCCTGAAGCTTTGCCTTCAAGCGCACGAGGAGTTCGGCGGCGGGCGCCGAGCCCGAGCGATGGTCGATCAGCAGCACGTTGAACGAGCCGCTGGCCAGTGCCGTCTCCGCGGCGGCGGCGCCCTTCGCGGCGAAGGCGTCAGCGCCCGCCTCGCAGAGTTGGCGCACGACGAACTCGGACAGGCCCGGGAATGCGGTCAGGACAAGCGCGCGCACGCCGGTCAGGATCGATTCCTGCACCTCGGCGCCGGGCGCACGCTTCATGGGTAGCGTGAACCAGAAGCGGCTGCCCTTGCCGAGTTGGCTGGTGGCGCCAAGCTGTCCGCCCATCGCACTGACAAGGCGCTGCGTGATCGCGAGGCCGAGACCCGTGCCGCCGAATTTGCGCGCGAGGGACGAGTCGGCCTGGGTGAATTCCTGGAAGATCTTCGGCAGGGCTTCTTCCGAGATGCCTATGCCGGTGTCGGCGACTTCGAAACGGATGAAGCGCGGGTCGGCGTCGGGGACGGCCGAGATGCGCACGCCCCCGTTTTCCGTGAACTTCACGGCGTTGCCTGCAAGGTTGAGCAATACCTGCCGCACGCGGCCTTCGTCGGCGAGGATCTGACCCGAGAGCCGCGCGTGGGCATAGGTCGCGATGTCGATCGACTTCTCGAAACAGCGATGGGCGAGCAGTTCGGACACGCTTTCGATCAAGGTGCGCGGCGAGAAGGCGGTTTCCTCCATCGCCATCGCGCCCGATTCGATCTTCGAGAAATCGAGGATGTCGTTGATGATGTCGAGCAATGCCTCGCCCGACTCGCGCACGGCGCCGGCATAGGACCGCTGTTCCGGGGAGAGCGGCGTGTCGAGCAGCAGGCCCGCCATGCCGATGACGCCGTTCATGGGCGTGCGAATTTCGTGGCTCATCACGGCCAGGAACATCGACTTGGCGCGGTTCGCGTCTTCGGCCTTGTCGCGCGCGTCTCGCAAGGCTAGCTCGAGTTCCTTCTGCTCGGTGATGTCGCGGGCGACGCTTTGGATCTCCGTCACCTGACCGGTGTCGTTGCGGATGACGTAGTCTTCCCAGGCGAACCAGCGCCAGCCTTGCGTCGTGCGCAAGCGCTGATCGTAGTGCAAGCGGCCCATCGAGAGGTGACTCGACAGCGTCGGCGGCTCGATCACCTTCTCGTCGGGATGAAATTCGGGTCGAAAAAGGCGGCCGAGTGCGCGCTCGCGCGAGAGACCGAACGTTCTGGAAAACGCATCGTTGACGAACGTGAGCCGGCCGTCCGGCAACTTGCGCAGGATCACGTCGCCCATCTGCTCGACGAGGCCGCGGTAGCGCTGCTCGCTCGATTGAAGCTCGCGGTGGCGCTGCTGAAGCGCGCGCACCGTCGTCTCGAGCTCGACTTTGACCCGCGCCAGTTCACCCGAATGCAGGTCGAGCGCGTGGATGCGGCGGCGCGACTCGAGGAGCGCCATGAAAAGGATGGCCAAACCCGCGAGCGCCACAAATGCAATCGCGGCCGGTCCCGGGTTCAAGACGCTGCCCGGCAAGAAGACGTCAGCTACCGCAAGCGCGAGCGCTGCCAGCAACAGAAACGCGACGAAAGCGCGTGCAAGGCGCGGGACAAACACCGGCGTTCCAACCCAGAAGTGTACGACTCCCGAAGCTGACAGCCAGGACTTGACGATTGATTAACCGGCCGAGGCCCCCTCACGCGTGGGCGCGCTTGCCGCGGCTACCAAAGGCGAAACGCCCGAGCAACGCGCCGATGCCGCCGCCTGCCGCCGTCGAGCCGAAGACCTGCGTCAGCACAGCCGGATCGTACATCGCCTCAGACCCCGGCGGCAGCGAGGGATCGCCGGTCGTCGCCGCACCGGTGAGCGCGGCGACGATCGCCGGGAAGTTCAAGATCGGCGAGGCACCTTCTGCGAGTTCCGTCCACCCTAAGCTCTGCGTGATCGCGGTGCCGAGTGTGCCGGAGATGCCGCCCGCGACTGCGCCCGCGCCTGTCGCCACCGCGCGGCCGGTCTTGCGTTGGGTCATCGAGTAATAGATGCCGGTCAGGGCCGCGATCAGGCCGCCCGACGCAAGCTGTCCGTTCAAACCGTAATTCGCGATCGTCTCGGCGGCGCCAGCGACGTTGAACTGATTCGCAAAGGCCAGACCCACCTGGAGCACCGTTCCCATCAGTCCCGTGGACAACACGCCCGGCTGGATCAGGTAGTAGAGAATGCGCTGCATGGGTGGTCTCCCGTTTGGTGACGAAGGCCTTGCCCGCGAATCCTACCGCGGATTGCCGTCGCGCCAAAACCTGTCATCCGGGGCTACCCCGAATGGGTCGGGACCTGGGAAATCGCGGCCCTACCTCTCACGCCACCTCGGCTAACCGGCGGCGCGCACGTTGCGCAGAAAGCCGTCGACGCCGGAGTGTAGGCGTTCGGCTTCGCGCGACAGTGTGCTCGATGCGTTCTGAAGCTGGGCAGCTGCCGTCGCCGATTCCGTCGCCGCACGCGCGACGTTGCCGATCGCCTGATTGACCTCTGCCGTGCCCCCGGCCGCGCTCGAGATGCTGTTGGCGATTTCGTTCGTCGCGGCGCCTTGTTCCTCGACAGCGCCGCTGATTGCCGACGCAATGTCGTTCATCTCGCCGATGCGCGTGCCGATCGCACGAATCGCGGAGACCGCCTGCTCGGTGATGGCTTGGCTCGAGGCGATCTGCGCCGAGATGTCCTCCGTCGCGCGCGCCGTTTGGTTGGCGAGCGATTTCACCTCGGACGCTACCACCGCGAAGCCCTTGCCCGCCTCGCCCGCGCGTGCCGCCTCGATCGTGGCGTTCAGCGCCAACAGATTTGTTTGTGCGGCGATGTCGCTGATCATCTTCACGACGTCGCCGATCTTCTGCGAGGCTTGCGATAGGCCCTGGACAGTCGCATCCGTCTGGCGCGCATCCGAAACGGCGGCCGCCGCGAGCTCGACCGAGCGGGCGACCTGGCGGCGGATTTCCTGCACCGAGGCCGCGAGCTCTTCCGCGGCGCTCGCCGCCGTCTGGACCGCGTTCGTCGCGGCGTCGGCTGCGTTTGCAACGGCGCTCGACTGCGAGGTCGTCGTGTCGGCCGTCAGCGCCATGCCGCGCGCGGCGCCTTCCAGGTCGGCGGCCGATTTGGCGACCGTCGCTACGATCGCGCCCACCTGGCTTTCGAAATCGGAGGCCAGCTTCATCATGGCGGCGTGGCGATCGCGCTTGGCGGCCTCTTCGCTTTGGCGCTGCTGTTCGCCCATGCGCTTCATCTCGACGGCGTTCGTCTTGAAGACTTGGAGCGCGCGCGCCATGGCGCCAACTTCGTCGTGCGCGTCGAGGTGGGGAATGTCGAGCATGAGGTTGCCGCGTGAAAGTTCGCCCATGCCCTGCTCGATCGCCTTCAGCGGCGCGACGATCGTGCGCCGCGTGAACCAGTACGAAAGTCCCGACACGAACAGCGCCAGAACCGCCGCGCCCAGCAGCACGTAGTTCGCGGTGACGGCGATGCTGTCGGCCTCGGCGCTGACAGCCGCGTGGTATTTCTCGATTTCCTCGGCGAGTGCCGCCATCCGCTCTTCCATGTCTTCAAAGCGCTTCTGGAAGGCCTGATAGCGCACAACGAATCCGTCGGGTGCGGTCAGCGCGACCTGGGCCGTCGCCAACGCGTCTGCGTCATAGGCGTGCACGTGCACCTCGATCTCGGCCACGCGCCGAGCGAGCGCCGGCGGCAGGTCGAGCGCCTTGTTCTTCTCGATGCGGCCGACGAATTCCGCGCCGTGCTGTTTGATCTCTTCGTAGATTTCGTTTGCCCGCGCCGACGCCTCGCCGCGATTCGCGTATTCGCGCGCGAGCAACACGTCCGAGCGCAGCGCGTCGTGCATCATGTCGGAGATGTTCTGATTGCTCAGCGCCTGACCTGCGGTTTCTACGCGCAGCACGGTGCCGTTCAGCGCGGACATGCCCCACATGCCGGCAGCGGCGAGGAGCGCGATGCTTCCGACGAAGGCAATGGAAATGGCGAGCGAGCGCCCGGCGACGTTGAGACGCGGCATTTGACTTCCCGTGTTTGCCCCAGGGAATCGAGGGGCGGACCTTCACGCGAACGTATCCGCGGGGTGTTAATCGCAAATTAAGCACCCAAATGGCGCGAACTGACGGCGGCGGCAGGTTTCGTGCGTGTCAGGCACGGTGTGTGCTTGGCAACTGGCGAACGACGGATCGCGCCTGTGACGGCGTGCCGTTTCGGTATTGTGGATGCGGAGTTTAACGATGCGCATGATCGCCGCCGTGTTTCTCGCCGCGCTCGCTCTTTCAGGCGAGGCGTTTGCCAAGGAAGGCACCCTTGCGGCCGCGTGCCAAGCCGAGGCGAATGCCGGCTATGCGCGCGCCTGGCGGCTGGAGCCGTCGCTTCGTCCTGCGATCGCCGATCACCGCGCCCGCATGAGTGCGGCTTGTGCGCGCGTCGCGGCCGAGAAGGCGGCGGCCTTGAACGCATGTCTCGCCGAAGCGGCGCGCGGCCCGCGTCACGTGCAGCGCAGGCGCAATGCGGACCGCGATCACATCGTGCGTCAAAAGACTCTCTGCCGCCAGTTGGCGAGCTAATTCAGTCGATCGCCCAATCGCTTTTGAGTTGGAAGCGCAGGCCCGCGACGAACGCATCGTCGACCGCGCGGTCGGCACCGGGATCGATAATCCATTGCAAATCAGGCTGCACGGAAAGCCATTCGGTCACGTCGGCGTAATAGGTCAGTTCAATATTGATCTCGCGCCGCGCGGGGGTTCCCCCGGCGTCTGCGATCACGGTGCGGAACGCATCGCCGGCGTTCGCCAGCGCAAGTCCCAGGCCCAGTTGATCGTCGGCCCGCGCCGGGATCAGGCCGGTCGCCACCAGCGTCGCACCGAAGAACGACGAAAGCGGGTTCACGTCGCTGTCGGCCACGCCAAGGCGCAGCGACCCCGAGAGGTCGAACCACGGGCCGTCGTCGGCCCGCTCCATCAGGCGTTCTTCAAGCGCGACATAGGCGCCGCGGTTGGAATGCGTTTCGGCGGTGACGAGGTCTGCGAATTCTTCGGTGTAGACCCAGGCGCCGAGCGACCAAAGGCGCCCCTCCTCCGCGATGCCAACCTCGCCCACGATCAGCGCGCCGTCGCCGTCGTCGAAATCGATCGTCGTGCGCTTTGGATGGTCGAGATCGCCCGGCACGCCATCGACGACGGCAAGGCGGGCGTAAGGGCCGCCTTCGAACGTCCAGTTCAGCCGCGCGCCGAAGCTGGTGACCGGCCACATGGAAGGACCGTTCAAGCCGGTTTGCGAGAAATCGGGCCCGCTGCCGTGGGAGGAATTTAGGAACAGCGCGCGCACTTCGCCCGCATCGAACTCGCCGCTGACATCGTAGAGCCCGACGCGGAGCGAGCCCGCCCCTTCGGCAAAGCTCTGGTCGATCCAGGCTTCGACGAGGCGCACGCCTTCAACGCCAACTTCGATACCCGACGGCCCCTGCAAGTCGCCGCTCTTTTCGTTGATGCTGTTTCCGTTGGTGTAGAGGCCATATACGAACGCCCGCGCGCCGGACCATCCGAACACACGATCGAGGTCGACGCCGATCTGCGCGTCGAGATCGTCGAGATAGGCGCCACCTTCATCGAGGCCGCCGTCGACGACCTCCATGAGGTCGCCCATGTAGGCGAATTGCACCGTGAGCGCGGGCGCCGGTTCATCCGCCGGGGCCGCATCGTCACCAACCGCCGTGCCGCACAACGCCGCCGACAAGCAAACACTCGTACACAGCGCCAGACGCACGGAAAGATACTCGCAACAGTTTAGACCCGACGGCGAACGTGGCTGCGAAAGGCTAATTCGCGCTTAACGGCGTTGGGCGCTGGACGGGGCGGCGGGCGCGCCGCTAAGGTCTTCGTCTCGCGCCATCTCCATGCAGGACCTCATGCCGCTTTCCGTCGCCATTCAGATGGATCCGATCGACCGCATCGACATCGGCGGCGATTCCACGTTCGCGCTTGCGCTCGAGGCGCAGCAGCGCGGACACAGGCTCTGGTTCTATCTGCCGAAGCATTTGGCGCAGCGCGACGGCAAGGTTTCGGCACGCGCACACACACTGGCCGTGCGCAACGTGAAGGGCGATCACTTCACGCTGGGCGAGGCGGCGCTCTTGGACTTGGCCACGATGGACGTCGTGCTGCTGAGGCAGGACCCGCCGTTCGACATGGGTTACATCACGACGACGCATGTGCTGGAGCGGCTGCCCAAGCGCACGCTCGTCGTCAACGATCCCTATTGGGTCAGGAACTCGCCCGAGAAGGTGTTCGTGACCGAGTTCCCGGACCTGATGCCCGCGACGTTGATCACGAGCGACGCCGAGGCGATCCGCGCGTTTCGCGCCGAGCATGGCGAGATCGTGGTCAAGCCGCTCTACGGCAATGGCGGCGCGGGCGTATTTCGCGTGCGGCCGGAAGACGAGAATCTGAACACGATCATGGAGTTCTTCGCCGCCTTCGTGCGCGAGCCGCTCGTCGTGCAGCGCTATGAGCCCAAGGTGCGCGAAGGCGACAAGCGCATTCTGCTCGTCGACGGCGAGGCGGTCGGTGCGATCAACCGTGTCCCCGCGAAAGGCGAGGCACGCTCGAACATGCATGTGGGGGGCAGGCCTGAAAAGACCACGCTGACCGCGCGCGACAAGGAAATTTGCGCACGCATCGGGCCCGAGTTGAAGCGGCGCGGTCTCATCTTCACCGGCATCGACGTGATCGGCGATAAGCTGACCGAGATCAACGTGACCTCGCCGACCGGCATCTGGGAGGTGCGGCGCTTCGACGGTGTGGATACAGCGGCGCTCGTCTGGGACGCGATCGAGAAGCGGGTCGCGGCGCTGCGGCGATGAATTGGGCGGAACTTCGCGCCTATCTCGTGCTCGATGCGTCGTGGCCGGCGAAGGGGGTTAGGCCTGGCGATCTCACGCAATTCGCCCCTGACGGCCTCGGGCTCGCCGCACCGATGATCGTACGGCCATATGGACGCATGGCCGACCCCGATTTCTATGGCTGGCATGAGCGCGTGTTCGATCCATTCCGCGGCGCGCCGCGGAACGACGCTGGCGGCGGGGTTCTCTACTTCGACGCCTATGGTCAGGCGGATCGCTTGCCGGCGGCGCTGCAGATGATGGGCGCATCCCTCGACAGTCCGATCTCGGATTTCGTCGCGTTTGAAGCGGAGGCTGAGGAGCCGCCGGCCCAGCGGTTCCTTCGGCAGGTGCGGTTCATGTCGCGCGACGCGCTTGCGATCTTCGGTGCGGAAGAGCCGCCCGCAAAGAGCGCCCCGACCGCGACCCTCGGGGAGGCGATCGCCTCCTTCATCGCCGCGGAGAAGACATATTGGTACGAGACCGCTTCGCTGTCGGGTACGCTTGGCGGCGACGGCGATTGGGCGAAGGAGTATCTGGGCTTCGGCTTCATGGTCGAGAATGCGTGGCACCGGATCTACCGGCTGTGGAGCCGGCCCTATCTCGTCACCAAGTAGCGCGATGGATCGCGACGCGCGTCCGCGCTAAACTCGCGCCACCAGCAGCCCGGGAGATACCTATGCTGTCGCGCCGAAACGCACTCGTCACCGCCCTGTCGTCGCTCGCCATGTTGCGCGCGGGCGAAGCCCTCGCAGAGAACACATGCAGTGCTCCGTTCGGCAATCGCGAATGCATGGCGGGCCTTCGGATCGGTGCGGGCGAGACGGCGCGGCAGCGTTGCGACAACTGGTGCTGGGCGGCATGCGTCGAGACCGTGTTCGCGCTCAACGGTTTCGCCGTGCGACAGGAGCGGTTGGTGCGCAAGATCTTCGGCTCCGAAGGATGTTTCTCGGCCAACGGCGATCAAATGCTGGCGGCCGTGCGCGGCGATTGGGTCGACGACCGCGGGCGGGGGTTCCGTGCGGACGGCCACGAGTTGACTTGGGCTGGGTTCGGCATGAACACGTCACGCGACGCGCCGGGCGGCCGCGGCGTGCAAGGCTATCGCGACCTCGGTGCGCTCAAGATCGTCAGCACGCTGAAAGCCGAACGCCCCATCATCATCGGTTCGATTCCGCCGGGCGGCGGCATCGGGCATGCGATGCTGCTGACCGCCGTACGCTACGAGGTCGTCTCGTACGGCGGGGCGGGGGCGGAATCAATTCGCCTCAGGAGCCTGATCGTGCGCGACCCGTGGCCAGACAATCCGAACCGGCGCGAACTTGACGACAGCGAGGTGCGCGGCGCCGTGTTTGGGATCGTGCTCGACGTCGGTTAGCGACTACCACCTCTTGTCCAGATACTCAGACGCGGCGGCGAGCAGCGCGAGAACGATCGCCATCGCGCCGAAGTTCACGTTCGCCCCGCCTTGGACAAGGCTGACCACGAACGCGATCAAGAGGACAACAAGACCGATTTTGCAGACCACATTGACTGCACGCAGCACGCGTTTCATGCCGGGATTCCCCTTGGACAGAGTGGAACCAGTTTAGCAATGGTCCGAGGACCGTGCTAGACAGTCCACCGATAGTCGGCTCCTAGAGAAATTCGTTTCCCGCATGACCGTCGCGCATGTCTTTACCGTCGCTTTTGCCGGGATCGAGGCGCGGACGGTGGATGTGCAGGTGCATATGGCCGAGGGTGGCGCGCGCGAGCAGATCGCGATCGTGGGGCTGCCCGACAAAGCGGTCGCCGAAAGCCGCGAGCGCGTGCGCGCGGCATTGCATGCGGTCGGACTTGCGCTGCCGCTCAAGCGCATCACGGTCAATCTTTCGCCCGCCGATCTGCCGAAGGAGGGCAGTCACTACGATCTGCCGATCGCGCTGGGACTGCTCGCTGCCATGGGCGTGCTTTCGACGGTCGAGCTTCAGAACGTGACCGCGGTCGGCGAGCTTTCGCTCGACGGGGCGATCGTGCCGGTCGCGGGCGTTCTGCCTGCGGCGATCAAGGCGCTCGAAGACGAGCGCATGTT
>JAEUML010000310.1 GCA_016792785.1 Alphaproteobacteria bacterium
TGCTTGGCGCGAGCCGCGCCGACGCGCAATCCCATGTAGAAATAGAGCAACAGTGCGGCCACGGTGACGAGCACGATCCAGGCTGACATGACTTCCTCCCCTCAAGTTGCGCGGCCGCACATGGCGACTCACCAGCCGATAGGCTAATGCTCGGAGAACTTACATGAAGGGGGAACCATGTCCGCGTCGCCGCAAACGCAAGCTTGGTCGGGCCGATTCGCGTTTTTGATGGCGACGGTCGGGTCCGCCGTGGGCCTCGGCAGCATCTGGAAGTTCCCCTACATGGTCGGCGCCAACGGAGGCAGCGCGTTCCTGTTCGCCTACCTTGCCGGTCTCGTTGTCTTGATCCTGCCGCTCATGATCGGCGAGTTCGTGATCGGCCGGCGCGGCGGCGGCAGCGCGGTCGGCAGCATCGCCAAAGTGGCAAGCGAAAGCGGCGCGACTCGCGCGTGGTCCGCCGTCGGCGCCTGGGGCGTGCTGACGGGCTTTCTGATCCTGAGCTTCTACTCCGTGATCGGCGGCTGGACGATCGCCTATGTCCCGCGCGCGCTCGCCGATGCGTTCTCGGGTCAATCGCCGGAAGCGATCGGCGCGCAGTTCGGCGGCATGTTGGCCGATCCGGTGGGGCTCGCCTTCCATCACGCTGTCTTCATGGCGCTGACGGCCGTGGTCGTGGCCCGCGGCATCAACGACGGGATCGAACGCGCGGTCACGTTCCTGATGCCGTTGATGTTCCTGATCCTGGCGGGCCTCGTGGGCTATGCGTTTGGAACCGCGGACGTCCAGGCGGCGGCGAAATTCTTTTTCACGCCCGATTGGTCGAAGCTGACGCCGGAGGTCGCGCTCAGCGCCATCGGCCTTGGTTTTTTCTCTATCGGCACAGGCATCGGCGCGATGATCACCTATGCCGCCTATGCACCACGGGAAATTCGGCTGGGCCAAGCCGCGGTGCTTACGATCGCGGCCGATACGTTCGCCTCATTCTTGGCGGCGTTTGCGATTTTTCCCCTCGTGTTCGCGTACGGCCTGAACCCGGGCGAGGGTGCCGGCCTCATGTTCACGACCTTGCCGATCGCGTTCGGGCAGATGCCGGCCGGCGCTTTCGTCGGCGCGGCCTTCTTCTTTCTGCTGGTAATCTCGGCGCTCGCCTCGGCGATTTCGCTCCTCGAACTTGTCGTGTCGTGGGCGACAGAGCGCTTCGGCGTCAGCCGCCCGGCGGCCGCCTATTCGAGCGCCTTCGTGTGCTGGGTCATCGGCATCGGCACCGTGTTGTCGTTCAACAACTGGAGCAAATGGTTCCCGCTCGGCTTCGTGCCGGTATTTGAGAACAAGACGTTCTTCGACGTCGTCGACTACCTGACGTCGAACATCATGCTGCCTCTGGGCGGCATCTTCTTGGGCCTGTTCGTGGGTTGGGTCATGTCGCGCGAGGCCGTGCTCGCCGAACTCGGAATCAAGAACGGTCCGGCCTGGCAGCTCCTGCGTTTCCTGCTCGGCATTGTGGTGCCGGTCGTGATCTTCATCCTCTTCGTCGCAAATCTGGGCTTCATGAAGCTCGCCACCGACGGTTAAGGCAGGCCTTTCGCGTGCGACGCTCATTGGCTATGAAGCGCCCGCGCGCAGTCGCCAACCGAGGGCTTCAAGCATGACCGCCATTATCGACATTCGCGGACGCGAGATCCTGGACAGCCGGGGCAATCCGACAGTGGAGGTCGAGGTCGAGCTGGACGACGGCAACACCGGCCGCGCCGCAGTCCCGTCCGGCGCCTCGACCGGGGCGCACGAGGCCGTCGAAAAGCGCGACGGTGGCAAGCGCTATGGCGGCAAAGGTGTGGAGAAAGCGGTCGCCGCGGTGAACGGCGAGATCTTCGAAGCGTTATCCGGCATGGAAGCCGAGGAACAGCTGCACATCGACCGCACGCTGATCGCGCTCGACGGCACGCCGAACAAGGGCAGGCTCGGCGCCAACGCGACGTTGGGCGTGTCGCTCGCGGTCGCGCACGCGGCGGCGGCCGCGCGCGGCCAAAGGCTGTTTCGCTATGTCGGCGGCACGCAGGCGCATGTGCTGCCCGTGCCGTTCATGAACATCATCAACGGCGGCGCGCACGCCGACAACCCGATCGACTTTCAGGAGTTCATGATCCTACCCGTCGGCGCGCCGACGTTCCGCGAAGCGCTGCGCATGGGCACCGAAGTGTTCCACGCGCTGAAGAAGGCGCTGAAGGACGCAGGCCACAATACGAATGTCGGCGACGAAGGCGGCTTCGCGCCGAACTTGAAGTCGGCGGATGAAGCGCTCACCTTCATCATGCGCGCGATCGAAGCGGCCGGCTACAAGCCGGGCGATCACGTGAAGCTCGCGCTCGATCCGGCGTCGACCGAGTTCTACAAGGACGGCGTCTACGATCTGGAAGGCGAGGGCAAGAAGCTCGACTCTGGCCAGATGGCCCGCTTCTACGAAGACCTCTGCAAGCGCTACCCGATCGTCTCGATCGAAGACGGCATGGCCGAAGACGATTGGGCGGGATGGAAGACGCTGACCGACCTCATCGGCAAGCGCGTGCAACTCGTCGGCGACGACCTCTTCGTGACGAACCCGAACCGTTTGCGCGAAGGCATCGCCAAAGGTGTCGCCAACGCGATCCTGATCAAGGTGAACCAGATCGGCACGCTCAGTGAAACGCTCGATGCGGTCGAGATCGCGCACAAAGCGGGCTATCGCGCCGTGATGTCGCATCGCTCGGGCGAAACGGAAGATACGACGATCGCCGATCTCGCGGTGGCCACGAATTGCGGCCGCATCAAGACGGGCTCCGCGTCGCGCTCCGATCGCCTCGCGAAGTACAACCAGCTGCTGCGCATCGAGGAAGCGTTGGGCGCGCAGGCGCGCTACGCGACGCTCGACCGCTGATGGGCGACGACGCGCAAGCGCTGGAAACGAAGGCCCGCGCGGGCGACGTCGCCGCTCAGCTCCAAATGGCCGTCACGCTCGACCGCGCCGGGCGTCGTGCCGAAGCGACATCATGGCTCGAGAAAGCGGGTGAGGGCGGCCATCCCGCCGCCCTGACGTTGCTCGCGATCACCGACCTCCAGGGCCTCGAGCGCCCGCGCAATCCGAAGAGCGCCGTTGATCGCCTGCAACGCGCGGTCGCCGCCGGCAGCACGCAGGCACGCCGCCTTCTGGGTCTGCTAACGGCGGTCGGCACGCTTGCAACACCGAACTGGGGCGGCGCCATTGCGCTCGTGATCGAAGCAGCGAAGGCCGGCGATTGGGAAGCGCAGCGCGAACTCGGCCTCTTGCTCGAAATGGCCGAACCGGGCTCGCCGCTCGCGCAGGACCTGTTGCTTCGCGCCGGACTGAAAGGCGACGGTTTGGCGGCCGTCGCCATTCTGCGGCGCCAGCTCCGCACCGGCCAGCCGTTGGCCAGCGAAGAGATCTGCGCGCAATGGCGCGCCGGCGTCGCGCGGTTCAACCATCCGCTTGCGGCCCACCTCGGCGGCGCGATCGTGGGAGAGCCACCGCTGCCCTCGGGCGACATCGATTGGGACGCCGTCGCATCGCGTGTGGCGAACCCACCCGGCCTCGTCGATGCGCCCGCGATCACCGCGTGCGAGCGCCCCGTCATCCGCCGTTTCACAAAACTCCTGACGGCGGAAGAATGCGACTACGTTATGGGTCTCTCCGCACGCCATCTGCGCCCTGCGGAAATCGTCGATCAATCGAGCGGCCAACCGCTGCTAAGCCGTGTGCGCACGAACCAGGTCGCCGTGCTCTGGCCGGTGCAACAGGACCTCGTGATCCACGCGATCAATCTCCGCCTCGCGCGAACCGCGGGCCTTCCGCCCGAAAACGGCGAGATGATCAATGTGCTGATGTACCGCTCCGGCGAAGAATACCGCCCGCACTACGACTTCTTTCCGGCGGAAGCGGCGAAGAACGATCCGAGCGGCCAGCGCATCCGCACGCTGCTCGTCGCGCTCAGCACGGACTTCGTGGGCGGCGAAACGCATTTCTTGACGGCGGGGATGAAAATCAAAGGCAACATCGGCGACGCGGTTGTGTTCCACAATTGCGACGCGAGCGGCGCGCCCGACAAGTCGTCCCTGCACGCCGGCGTGCCGGTCGTCAGCGGACAGAAGTGGCTGCTGTCCAAATGGTTCCGCGAAAAGACGTTCGTGTACTAAGAAATCACTGTCATCCCGGAAGTTAGGCGAGCGCGTTGCGAAGCAACGCTATTGCGAGCCTTACTGTCCGGGACCCAGGGTCGCTGCTGAAGTGTATGTGTGTTGACCCTGGGTCCCGGACAGCAAGACGCGCGACCTGAACGCGTCCGCGTTCGGACGCGCCTAGCTTCCGGGATGACAGTGCTTAGACGAGTTAACGCCGCTTAACTCAATTCCACTTGCCCCGCACCCTGCGTCTATGATTCGATTCAACCATGGATGAACCGGCGACATTGAAACGGGCAACGCGGGGCTTGGGCTTCCCGCTCGTCGTCGGCGCGCTCGTCATCTACTTCGGCTATTTCGCGATCAACGGGAACCACGGGCTGGTCAACTGGATCCGTCTCAACCACGAGATCGAACTGAAACAAGCCGCGCTCGACCGCATCAAGGCCGAACGCCTCGCGCTCGAGCACCGCGTCCGTTTGCTGCGGCCCGAAAGCGTCGACCCCGATCTGCTCGAAGAACAGGCGCGCGCGCGCCTCGGCCTTAGCGGCCCGGATGAAGTCGTCATCATGAAGGACAAGCGCTAGCGGCTGTTGCACTGCAACAACGCATAAAGGCGCGACTTGCGCCCCCGTCGGGCGGACGCTACACGAACGGGCAAGGGACCTTCGTTTTTCCGCGCGAACCTCAAGAGAACCCATGGCCAAGGCCGAAGCGGCAAGCCGCGCCTCGTCTCCAGCGAAGACGAAATCGAACAAGGACGAGCTGGTCCGTTATTACCGGGACATGCTGCTCATCCGCCGCTTCGAGGAAAAGGCGGGTCAGCTCTACGGCATGGGCCTGATCGGCGGGTTCTGCCACCTCTATATCGGCCAGGAAGCCGTCGTCGTCGGCATGCAGGCCGCGATCGGCGAGGGCGACCAGGTCATCACCGCGTACCGCGACCACGGCCATATGCTGGCCTGCGGCATGGACCCCGCGGGCGTGATGGCGGAACTGACGGGAAGGAGCGGCGGCCTTTCGAGGGGCAAGGGCGGCTCGATGCACATGTTCAGCCGCGAAAAGAATTTCTTCGGCGGCCACGGCATCGTCGGCGCGCAAGTGCCGCTGGGCACCGGTCTCGCGTTCTCGAACAAGTACCGCGGCAACGACCGCGTGTGTCTGACCTATTTCGGGGACGGGGCGGCGAACCAGGGCCAGGTGTACGAGAGTTTCAACATGGCCGAACTCTGGAAGCTGCCGGTCATCTACATCATCGAAAACAATCAATACGCGATGGGCACGTCGGTGCAGCGCTCGAGTGCGGAGACGCACCTGCACAAGCGCGGCGCCTCGTTCAACATCCCGGGCGAACAGGTTGACGGCATGGACGTTCTGGCCGTGAAGACCGCGGGCGACAAGGCGGTCAAGTGGTGCCGCGACGGCAACGGTCCGATCATCCTTGAGATGAAGACCTATCGCTATCGCGGCCACTCGATGTCGGACCCCGCGAAGTACCGCACGCGCGAGGAGGTCGACCACGTGCGCGAAACCTCCGACCCGATCGACCACGTACGCAAACTTCTGCTCGACGCGAAGTTTGCGAGCGAAGAGGAACTGAAGGAAATCGACAAAGACATACGCAGCGTCGTGAACCACGCCGCCGAGTTCGCCCAGACGTCGCCGGAGCCCGATCCGTCGGAGCTTTGGACCGACATCATCCATTGACGATGCGGGGGATCGAAGGAGGACTGACCATGAGAGCAGCGACACTTGCGATCCTCATCGCCATCGGCGCCGCGCCGGCACTCGCCGACCCGCCGGCCAAACCCGGCACGCCATCGATCCCGCCGATCATCACGGCGAAGGCGCCGAACCTCGTGCCGATCCCTTCGCGCATGACGAAGGGCACTGTCTCCGTGCGCAACACCGGCACCGCCGCTTCGGGTCCGTTCAAAGTCACAGTCGAGTGCAAAAACCTCGGCCGCGGCAGTTGCGTCGATCCGGGTGACGACGCCGTCGCGCCGTACGAGGACGCGGCCTTTCCGAACAAACTCACAGTGACGTGCCCCGGGCTCGCGTCCGGCCACGTCTTCAATCACAAGATCGCGTTCTGGGACGGCCTCGTTTGGCCGCCCGGCAATTACGAATTCACGGTCGTCGCCGATGCGGCCGGTGCCGTCGCCGAAACGAACGAAGGCGACAACACCGGCGGCACAGTGATGGGCGTGCCCTAACGCAAGGACCAACGCGCATGCCAATTACACCGATCATTCCCATCGAACTTATGATGCTGGCGTTCAGCGTCGCACTGCTGTTCGTGCTAGTGCTCATTCAAGCGACGGCAGGCGTGGCGGCGCAGGGCGCAATCACCATGGCGAACGCGCGCGACAATCTGGGTGAGCCCTCGGTCTGGCAGGCGCGCACGAAACGCTGTGTCGACAATCACCGCGAGGGGCTGATCATGTTCGCCCCGCTCGTGCTGATCGCAGCGCAACTCGACGTATCGAATTGGATGACGATCTTGGGCGCGCAAATGTTCTTCTATTCGCGCGTGGCCCACGCTGCCGTCTATCTCGCAGGGCTGCCCTTGATCCGGCCGCTGATCTGGCTCGTCGGCTTGATCGGCACGGTGATGATTTTCCTCGCCTTGTTTGGCATCGGCGTCTGAGCGGAACGACAAATGCCCACCGAAATTCTGATGCCCGCGCTCTCGCCGACGATGGAGGAGGGCAAACTCGCCAAGTGGCACGTCAAGGTGGGCGACAAGATCTCGTCGGGTGACGTCATCGCCGAAATCGAAACCGACAAGGCGACGATGGAAGTCGAAGCGGTCGACGAAGGCGTGGTCTCGAGCTTGCTCGTCGAAGAGGGAACTGAAGGCGTGAAAGTCAACGCGCCGATCGCGATCCTGCAGGGCGAGGACGAACCGAAGGCGAAGTCGAACGGCGGCACCACGGCGCCTGCGCCCAAGCCCGCAGCGAAAACGTCTGCCCCGCCGCAGATGAGCGCACCGCAAACCGCAACGGTGCGCGAGCCCACGGTCGCCGCCGGGACGCCGATGGTCACGATCACCGTGCGCGAAGCGCTGCGTGAGGCGATGGCGGAAGAAATGCGCCGCGACCCGGCCGTGTTCCTGATGGGCGAGGAAGTCGGGCAATACCAAGGCGCCTACAAGATCAGCCAGGGCCTGCTCGACGAGTTCGGTCCAAAGCGCGTGATCGACACGCCGATCACCGAGCACGGCTTCGCGGGCCTCGGCGTCGGCGCAGCGTTCGGCGGCCTCAGGCCGATCGTCGAGTTCATGACCTGGAACTTCGCGATGCAGGCGATCGACCAGATTATCAATTCCGCCGGCAAGACGCTCTACATGTCGGGCGGTCAGATGGGCTGCCCCATCGTCTTCCGCGGACCGAACGGCGCGGCCGCCCGCGTCGCCGCCCAGCACAGCCAGAACTACGCCTCGTGGTACGCGCACGTGCCCGGCTTGAAAGTCGTCGCGCCGTATTTCGCGGCCGACGCGAAGGGTCTGCTCAAAGCGGCGATCCGCGATCCGAACCCTGTTATCTTTCTCGAAAACGAGATCGTCTACGGCCGCTCGTTCGAGGTGCCGAAGGTCGACGATCTGATCGTGCCCATCGGCAAGGCGCGCGTGGTGCAAGAAGGGACCGACGTAACGCTTGTCTCGTATTCGGTGACGATGGCGCTCGTGCTGCAGGCGGCAGAAGCGTTGGCGAAAGAGGGCATCTCGGCCGAGGTGATCGACCTGCGCTCGCTGCGCCCACTCGACACCGCGACCGTCGTCGCATCGGTCAAGAAGACGAATCGCATCGTGACGGTCGAAGAAGGCTGGCCGATCTGCGGCATCGCCTCCGAAATCGCGACGCAAGTGATCGAGCAGGCGTTCGACTACCTCGACGCGCCGCCCGCGCGCGTCACCGGCAAAGACGTGCCGATGCCCTACGCCGCCAACCTCGAAAAGCTCGCACTGCCCAACGTCGACGAAGTGATCGCGGCCGCGAAAGCCGTGCTGTACCGGAGCTGAGAATGCCCACACCAATTCTCATGCCCGCGCTCTCGCCCACGATGGAAGAGGGCAAGCTCGCCAAGTGGCACGTCAAGATCGGCGACAAGGTGAAGTCGGGCGACGTGATCGCCGAGATCGAAACCGACAAGGCGACGATGGAAGTCGAAGCCGTCGACGAAGGCGTCGTGGCCGACCTGCTGGTCGCCGAAGGAACCGAGGGCGTGAAGGTCAACGCCGTGATCGCGCAGTTGGCCGAAGAGGGTGAGAAATACACGCCGTCGAAAGCTGCACCGGCCGCCGCACCTACAGCCCCCTTGAAAAAAGAAGCGCAACCAGCGCCTGCGCCTGTTGCAGCGCCGTTGGCACCGCGTGCGACACCGGCGGCGGCACCCGGGATTGCACCGGCAGTCGCCACTCAAGACGCGCGCGTCTTCGCCTCACCACTCGCACGCCGCATCGCCTCGCAAGGCGGCGTGCAGCTCACCGTCATCCAAGGCTCAGGCCCGCACGGCCGCATCGTGAAGTCCGATGTCGAAGCCGCGCTGAAAGGCGGCGTCGCCAAAGCACCGATGGCCGCGCCGCGTCCCGCACCCGTCGCACCATCCGCGCCGGCGGCGGCCCCCGCACCGTCGTCGATCCCTGACGCGCGCCTCTATTTTGCGAAGGACACCTACGACGAAATCCCGCACGATTCGATGCGCAAGACGATCGCCAAGCGTCTGACGTCGTCGAAGCGCGACATCCCGCATTACTATCTGAAGATCGACTGCACGATCGACACGCTGCTCGACGTACGCAAGCAGATGAACGACAAGGCGCCGTCCGAAGGCGCGGCCGCCTATAAACTCTCGGTCAACGACTTCATCGTGAAGGCGGCAGCCTTGGCGCTGATCCGCGTGCCGGGCGTGAACTCGTCGTGGACCGAAACCGCGCTGCTCCGCCACAAGCACGCGGACGTCGGCGTCGCGGTCGCGCTCGACTTCGGCCTCATCACGCCGATCGTGTTCCAGGCGGAGGCCAAAAGCCTCGCCGCGATCTCGCGCGAAGTGAAAGACCTCGCCGTTCGCGCCAAGGCGAAGAAGCTGAAACCGTCCGAATTCGAAGGCGGCAGCTTCGCGATCTCGAATCTCGGCATGTTCGGCATCAAGGACTTCACCGCCGTGATAAACCCGCCGCACGCCGCGATCCTGGCCGTCGGCGCCGGCGAACAGCGCGCCGTCGTCAAGAAGGGCGCGCTCGCGATCGCCAACGTCATGACGGTGCAAATGTCCTGCGACCACCGCGTCATCGACGGCGCCCTCGGCGCGACGTGGCTTGAAGCCTTCAAAGGCTACATCGAAGACCCGGTCACGATGTTGGTGTAAGTCTGG
>JAEUML010000318.1 GCA_016792785.1 Alphaproteobacteria bacterium
GTGCACGACCGCACCCGTCGTCGCGCTTACCACTGATGTAAGCACGCAGATTTCCGAATTCAATTGTGCGTCGTTTCTCAGTGGTGCCGGAGCGGCCCACGGACACCCTACCGAGGCGGCGCTGTTGCGTCGGGCGTTTCCGCAATCTTCCTTCGCAATAACTCGAGCGCCACGATGACGCTCGCCATCCTGATCTCGGTGCGTCCGATGTCACCGAAGTTGCGATGCTCGAAGTCAGTCGCGCCGCCGCGCCGCGCCGCCGCGAAATGCACAAGCCCAACGGGCTTCTTGTTCGTACCACCGCCCGGCCCCGCAACGCCGGTGACGGAAACCGACACCTGCGCCCGTGAATTTGCAATCGCACCCTCCGCCATCGCGACGGCGGTCGGTGCGCTCACCGCGCCGAACTTGTCCAGCGTGTCTTCGACCACGCCGAGCGTCTCCATCTTCGCGTCGTTCGAGTAGGTCACGAACCCGCGCTCGAACACATCCGACGACCCCGCAATGGCAGTCAACGCCCCGGCGACAAGCCCGCCGGTACAACTCTCCGCCGTCGCGATCTTCAGCCCCTTCGCCCGCGCTTCCGCGAGCACGATGTCGGCCAAGCGAAGAATCTGCTCGGGAAACATCAAATCACCCCGCCCCAGTGCAGGCCGAGCAACGCGAGCAGCGAATAGCCACCCGCGAACAAATCGTCGAGCATCACGCCCGCGCCGCCTTCGACCTCGCCGTCCGCCCAACTGGCGGGCCAGGGCTTCAGCGTATCGAACAGCCGGAACACAAAGTACGCGACGACATACCCCGTCAGCGTCATCGGCACGACGGTGAGCGCCAGCCACTGCGCGGCGACTTCGTCGATGACGATCTCGGGCGGATCCTCGCGTCCCGTCGCCTTCACATAGCGCTCGGCCGCAACCCACCCGACGGCGGAGGCGATGACCGCGCCAACCAGCAGCGCAACCCACCCGCCCATCATCGCGAGCAGCCAACCGGCCGGCATCGCGACCAGTGCGCCCCAGCTGCCGGGTGCGAGCGGCAGAAGCCCGACGCCGCCGACCGTCACGATCGCCGTCATCGGCTCGCGCAGACTGCGCCCCGGCGGCAGGCTCGCGATACGCATCGGTGTGATCACGGCAGGCGCACCGTTGCCGTCGCCTGCGCCGCAATCCCTTCGCCGCGCCCGGTGAAGCCCAGCCCCTCCGTGGTGGTCGCTTTCACACTGACGCGTGAACGATCGAGCCCGAGGAGTTCCGCTATGCGCGCGGCCATCGCCTCGCGGTGCGGTGCGATCTTCGGCCGTTCGCAGATCAGCGTCACGTCGACATGTTCGATCCGTCCGTTCCGCTCCGCGATCAATTTCGCCGCGTGGACGAGGAACAGATGCGACGGCGCTCCGCGCCAGCGTTCGTCCGTGGGCGGAAAGTGTTCGCCGATGTCGCCGAGCGCCGCCGCGCCGAACAGTGCATCGGTCAGCGCGTGCAGGCCGACATCAGCATCCGAATGTCCGATAAGCGCTTGTCCATGCGCGATCCGCACGCCGCACAGCCACACATGATCGCCCGCGCCTAAGCGGTGCACGTCGAAGCCGTGTCCCGTGCGCACGCTTGCCCCTTGCGCTAGCAGCGATTCGGCCATCAGAAAATCCTCGGCCATCGTAAGCTTGAAGTTGAGCCGCGAGCCGGGAACCGCGACCACCGAAAGCCCGGCATGTTCTGCAATCGATGCATCATCGGTGAAACTCGTACCACGCGCCGCGCGGTGCGCGGCCAAGATCTTGTCGAAGCGAAACCCTTGCGGCGTCTGCGCCAGGCCGACGCGCTCGCGCGCCAGCGTCGCCTCGACGCGCGTGCCGTCCAGCCGCTTCAGCGTATCGGCCGCCGGAAGAATCGGCAGCGCACCGTCGGCTTCGCGCAACGCGTCCACCGTCGCTGAGATCGCTTCCGACGTGATCAGCGGCCGCGCCGCATCGTGAATCAAGACAAGCTTTGGCGCTTCGCCTTCAAGTCCTTCGAGCCCCAAGCGCACAGACTCTTGCCGCGTATCCCCGCCCGCGATCGGCGGCGATAACGTCAGCCCGTCGGTCACACGGTCGTGGAGATCTCTGTGTTCGGGGCTGATCACAATCTGCACACGATCAACTGAAGGGTGCCCGGCGAACGCCATGATCGACCGTCGCAGCACCGGCACGCCCGCAAGCGTGCGATACTGCTTCGGAAGCCCTTCGCCCGCGCGCACGCCATGCCCGGCGGCAACAATCAAGGCGACCGTTTCGGATGTGCTTCGAGTCATGCGGTCCGGAGAGGGCTATCGCCGCCGCTGAACGTCAAGCCGCGCCTATTGCTGCACCTGCGAAATGACACTTGCTCTGTCGCGCGCGACTCCATACGATGACCGCAAATTATGCAACCAATATCAGTGCACAGAATATGGGCAATATCGCCGACGTCCTAGGGCTAAAGCCGGTCGTCCTCGCCCCCATGGCGGGCGTGACCGATGCGCCGTTCCGCGCCGCGGTCCGCAGCTTCGGACCCGCCCTGGTCTATTCCGAGATGGTGGCAAGCGCCGAGCTCCTGCGCGACCGCCGAAGCGCGGCTCTGCGCCTGAAGGCCGACGGAGCGGCCGGACCGCTCGCCATCCAACTCGCCGGACGCGAGCCCGGCGCTTTGGCTGAGGCCGCGCGTATCGCTGAAGCGGAAGGCGCCATCCTCATCGACATCAACATGGGCTGCCCGGCGAAGAAGGTCGTCGGCGGCCTTTGTGGCTCCGCGCTGATGCGCGAACCCGACTTAGCGCGCGCTCTGGTCCGCGCCGTCATTGCCGCCGTCAGCGTGCCCGTCACCGTGAAGATGCGCCTTGGTTGGGATGAGCAGGACCGCAACGCCCCTGAACTCGCCCGCCAACTGGAATCCGAAGGCGTACAAGCCGTTGCCGTTCACGGCCGCACACGAGCGCAGTTTTACGAAGGCCCCGCCGATTGGTCGTTCATCGCCCGCGTGAAGGCCGCCGTCACGATCCCCGTCCTCGCGAACGGCGACGTGCGCGGTACTGAAGACGCAAAGAACATCCTGCAGGTCTCAGGTGCCGACGGCGTCATGATCGGCCGCGGCGCGTTTGGTCGGCCATGGGTGATCGCCCAGATGCAAGCCGCGCTCGACGGCGCGCCGGTCCCCGCCGATCCCCCCGACGCGGTGAAGTGGCAAACCGCGCTGCGCCAGTATCGTGCGGCGCTGTCTCACTATGGCATCGACCTCGGCCGCCGCGTCGTACGCAAGCATCTGGGCTGGTACGCCGAGAGCGCGAACGCAGGCAAAGAACTGCGCGACGCACTCGTGCGCGCAGCCGATCCCGAACCGCTGCTCATGCGCCTTGCGGGCGTCTTGCAGTCGGAGGCGGCATGACCGTCAAGACGCGCGCCCAGCCTAAGCACCAACCGCAATCGTCAACCCTGTCGGACGCTTTACTTGCGGCGGTCCCGCATCCGTTGGTCGGCGTCGACGCGAAGGGCATGATCGTCTTCGCCAATCCGCCCGCGGAGCAGTTCCTCGACATGAGCGCGGCGATGCTGAAGCGTCAGTCGCTGCCGGCGATGCTGCCGTTCGGCAGTCCCGTGTTGGCGCTGATGGAGCAAGTGCGCGACCACGCCGTCACCGTTAGCGAATACGGCATCGAAATCGCGACCCCGCGCCTAAGCCCGCGCGAAGTCGACGCGCACCTCTCGCCGATCGTCGACATGCCGGGCGGCGTCTTGATCCTGTTCCAAGAGCGCACGATCGCCCACAAGATGGACCGCCAACTGACGCAGCGCCACGCCACGCGCTCAGTCACGTCGATGGCCGCGATCCTCGCCCACGAGATCAAGAACCCACTCGCCGGCATCCGCGGCGCGGCGCAGCTGATCGAGCAGAACGCGACCGAAGGCGACCGCGTCCTCACCCGCCTCATTTGCGAAGAGACGGACCGCATCCGCAAACTCGTCGACCGCATGGAAGTCTTCACCGACCGCCGTCCGCTCGAGCGCAAGCCGGTGAACATCCACGAAGTCCTCGATCACGTGAAGCATTTGGCGAAGTCCGGCTTCGCGCGCGACGTGACGTTCGTCGAAAGCTACGACCCCTCGCTCCCGCCCGTGATGGGCGAGAAGGACCGCTTGATTCAAGTGTTCCTGAACCTGGTCAAGAACGCCGCCGACGCGCTCGCCGGCCGTCCCGACGGCGAGATCGTTCTGCACACAGCCTATCGCCCCGGCGTGCATCTGACCGTCGGTGGCGCGCGCGACCGCCTGGCGCTGCCGCTTGAAGTCGGCGTACGCGACAACGGCGCGGGCGTGCCGGCCGAAGTCCTGGCGACGATGTTCGAACCCTTCGTCACGTCGAAACCGAAGGGGCAGGGGCTGGGCCTCGCGATCGTGGCCAAGATCGTCTCCGACCACGGCGGCACGATCGAATGCGAGTCCGAACCGAAGCGCACGATTTTCAGAGTCCGCCTGCCGATGCACCGCCAACAAGAAACGAGGGCGCGAGAGTGAACGCCGGAACCATCATCGTTGCCGACGACGACGCCGCCATCCGAACCGTCCTGAACCAGGCGCTCGGCCGCGCCGGTTACCTCGTGCGCACGACGGGCAATGCCGCCACACTCTGGCGTTGGGCGTCGGCGGGGGAAGGCGACCTCGTCATCACCGACGTCATCATGCCGGACGAAAACGCGTTCGAGCTGATCCCGCGCCTGAAGAAGCTGCGCCCTGACCTGCCGATCATCGTGATGAGCGCGCAGAACACGCTGATGACGGCGATCACCGCGGCCGAACGCGGCGCCTACGAATATCTACCGAAGCCGTTCGATCTGAACGAGCTGACCGGCCTCGTCCAGCGCGCACTCCAGGCCAAGGGCGAAAAGCGCAACGGCGCGCCACACGCCGCGCGCGAGGACGAACTTCCGCTGATCGGCCGCTCGGCCGCGATGCAGGACATCTACCGCGTCATCGCCCGCCTGATGCAGACGGACCTGACCGTGATGATCTCGGGCGAGAGCGGCACGGGCAAGGAACTCGTCGCCCGCGCGCTGCACGAATACGGCAAGCGCCGCAACGGCCCGTTCGTCGCCGTTAACATGGCGGCGATCCCGCGCGAGTTGATCGAAAGCGAACTCTTCGGCCACGAACGTGGCGCCTTCACCGGCGCGAACGCACGCGGCGTCGGCAAGTTCGAACAGGCCGAAGGCGGCACGCTGTTCCTCGACGAAATCGGCGATATGCCGCTCGAAGCTCAAACGCGCTTGCTCCGCGTCCTACAAGAAGGCGAATACACCCCCGTCGGCGGACGTCAGCCGATCAAGGCGAACGTCCGCATCGTCGCGGCCACGCACCGCGACCTGCGCCAGCTGATCCACCAAGGCCTATTCCGCGAGGATCTGTTCTTCCGCTTGAACGTGGTGCCGATGCGCCTGCCGCCGCTGCGCGAGCGGTTGGAGGACGTGCCCGACCTCGTGCATCACTTCTTAGGGCAGGCCGAGCGCCAGGGCATGGCGCGCAAGTCGGTCGACGCCGCGGCGTTCGACGTGATGAAGCGCCACCGCTGGCCCGGCAACGTGCGCGAACTCGAAAACCTCGTCCGCCGTCTCGTCGCGCTCTACACCGACACAACGATCACCGCCGAGATCGTGGAGAACGAACTGCGCGAGCCGCTGGCCACCGCAAATACGCCGTCCGAAGACGCCGACCAAACGCTGAGCACGGTCGTTGAGAAATACCTGACCCGCCACTTCGCGGGCCTGAACGGGCGCCTGCCGCAGCCCGGGCTTTACGATCGAGTCCTGCGGGACGTAGAGCGTCCGCTGATTTCCATGTGCCTGGGCGCCACCCGCGGCAACCAAATCAAGGCCGCCGAAATCCTCGGTGTTAACCGGAACACCCTCCGGGCGAAGATTCGGAGCCTTGACATTCCCGTGCTGCGCGGGTTGAAGTGATGTAACAGAGCAACGAAAATCAGCAACACCTGTAGTGATTTGGGAACATAGCGGCCCAGACAACACGGTTCTGTTGCTGCAATTCAGCGTTGCAAAAAACACACGGGGTAGGGTCCGGCCAGACGCATGACCTTTTCGGTGACACCCGAGCCAGCACCCGATTGGCTGCAGCGCAACCTGTTCTGGGTCGCGCGCACCTCGTGGCTGTCCTATGCGCTGGTGGGTGCATCGCTCATCGCCGCGATCGTCACCTACCTGATCCTGACAGGCTCGACGCCGATCGAACCCAGCGACCCAGCCGTGCGCTGGTATCTGATCATGATCGACGGGCTGCTGCTCGTCGCCCTAGTCGCTCTTGTCATCGGCCGCTTGGTGCAATTGTGGATGGCGCGCCGAACGGGCGGCGCAGGCGCTCGGCTACACGGTCGTCTCGTGACGATCTTCTCGTTGATCGCCGTCGTGCCGGTGGTTCTGACCGCGGTCTCGGCAGGCATCACGATCAATCTTGCGATGGAGGCTTGGTTTTCTGACGGCGTACGTCGCGCCGTCGACAACTCGCTCGTGGTCACCAACGCCTACCTCGACGAACACTCCGACAAGCTGAAGAAGGAAGTGCTGTTCGCCGCGGCGAACTTGAACAGCCTGACCCCGCTCGACTTCGCGATGGGCAACTTTCAGAAATACGTCGACGCCATCGCCGACCGGTTGAAAGCGGACATCAAGGTCTTCAAGGCGTCGGGCGAAGAGGTTGCGGTCGCCGGCTTCGGCCTGCGGGTCGACTCACCTACGCGCGAAGACATTGAGCGCACGACGCGCGAAACAAGTTTTGTGCGGACGTCGGAAGACAAAAGCCAGCTGCGCGCCATCACGAAGTTGGATATCCACGAGGAGCAGGGCGTCGACCTGTTCCTGGTCGTAGCCCGCGACGTCAATCCGAAGATCCTGGAATACGTTCAGGAGACCCAAATCGTCGCCGCGAAATACGCACAGCTGCAAAAGGACCGCGACGACGTTCAGGCGACGTTCGTGCTGATGTACGGCCTCATCGCCTTCGTGATTCTGTTTGTTGCAATCTGGATCGGCCTCGGCACCGCCAATCGCATCGTAAACCCGATCGGACGCCTTATCGGCGCGGCCGAACGCATCTCGGAGGGCGACCTCGCTGCCCGCGTCATGCTGGCGGCCGATGACGACGAGCTTGCGACCTTGGGCAAAGCGTTCAACAGGATGACGGCGCAACTGCAAAGCCAGCGCAACGAACTCGTCGAGTCGCACCGCCAAGCCGAGCAACGCCGCCGCTTCACAGAGGCGGTGCTTTCCGGCGTCTCGGCCGGCGTCATCGGCCTCGACGGTCAGGGCAAGGCGGACGTCGCGAACCGCTCCGCGCTCACTCTACTCAGCGTCAACCGCGACGATGTCCTCGGCCGCGAGCTGGGCACAGCCATCCCCGAAGTGGCCGCCCTCGTCCAGCAGGCGATGGCCAGCGCCGATGGTCGCGCCCAGTCGCACATCGATATCGTCCGCGGCGGCAAGACCCGCAACTTCAACGTCACAGTGACGCGGGAGCGCGCGGCGGAGGACGAAAGCGGTTACGTCGTGACGTTCGACGACATCACGGACTTGATCTCGGCCCAGCGCACGTCGGCTTGGGCCGACGTCGCGCGTCGCATCGCGCACGAAATCAAGAACCCGCTGACCCCTATTCAGCTGTCGGCCGAACGCCTGCGCCGCAAATACAAAAAGGAAATCGCCTCCGACCCCGAAATCTTCGAGCAGTGCACGCAAACGATTATCCGCCAGGTCGGCGACATTGGCCGCATGGTGGACGAATTCTCCTCCTTCGCCCGCATGCCCCAGCCCGTGATGCGCGACGAAGATATAGGCGAACTGATCAAACACGCTGCCTTCCTCCAGCGCGTCGCAAACCCGCAGATCACCTATGCCCTGCTGACCCCTGATACGCCGGTGATGGTCGAATGCGACGGCCGCCTGGTCAGCCAGGCGCTGACGAACGTGCTCAAGAACGCGTCAGAGGCCGTGCGCGGCCGCTTCGGCGTCGAAGGCGAGGACGGACAACTTAAGGAAGGTGGACGGATCGAGCTGCGCTTGGTTGAAGACGCACAACGTCTGTCGATCGAGGTGATCGACAACGGCGTCGGCCTGCCCAGCGAAGACCGCAACCGCCTGACCGAACCCTACGTGACCAAGCGCGCGAAGGGCACCGGCCTCGGACTTGCGATCGTGAAGAAGATCATGGAAGACCACAAAGGCGTGCTCGCGCTCGAGGACGCCCCCAAGACCGATGAAACCGGCGCGCCGCGCGATGGCGGCGCAATGGTTCGGCTCACATTTCCGCGCCGCATAGGCGCCGTCAAACTCGCAGGTGAATAGACCATGAGCAAAAGTGGCCCACTGCAACCTCTCGACATCCTGATCGTCGACGACGAAGCGGACATTCGCGAACTCGTCTCGGGGATTCTGTCGGATGAGGGCTACAACACCCGCACCGCGGGCGACAGCGACAGCGCGCTGCGGGAAATCCGCAACCGGCGCCCCGCGCTCGTCATCCTCGACATCTGGCTCCAGGGCAGCCGCCTCGACGGCTTGCAGGTGCTGGACGAAATCAAGAAAGAGCATCCCGATTTGCCGGTTCTGGTGATCAGCGGCCACGGCAACATCGAGACGGCTGTCACGGCAATCAAGAAGGGCGCTTACGACTTCGTCGAAAAGCCCTTCAAAGCGGACCGCATCCTGCTGACGGTCGAACGCGCCCTGGAGGCGCAACGTCTTCGAAAAGAGAACGAGTCTCTGAAGGAACGGCTGTGGGACGACTTCGACCTCGTCGGCCAAAGCCACGCGATCAGTCAGCTGCGGCAGATGATCGAGAAGATCGCGCCGACGAACAGCCGCCTGCTCATCTCCGGCAATCCGGGCTCGGGCAAGGAAGTCGTCGCCCGCCTGATCCACGCGAAGTCGCGCCGCCAACGCAATCCCTTCATCGCGATCAATTGTGCGACGATCGCGCCCGAGCGCATGGAGATCGAACTCTTCGGTGTTGAAGGCGCGAACGAGGGCGGCCGCAAGGTTGGCCTCTTCGAACAGGCGCACGGCGGCACGCTGTTTCTCGACGAGATCGCCGACATGCCGCTGGAGACGCAGGGCAAGATTCTGCGCGTCCTCGTCGAACAAAACTTCCAGCGCGTGGGCGGCGGTCCGAAGGTTCAAGTCGACGTGCGCGTGGTTTCATCGTGCTCCGCCGACCCGCGCACGGAGATCGGCGACGGCCGCTTGCGCGAAGACCTCTATCACCGCCTGAACGTGGTCGGCATCCGCGTGCCGCCGCTGACCGAGCGCCGCGAAGACATCCCTCTGCTGGTCGACCACTTCATGCAGCGCATTTCGAGCGCAACCGGCCTGCAGCCGCGCAAGATCGGCGAAGACGCGATGGCGGCCCTCCAGGCGCACAGCTGGCCCGGCAACGTCCGTCAGCTGCGCAACAACGTCGAGCGCTTGTTGATCCTTGCCGCCGACGACCCGGAAGGCGTGATCACCGCCGACATGCTGCCCACCGACGTCGGAAATTCGACGCCGGCCGTCAGCCAAGGCGCCGGCAGCGAACGCATCATCGCGCTCCCCCTGCGCGACGCGCGCGAGATGTTCGAGAAGGAATACCTGCTCGCCCAGATCAACCGCTTCGGCGGCAACATCTCGCGCACGGCCGCCTTCATCGGCATGGAACGAAGCGCCCTCCACCGCAAACTCAAGTCCCTCGGCATCAACACCGGCGGCCGCGGGGATGACATGCTGGGCTGAGATGGTGGCCGGCCTAACTGCCCGCTCTGGCCTTGCCCAAGAGCAGTTCGTTGATATCGCCGTTCGCGCTGAAGCTCGCGATCAACAGGTAGGGGACCAGGAACATCATGCCGCCAAACAGCCCGCCCACGGCCAGCAACAGGCCGAGGGGCGAGAACTGATGGCGCCATGCAAGCCAGAGCGCCGACAACGTCAAGAAGCCGAAAAAGTCCGTGTTGAATTGCCCCGGCCAAGTCATTGCCGCCATGTCGCCGAAGAAAACCGGCAACAGATTCCAACCGTGATTGGCGATCACGATTGCGGTGTAGACGAACAAGAAAACGAAATAGAGCGCGAGATAGATGCGGAATGCCTGCACGGTGCCCTCCCGAGTGACGGGCGCATGATTCCGCGCCGCGCGGCGGTCAGGCAACTACCCGAGAGGTAATGGCGTTCAGAAGTTGCCGCCTCAACCGCTCGGTCCGGGCCTAGGCGTGTATCCGCACCGGCAGCGCCTCGTACCCCTTCACGAAGCTCGACCGCACGCGCTTCGGCGCGCCGACCACTTCGACGAAGCGCCAGCGCTTCATGATCTCTTCCCAAACGATCTTGAGTTGCAACTCCGCGAGCCGATTTCCGACGCAGCGATGAATGCCGAAGCCGAACGAAAGATGC
>JAEUML010000344.1 GCA_016792785.1 Alphaproteobacteria bacterium
CGGCGCCGGCGAGGGCGAGCGCCTTCAATGGGGACTTCATCATGGGTCGCGATCCTCTGACTGATTTGGGCGCAAGGTGGTGGTTGAAGGGGCGGGGGACTTCGTCGTTTTTTGTTGTGCGCCAGGATCATTCGAAAAAAACTTGCCACATCGAAGCTAAATCACTTGCAACGATGCATTTTGAAATTTGCACGCGACGGCGGTGACGTGCACACGCAGCTCATGCAAAACTCCCGCGTGAAATTCATCACCTCAAAAGTGCGAATCAGCGACATGGCAAGTTTTGCGATTGAAGGCGGCGAGATCGCGTACAGCGACCAAGGTACGGGCGACGGCGTGATTCTCGTCCACGGATTCGCGGCGAGCACGGCGGAGAATTGGGCGAAGGCAGGTTGGATTCAAATGCTCGTGCGTGCGCAGCGGCGGGTTGTGGCGCTCGACCTGCGCGGGCACGGGCACAGCACAAAATTTCATCAGCCTGCGGACTACACGCTGCACGCGATGGCTGGCGACGTGCTGGCGCTGGTCGAGCACTTGCAGATCAAGAAACCAGATCTGATCGGGTTTTCGCTCGGCGCGCGCGTGGTGCTCGAGTTGCTGAGGGTGCACGGCGACCGCTTTCTGTTGGGCGTTTTGTGCGGCGTCGGCGAGGCGATGTTGAACCCGTCTGAGGAGCGCGACCCGGAAGCGTTCGCTAAGGCGATGGAAGCGCCTTCGCCGGATGGGTTTGCCGACGACATGGCGCGACGGTTCCGCATGTTTGCCGAAGGGCAGGGGCAAGATCTTGCGGCACTTGCGGCGTGCTCACGCGGGCTCGCCGCGATGGGGCGGCCGTGGACGCGCGAGTTGCTGGCGGGAATCAAGAACGAGATGCTGGTTGTCGCCGGCACCGGCGATGACCTCGCAGGTGCGCCTGAACCGCTGGCCGCTGCGATGGGCAACGCGAAATCCAAGCGCATACCGGGCTGCGGACACATGGATTGCCTCACGCAGCCGATGTTCAAGGCGGCCGTGATGGATTTTCTAGCCGGCTATCCGGCTTAGCAGCCGCAGCCGGCGAGCAGCGCGCCGTCTTTGTGAAAGGCCGAACCGACGGCGGACCGAGAGAGGTCTTTGCTCTTGTCGAATTCGGTTTTGGCGGCAGCGCGCAACTCGGCGCTCGCGAAGAAGTCGAGCGTGGTCATGGCGAGCGCCTTCGCGCCGTCGACGATCGCCTTGTCGGCCTTTTCCGATTTCGCATAGGCCGTGAACTCCGCATTGTGGATCACGACGTTCGGCGGCGAGACCGCGATCATCGGATGGATCGAGGGGACGCGGTGGCTGACGTTGCCCATGTCGGTGGAACCGGCGAGGCCGGGCGGCAGCGCGCTCGGGTCGATCAGTTCGCGGCCCAACGCCTTCGCGTTTGCTTCGTACGCGGCGGCGAGCGGCCAGCTCGTCTTCAAATCCAGGCAGTCCACCTTGCCCCACCGCGCTTCGAGGCGCGTGCCGGTCGCGAGCGCGCCTGCCTCCAGGCATGCCTGCACGCGCTTCTTCAACACCGCGAGTTCGACGCCGTCGCGGGCGCGGACGAAGAAGCGGCCGGCTGCGCGCTCGGGCACGATGTTCGGCGCCATGCCGCCCTCGGTAATGATGCCGTGAATGCGCTCGGTTTGTTGGATGTGCTGACGCAGTTGGGCGACCGATTGATAGGCGGTGACGACGGCGTCGAGCGCGTTCAGGCCGCGGAAGGGCATCGCGGAGGCATGGGCGGCGCGGCCGTGATAGATCGCTTCGACCTCGGCGATCGCGAGGCAGGGCATGGTCACCATGTCGAAGCCGGCGGGATGCACCATCATCGACGCGTCGACGCCGTCGAATGCGCCGCCTTGGGCCATCAGTTCTTTGCCGCCGCCGCGTTCTTCGGCGGGCGTGCCGAGATAGCGGACGCGGCCGGTCAGCTTGTTGCCGAGTTTCGAAAGGCCCAGCGCTGCGCCAAGGCCGATGGTTGCGATCACGTTGTGACCGCAGGCGTGACCGATGCCGGGGAGCGCGTCGTACTCCGACAGGAGGCTCATCACCGGCGTGCCGCTTGGGCCGAATTCCGCGGCATAGCCGGTTTCGACGCCATAGGCGCCACGCTCGACCGGCAAGCCGTGGTTCTCGACGGCGGAGGCGAGCAGAGAGGCTGCAAACTTTTCCTCGAATGCGAGTTCGGGATTGGCGTGGATCGCGTGGCTTGCGGCGACGAGTTCGCCGCGCAGCGCATCGATCGCCGCGCAGACGTCGCGTTTCAAGGTTTCAAGCATCATCGTAGCATCCCTCGCGGCGTTCGCGGTTCTCGTCTAACCTTGCGCGTCCGTCGCCTCCATCACAAGAGGTCCAATGCCGTTCGTCACTGTTCCGGGACCGATCAAGCTTTCCTACGAGGTCCTGGGCGAAGGTCCGCCCATCGTTCTCGTGCACGGGTTTGCATCGAACAGGTTCGTCAACTGGCGGGCGCCGGGATGGTACGACACGCTGGTCAAGGCGGGCCGTCAGGTCATCGCGTTCGATGTGCGTGGCCATGGTGAAAGCGACAAGCCGCACCGGCTTGAGGCTTATGACGAAGGCGAATTGGCCGGCGACGTGACGCGACTTCTCGATCATCTCGGTTGCGCGCAAGCCGACGTCATGGGCTATTCGATGGGCGGGTTCATCACGCTCAGGCTGCTGTATGACGCGCCGCATCGGGTGCGCCGGGCGATCGTGGCGGGCGTGGGTGAGAACTACTACGGGCGCGGGCGGCTCGAGAGCGAGGCGATCGCGGCGGCTCTTCGTGCGCCGAGCGCCGGCGACGTGCGCGAGACCGTGCCGCGGACGTTTCGCGTGTTTGCGGAGCAGAGCAAGAACGACTTAGAGGCGCTGGCCTTGTGCATGACGCGGCCGCGCCGTTCGATTTCCGCGACGGAGTTCGCCGACCTGCGCGTGCCGACGTTGATCGTGCTTGGCGAGAAGGATGCGATCACGGGGCCGCCCGGGGCGCTGGCCGAGGCTTTGCCGCATGCGCGCGTGGTCATCGTGCCCGGCCGCGATCACATGACAGCGGTGGGCGACAGGGCCTACAAGGCGGCGGCGCTTGCGTTCCTGTCGGAGACTTGAGAAGCGAAAAGCCCCCGCGCTTGCGCGCGAGGGCTCGATGCATTCGCCAAGTGTGCGGTGTTAACCGCCCCAGCTCGCGGAAACCGACAGAACGACGGTGCCGTCGCAGATGTCGGAGGGACCGGCGCAGTCGACGTTGGAGATGTCGGTGTCGACCCAGCGCAGATCGACGGAAACATTGTTCCACGTCGCAGTCGCGCCGAGATCGTACCAGAGATAGTCTTCGCCGATGTCGAGCCACTGATGGCCGACATGGGTCGAGATCGCGAGGCCTTTGTTGAAGAACAGGAACGTCTCGGCGACTGGAATATCGATCCCGCCCAAGAGCGCGACAGAGTCGCCGGTCTCAGCGAAGTTGTCGGGCGAGTAGGCGAGCTCAGCCGAAACCGAAGCCTCGCCGAAGTCGTGCTCGAGACCGACGATGAAGTCCCAATAGTCGTAGTCGGGGAAGCCCGCGGGCGCGTCCGCGTCGGCATACCAATAGTAGACCACTTTGGCGGTGCCGGTGGTGTTGTCGCTGAAGGCGTGGTTGTAGCCCAGCGTGAAGTCGACTTCGATGTTCGAGTCGTAGGTCGCGTCGTCGTCGAAGTCGATGTTCGAGCCCCAGACGTTCACGAACAGACCGGACTTGTGATCGTACTGGACCCACGGCTGGATCGCCGGGCCGTTGTCGGAGTTGGAGATGCCGCGGAAGCGGTAGTCCGTGGTGCCGGTGACGCCCGCGGAGAATCCGCCCCAGGTGCCCTCGTCTGCAAATGCCGGCGCGATACCGAGCAGCGACACTGCGCCGATCAGGCCCGCCTTCAACATGGTGGTCTTCATTGCCGAACCTCTTTTAACGTTTCAAACTCGAACACCGGATGACGGTCCGGCTTGGTCGGTGCCTGAACGCATTCCGACGATTTGGACCCGACCTTGGTTGTTCCGCGCTCATGATTGCGGCCGCGTTGGTTGACGGCGGGTTAACGCCCGGGCGGTCCGGCGAGGAGTGATTCAGAAATGTCACGCGCACCGCACCGTTCGAACGCGAATCACCAGCCTTGAACGATGATGAAGGCGCTTGCTCGTCAGCGCACGGACGAAAGTGCCGGATTTTTCGGCACGAAACGCAAAGAAAAAAGGCCCCGGCACGGTTGTGCCGAGGCCTTATTGTGCGTGACTCTTTCGACTCTTACGGGAGCGTCAGGCTCAGCGTGCCCATGAAGCCCGACTCGCAAAGGTCCGTGCCGCCGAAGCATTCGAGCTCGTCGAGGTCGGTGCCGACATAACGAAGGTCGAGTGTGACCTTGTCCCACCACACCATTGCGACGCCGAAGTCCCAATACATGTAGTCGTCGGTGCCGAAGAGGGCATTGTCGTCGATCCACTGGTAGCCGACGTGGCCGCTGGCCGACAGGCTGCCGCCCAGGAATTCCTCCGAAATCGGCACTTCGAGGCCGCCTGCGAGCGCCACCGCGTCGCCGGTTTCGTTGAAATAGTCGGGGCTGAAGTTCAGTTCGCCCGACAGCGATGCGCCGCCCAGATCGTGGCTCAGCGCCGCTTGGACCTCCCAATACTCATAGCTGAACGGGTTGTCCGGATAGGCGTAGTACGTGACCTTCAGGCTGCCTTCGGTCGCGTCACCGAGCGTGAAGTTGTAGCCGGCGTAGACGTCGATCTCGATGAAGGAGTCGAAATCGAACGTGTCGCTGAAGTCGATTTCCGACGCCCAGACGCCCGCGAAGAAGCCGGTCTCGCTTTCGAAATCGATCGAGCCTTGCGGCGTGAAATTGCGCGAATTCTGGCTTTGGCCGCGGAAGCGGTAGTCCGACGTCACCGTCAGCGTCGCCGACCAGGGGCTTGCGGCCTCTTCGGCCTCACCGTCGGCCAAGGCGGGCGCAGCAGCGCCTGCAAACCCGAAGGAGGCGATCAAGCTCGCCGCCAGCAATTTCGATCTCATTCTTGGTACTCCCACCTGACTGCCCACTCGCGACGGCCCTTGGTTCCGCATCCTCTGCAGGGGCGGCCGGGCCGTTCTCAGCCATAATGAAACGCCCTCAAAGCCAGTTTTGACAACGGCTTAGAGGTCGAATCTCGTGCTGTTTGCGCAACAGGGACGGGCAATAGACGCAGGGGCTTGCCGGTCGCGGCAAGCGTTTCAGCGGCGAACGGTGACGCCCGCAATCGAGAGGTGGTGGCCCGCGTCGCTCAACAGGGTTTCGCCCGTGATGTGCCGGGCGCCCTCGCCGCAGAAGAAGGCGACGGCTTCTGCGACGTCCTCCGGCGTTCCAGCCCGGTGGAGCGGGGTCGATTGCTTGTTGTGCTCGACGATGCGGGCGTAGGTCTCAGGGCCGAAGCGCTCGGAGAACCAGCGCGTGCCGATGAAGCCGGGGCAGACGGCGTTGACGCGGATCTCGGGCGCCAATGCGCGGGCGAGCGAAAACGTCATCGTGTTCAGCGCGCCTTTCGAGGCGGCGTAGGCGACGGACGAACCGACGCCGAGGACGCCCGCGATCGAAGAGACGTTGACCACCCGCCCGAAACCGCTTGCCTTCAGATGCGGTTCGCAGGCGCGGATCATCTGGAACGCGCCTACGACGTTGACCTTGTAGATGTTCAGAAAGTCGTCGGCGTTGAGCGCATTCAGATCGGCGTGGTCGGCGAATTTCGTGGTGCCGGCGTTGTTGACCAGCATGTCGATGCGGCCCCATTTGTCGACGGTCGCTTTCGCGATGCGGCGGCAGTCCTCATCGTTCGCCACGTCACCTTGCGCGAGCAGCGCGTCGACGCCTTTCGCCTTTGCTTCGGCCAACGTTTCCTCAGCTTCCTTCAGGCTCTTCGTATAGTTCACGACGACGCGCGCGCCGCGTTCGGCGAGCTTCAAGACGACCGCGGCGCCGAGGCCTGTGGCCGATCCGGTGACGATCGCGACGTGGTTCTTCAGGTCCATGGGCAAAGCGTTTCCTTTTTTCTGTTTTCTGCGCCGTGTTCTAGCGGCCTTCTAACGGCCGTGGAAGGCGGGCTTGCGTTTTTCGAGGAAGGCCTTGCGGCCTTCGCGATAGTCTCCGCTCGTCATACAGGCGGCGATGTCGGCTTCGGCGCTCGCGCGTTCTGCGGCGTCGCCCGACAGGACGGCGCGGATCGCGCTCTTGGCGGCCTTGATCGTCAACGGGGCGTTGGCGGCGAGTGCGGACACGTATCCCTTCACGACATTGTCGAAGTCCGCGACGGGTGCGATCGCGTGGACGACGCCTTTCATCAGCGCCTCGTGCGCGCTCAACGTGCGGCCGGTGAACAACAACTCGGTCGCGACGGCGGGGCCGAGCCTTGCCACCAGCGCGGCGGTGCCCGCCAGGCTGTAGCCCACGCTCAGTTTCGCTGCCGGGATGCAGAAGCGGGCGTCGTCGGCCGCCAGGCGCAGGTCGCAGGCGATGGCCAGCGCCATGCCGCCGCCGAAGCAGAAGCCCCTGACCGCTGCCACCACTGGTTTCGCGCAACCGGCGAGGGCGGCAGTCGCCTCGTGGGTTGCCTGATCGTAGACCTTCGCGCCGTCTTGCGTTGCGCGATTGTCTTCGAATTCGGATATATCGGCACCGGCCGCGAAGGCCTCGTGCCCCGCGCCGGTGACGACGATGCAGCGGACAGCTGGGTCTGCGTCGAACTTGGCTACGATTTCTGGGAGTCCTTGCCACATATCGAGGCTAAGCGCGTTGCGCCTTTGCGGTGCGTTGAGTACGAGATAGCCGGCAGAACCGCGAATTTCGGCGATGAGCTTTGAAGTCATGGACGGCCCGGGTCGGAGGGTGCTGAGACGCCGCAAGAAACTGCGGCAGGATCAGGCGCTTATCAGAATCGTTCTTGTCCGTCACGGCAAACCCAACGTCGTGCCGGGCCCGCGGATCACGCACAAGAAATTCCAGGACTACATCCAAGAATACGAGGAGGCCGGGTTGCACCCCGACAGTCCGCCGCCGGCGTGGCTCGTCGACCTCACGCGGCAGGCGCGGCTCGTCTATGCGTCGGATCGGCCCCGGGCGCGCGAGAGTGCGCGGGCACTGGCGCCGCATGCTGAGCTGTCCTTAAGCTCGCTCTTCATGGAGGCGCAGCTCAAGTCGCCGAAGCTGCCGCTTGTGCGCATGAAGCCGCCGGCGTGGGCAGTGATCGCGCGGCTCGCCTGGCACGCGGGCCATCACGGCGGCATCGAAGACTTCCGCGACGCGAAGGAGCGCGCCGATAAGGCCGTCGATATGCTCTCCGAAACCGCGCTCGCCGATGGCATCGCGGTTCTGGTCGCGCACGGCTACTTCAACGCGATCGTGGGACGCACGCTCAAGAAGCGCGGCTGGCGGCGCTACGGTGGCCGGCACCGCGCGAAGTTTTGGAACGCCGTCGTCTATGAACTGCCGACTGTGCGCTAAGCGAACAGAACTTGGCGTGGCGCGAACTCATCGCGCATAAGGCCCTTCGAACTTCAACCGAATAATCACCCGATGTGACGGATACTGCTTCGCGCACGTTCGCGTCGACCGCATATTCGTTCGTGTTGTCGACGCGGGGAGAGGGTGATTTGACGACGGACTTGCTTGAGCCGGTGCACGGCGTGACGTTGCAGCAATATGCGGAGCTTGCGGTGCGGATGCGCGGCGTCTCGGGCGACCGTGAAGCCTGCGCGCGCATCGCCGAACGCGAAGGCGTTTGCCGATCTGCGTGGGAGAAGGCGCTCGTCGGCTGGAATGAGCGGCTGTCGAGCAGCGATGGCGGCGCCGTCACGGTGACGTACTACAAGCACTACAAGGAGGCGCTGGCGCGGGTCGCGGCGCCTTCCGCTTCGGCCACGTTCGACGTCTATGTCGAGATGTCGGCGATGATCCGCAGCAAGGTCAAAGGCGAAGCGCTGCGCACGGCCGATGTCGCGTCGATGTGCAAGACGTTCGGCATCAGCGGGGAGAAGTGGGTCGAGATTTCGCGCTTCTGGACGACGAAACTGATGCGCGATCCCGCGCTCTTTGCGGAGTATTCCGAACGGGTGCGCGAGCGCGTCAATGCCATCGACGCGACAGAAACGCAGCAACGATCATGAGCCGTGTGGCGCCGTCCAACGGCGGACGATCTTGTCGAACTCCGGTCGCGGGCGATCGGTCACCGGCTCTGCGGGGTGGCCGAGATAGATGAAGCCCGCGATGCGTTCGCCGGACTTCAACCCCATCGCCTCGCGCACCTCAGGGTGATAGGCGCACCATTCGGTGATCCAGTTCGCGACGAAGCCCATCGCATGGGCTGCTATGCAAAGCGTCTGACAGACGGCGCCGGCGGAGAGAACCTGTTCCCACTCCGGAATCGGGATGCCTTCGCGCACGCGGCTGACGACGGCGACGATTGTGGGGGCGCGTAGGAAGCGGCCGCGCTCTTGCGCGATGCGTTCTTCGCTGGCGTCGGGTTCGCTTGACTTCAGCGCCCGCACCAGGACCTCGCCGAAGGCGGCGCGCGCGTCGCCCTCGAAGACGACGAAGCGCCAGGGCGTGAGCTTGCCGTGATCGGGCACCCGCGAGGCGCAGGCGATGAGCGTGCGGAGTTGTTCGGCCGATGGGCCAGGACCCTTCATGCGTTTGGCCGATCCGGACTTGCGGGACTGCAGCAGGTCGAGTGTGCGCGGAACGACGATGTTTAGTTCGCTCATGGAGCTTCCGTGTTGGGTTTCAGGCGGGATGCCGCCCTCGAATATGGTTGGCGCGCGTCCCATTTCACGCGGGAATGCGGCCAATTTTCGGGCGTTAACGCGGCTTCATCCTTGCTTGATAGGCTGACGTTGAAGGCCCATCTGTACTAAGATGCCGCTTATGGACAAGCGCCCGATGCCCGTTATCGCCGAGAAATTCGCGGTCTGCGATCCTGTCTGGTCGGACCTGCGGGAGGAGGCCATTCGTATGGCCGCCGCCGAGCCCACGCTCGCGAGCTTCGTGCATGCGACTGTGCTCAATCACGAGCGGCTGGAAGAGGCGCTGACCTATCACCTCGCGCAAAAGCTCGGCAACGACGACGTCGGCGCGATGCAGGTGCGCCAGGTGTTCGATCAGGCGTTTCGCGACGAGCCGTCGATCGGCGACGAAGTGCGGGCGGACTTGTCGGCGATCTATGACCGCGACCCGGCGGTCAACACGTTCGTCGAGCCGTTCCTTTTCTTCAAAGGCTTTCACGCGCTGCAGTCTTTTCGCGTGACGCACTGGCTGTGGGCGAAAGGGCGCAAGGCGCTGGCGTTCCACTTCCAAAGCCGTATCTCAGAAGTGTTCGGCGTCGACATTCATCCGGCAGCCCGCATCGGGCGCGGCGTGATGATCGACCATGGCACCGGCGTCGTGATCGGCGAGACAGCGGTCGTCGAGGACGACGTGTCGATGCTGCAGGGTGTGACGCTCGGCGGTACGGGCAAGGAAGCGGGCGACCGGCATCCGAAGATCAGGCGGGGCGTGATGCTGGGCTCGGGCGCGAAGATCCTCGGCAATATCGAGATCGGCGCCTATAGCCGCGTCGGCGCAGGCAGCGTGGTGCTGAAAGACGTGCCCGAACGCTGCACAGCGGTCGGCGTGCCCGCAAAGGTCGTCGGTTGCGCAGGCTGCGAACGTCCGGCGCAGGAGATGAACCAGATCATCGACGACGTGCCCGGCGATTATCAGATTTAGGCTGGGAGCGCCTCAACGTGCGCGCGGGCTTTTGCCGGTCCAGCGTTTGAAGGCGCGAGAGAAGGCGCTGGGGTCGGAGAAGCCAACAAGGTAGGCGGTTTCGTTGACGGAGACTTTCTTGCCATCGAGATAGTGCAGCGCGAGTTTGTGGCGCAGTTCGTCATGCAGCTTTTCGAATGTGGTGCCCTCGGCCTTCAGTCGGCGATAGAGGGTGGGGCGGCTTAGGCCCAGTTCCTTGGCAATCTCGTCCACGCTGGGTTCGCCTTTGTGCAGGACCGGGAGCAGCAAGTTTTCGACCTTGCCGCGCGTGGTCGTCGCCTGCTCCAGGCTTTCCAGAAGGTTGCGCGCGCGTTCGCTGAGCACGCCGAACGCGTAGCGCGTGGTGCGAGCGACTTTGTTGAACATCAGCGTTTCGTCGATCAGCAGCGCGTTGCGTTCGCTTTCGAAAACGACCGGCACGCGGAAGATGCGCTCGTACTCGGCGCGGTGGGCGGGTGCTGCGTGCGTGACGTGAACCTCCTTCACGAACAGCTTCCCTTCAGGCACGAAGCGGCGCGTGCCGCAGACGATGCGCGCCCACCCGGACTCCGTGAGTTCGGGGAAGCAGTTCGGGTTTTGACGGCTATCGACGACCCAGGACTTGCCGTCCTCTTGCACCAGTTGAAACCGTGGGCCGAGCCCAACACCTTCGACTTGGATGACCAGGCCGTTGTAGCGATTGATCTCCATGAATGCGTGAAAGAGCGTGTCGCAAGCGAGTGCGATGAGGCCCACGACCGAGAGTTCCGCGAAGTCGACGTCCTCGCCGAAGTGAAGCGCCAGCGCGGGGTCACGCGTGAGTTCGATCGCCGCATACATCAGGGCCTTGAACTTGTCGAACGGCACGCGGTTGTCGGGATCGGCCAAATCGTCCGGTGAGATTCCCGCGCGTTCGAGCAGCGCGTTTTCGCTCGCTTGTTTCGACACCGCAAAGTCGAGAAGACCCTTCGCGTATCCTCCGGCGACCGTCGGTCCGTCCGCCGGCTTGACGCGCGAGGTCATGTTTTTGAGCGCGGCGGTCATGTGCCTCTTGTCACTTGCGCACTAGCATCTTCTTCGCACTAGGGCAGCCGATACTAGCGGCAGCTTATCGCAAGTGATCGAGAGGCATCAAATGGACGCCATTAACTTCGCATGCCCGCGTGGCGCGGCTCGATCGGGCGCCTAGCCATGGCGCCAAGCTCGCGTGCGCGCGTTGCAGGTCTTCTCTACCTCATTGTCATCGCAGCGGGGGCGGCTTCGCTCGTCATCACGCCGTCCCTTATCGTTCCCGGCAACGCGGCTGCGACCGCGAACAACATCATGGCGTCGGAAACCGCCTATCGGTTCGGCATCTTCGTCAACTTAATTGCGACGGCCGCCTACGTTGGCGTGGTCGCGATGCTCTTCGAGTTGCTGAGGCCCGCGGGAGCGTCGTTCTCGGCCGTCGCCGCCTTCTTTGGACTGACGGGGTGCATCGTCAGCGCCGTGAATGGACTCACCTGGCTCGCGCCACTGGCGCTGTTGAAAAATCCGGCAAGTTTGGCGGCGCTGGAAACAGCGGAGTTGCAGGCGCTCTCTTTCGTGTGGCTGCGGCTCAGCGGAGCGGGCGGCAACCTCGCGCTGACTTTCTTCGGGTTTTATTGCCTCACGCTTGGGTTCACGATTGCGGGCGCCACGTTTCTTCCGCGTGTGCTGGGATTGCTTCTTGCGATCTCGGGGGTTGTCTGGTTGACAGGCGGATTTGCGACGCTGCTTGCGCCCGCGTTCGCGAGCCAGATCTCGACTTACACAATGGCGACAGCCGTCTTCGGCGAGTCGATGCTGACGATGTGGCTGCTCCTTTTCGGCGTCAACGACGCGAAGTGGTCGGCGCAAGCGGGGAGATCATGACGATCGAGTTGGATGTCGGGCGCGCACCGGCGCCGATGAGCCAGCGCGCGGCGAGCGCGTTGCTGCGGTTTTCGGCGGCGTCGTGGTTCCTGGTCTCCGTTCTCGGTCAGTGGGCGTTCGTCGCGTTCATTTTGAGCTTTTACGGTCCGCCGACGGCGACGGGCGACTTTGCGGCGTGGGACAAGAACAAGTTCCTGACGCACGGCTACATTGCGGGCGACACGGCGGGGAACCTGGCCTTCGCCGCGCATGTGATGCTTGCCGCGATCATCACGTTCGGCGGGACTTTGCAGCTCATCCCGCAAATTCGGGCGAGCGCCATTGGCTTTCATCGTTGGAACGGGCGGCTTTTCATTCTGACCGCCTTCGTGATCAGTCTGACCGGGCTTTTCATGAATGCGACGCGCGGCGATACCGGCCTCTTTGCGCATGCGCCGATCACGCTGAACGCGGTGTTGATCATGTTCTGTGCTGCGCAGACGCTGGGCTATGTGCTGGCGGGCGACATCGACACGCACCGGCGCTGGGCGATGCGCACGTTCATGGTCGTGAACGGCGTGTGGTTCCTGCGCGTCGGCATGATGGGCTGGATGATGACGAAGATCGGGGTCTTTGGCGGGCCCAAAGAGTTCGATGCCAACTTCTACGCGTTCTGGGCGTACGGCAGCTATCTGGTGCCGCTTGTCGTGCTCGAGCTCTATTTCCTGGCGCAGGACCGCGGCGGTGCATTGGCCAAAACGGCGATGGCGCTGATGCTGTTCATTGCGGCCGCCATGACGGCGGCGGGGATCGTGGGCGCGACGTTGATGATCTATTGGCCGCTGCTGATGGCGGCGTGACGTCATGGACGTTTCGGCACTCGTCGTACTTCACGTTACCGGCGGCACGTTCGCGCTGGTTTCCGGGGCAACGGCGATGTTGGCCGAGAAGGGCGCGGGCCTGCACCGGATGTCGGGCAGCGTGTTCTTCATCGCGATGGCGGCGATGTGCGCGGCGTCGGTACCGGTGGCGGTCGTGCGGGATCAACCGCTCAACATCGCTGCGGCGAGCTTTACGCTCTACCTGATTGCGACCGCGTGGGTCGCAGCACGGCGCGCGGACGGTGAGGCGGGCTGGTTCGAGATCGTTGCGCCGATCTTGGGCGGTGCCGTTGCAGCGGGCGCTTACGCGGCGTCCCTCCACCAGAAAGAAGCGGCGTCGTTCTTGTATGGATTCGCGTCGCTCGCCGTGTTCGCGGCGCTACTGGACGTGACCGTGATCGTGCGGCGCGGCCTGTCGGGGGCGCAACGCATCGCCCGGCATCTGTGGCGCATGAGCCTTGCCATGCTGATCGCGACGGCCTCGTTCTTCATCGGGCAGCCGAGATTCGTACCGGCGGTGATGAAGGAGGCCAATCTACACTTCGTGCCGGTCGTCGCGGTCATGGTCTTGCTGTTCTTTTGGCTTGCGCGCGTGCTGTTCACGAAGTGGTACAAAAAGCCGGAGGGGCAGGTCGCGCAGTCCTGACTCCCGCCGTTGTCGTCGGCGCAGTATGTTCGCGCGCGTCGGATACGAGGTCGGGTATGATCGAGCGGATCGCGGAAGGGCGGACGGACTTGGTGTTCGAGGCCATCGCCGCCGGAACGAAAGCGACGGCACGGGACGCCGACGGCGTCGCTCTCATCCAGTGGTGCGCCTATCACGGCGATGTCAGCGCGCTGCGCTTTCTGGTCTCGCAAGGCGAGACGTTGTCGACGCTTGGCCGGAACTTCGACCTGAATGGCGCGGTGTTTCACGGGCACGTCGGATTGACCGCGTTCCTGATCGAGAGCGGTGCCGACGTGAACCGCGCGCTCGACGACACGGGGGAGACGCCGTTGCACGCGGCGCTGTGCAAGACGGGACGTCCGGTGTTCGACCGCATGTTGAAGTTGTTGCTTGCGGCAGGCGCAGATCCAAACCGTGCGACGATCCCAGGTGTCGCGACAGGCAGCTTCATGCGCGACTGCCGCACGAAGGGTGAGATGCCGCTGCATCGTGCGGCGGCGTTCGGGTCGATCGAGGCGATTGAGATGTTGCTGAGGGCGGGCGCCCAAGTCGATGCGCGCGACGTCAACGGCGACACGCCGCTGTCGTGGGCGAGTTGGTATCTGAGGCCGAACGCCGTGCTCCGGAAACTCTGTTACGGGCCGCATCGCATCCATCCGGACGCACTTTAGCGGCGCCACTGTTACCCACGGTCATGCTTTTGACGCCGCGCGTCATGGGCGCCGTTCACGGCCCGCGGCTAGGTTCGAGAGGTTTTCTCGCCTACTCGGAGATGCACACGTGAGCACACTCTATGTCAGCCCGGATGCCCCTGTGTGGATGCATGTCGGCGCGCAAGCGCTGCTGGTGGCGCACGTCGGCGGCGGAACGCTGGGCATGATGTCGGGCGCGGTTGCGATCGTTGCGCGCAAGGGTGAATGGCTGCATCGCGCGGCCGGCAAGGTGTTCTTCGTGTCGATGTTGGCGATGGCGGCTGTCGGCGCAGGCGTGGCGCCGTTCCTAAGCGACGGTCAGCGGGTCAACACGGTCGCGGGCATCATGACGTTGTACATGGTCGCGACCGCTTGGGCCGCGGCAAGGCGCGAGCGGATCGAGGTCGGGTACTTCGACATCGCGGGGTTCGTGATTGCAGTGCTCGTGGCCGCCGCTGGCGCCGTCTTTGCCATTCAGGCGTCGCAGAGCCCTACGGGCACGATTGACGATTCGCCGCCGCAGTCGTTCTACATGTTCATGACGATCGGGACGATTGCCGCGCTATCGGATCTGAGCGTCATCCTGCGCGGCGGTTTGTCGGGCGCGCAGCGCATCGCGCGCCATTTGTGGCGGATGTGCGTGGCGCTGTTCATCGCCACGGGATCCTTCTTCCTCGGACAACAGAAGTTCTTGCCGGAGTTCATGGTTGGGACGCCGCTTCAGTTCGCGCCGGTTCTGTTGCCGATTGCGGTCTTGGCGTTCTGGCTTTTGCGCGTTCTGCTGACCCGCTGGTACGACGCCGGTGCGCCGACGCCTGCACTCGCAACCAAATGAAAAGGGCCGCTCTTGCCGAGCGGCCCTTCCGTGAGATGGGCTATGCAATCAAGCCCTGATCTTGCGATCGGAAACTCAGGCGGTCCCCAGAGGTTGCTCCAGTGTCCGCGTGACCTTCAGGCTCTGCATTAGCACCAAGATCTCACTCGACATTGGATCACCTCCTTTCGTTGATGGACGACCGGGCATCAGATTCGCATGAGTCGATTTTGCCTGTCGAGAGGAAAATCCCATTAACCCAAGCGGTCGCGTAGCGCGTACCAAATGAGCCCCAGCGTTAGTAAAGGCTTGCGCAACAGCGCGCCGCCGGGCAGCGGCGGTATGTTCAGGTTCTCGTAAACGTCGAAGCGGGCGGCCTGGCCCGTGATCGCCTCGGCGATCAATTTTCCCGCGAGTGTCGCAATCGCAACGCCTTGGCCCGAGTAACCGTGCGCGAAATAGAGGTTCGGGGCGAGGCGGCCGAGATGCGGCATGCGCGGCATCGTGATCGCGAGCCTTCCGCCCCAGGCGTGGTCGATCCTCACGCCGTCGAGTTGGGGAAAGACACGCAGAATATGCGGGCGGACGAGTTCGGCCACATTGTCGACGTCGCGGTCGCCGTAGGTCTCGCCGCCGCCAAACAGCAATCGCCCGTCAGCGGACAATCGGTAATAGTCGAGCACGAATTTCGTGTCGGCGATGGCCGCGCCCGACGGGATCAACGCTTTCGCGCGCGCGTCGCCCAGCGGTTCGGTCGCGGCGATGTAGTTCGAGATCGGCATGATCTTGCGCGCGATCTCCGGCACCAAGCCGCCCAGATATGCGTTGCCGGCGAGGACGGCGAATTTCGCCGTGACGGCGCCTGACGACGTTTCAAGTTTGACCGCAGCGCCACGCTCGATGCTCATGACGCGCGCGTTTTCGAAGATGGCGGCGCCTGTGCTTTCGGCGGCGCGTGCGAGGCCGATTGCATAGTTCAGCGGATGCAGATGCAGGCCAGAGGTATCGAACAGACCGCCCTTGTAGTTCTTCGTTGCGACGAACGCCGGCATCTCGTCGGCCTTGACGTAACGGGCTGTCGTGTAGGCGTAGCGCTTGGCCAGATGCTCGACATAGGATTCAAGATCGCGGGCGTGGGCCTGGCGCACGGCGGCGACGATGTGGCCATCGCGCGCATCGCACTCGATCGCATGTTGACGGATCAAATCACGGACGAGCGCCACGGCTTCGACGGCGAGATCGAACAGCGCGCGGGCGCGCATTTCGCCATAGCGCCGCTCGAGTTCGACTTGATCGACGCGCTGACCGGGAATGACCTGGCCGCCGTTGCGGCCCGAAGCCCCGAAGCCTGCATACTGCGCCTCAAGGACGGCGACTTTCAACCCTCTCGTTGCAAGATGAAGCGCGCACGACAATCCCGTGTAGCCGGCGCCGACGATCGCAACGTCCGCTTCGTGCACGCCGTTCAACGTCGGGCGTGCGCGCTTGCCGATTGCGCTTGCAAGATAATATGAGTCAAGTCGCGAAGCAGTCATACGATTCCTTGGAACGAATTTTCGGAAAACATCAAGAGGGGGATGCGCTCTTGCCAAGCGCAACGGAACAGTGCCTAGTCGCAATCCCATGATGGAAAAGCCGAGTGCCGTGATCGACGCGCACGCGACGCATTGGGCCTCTCTCTATCCCGATGCGCCCGAGGACATCCGTGCGCGCATCAAGAACATCGTCGCGCGGTCTTCGATCATCGCGCAAGTCGAATTGCCGGAAGCGCGCGCGATGCCGAACGGCGGCCAAGCCGACACGCTGACCGCGATGGCGGAAGCGGACGGCGACGTGCGCCACATGGTGTTGCTGCTGACCGAACGGCAAAGTTCGTCGGGCTGCGTGCTGTCGGCGTTTCCGTTTGCGGCCGGTGCGATCACGCATCCGGTGACGATCGATCACGTGGCGTCGATCGGCTCCGGCGCGGAAGGTCAGATTCGCGGACGCACCGAGGATGGTGCTGAAATTTCGTTTTTCGATCCGCTGTTCTTCAAGAACGGCGGGGACTACGAAGTCGGCGAGAGTTATCAGTTCGCGCTGTCGGCGTTCGCCTATTCGCTGCGGCCGTTCGGGCTGAAACTCGTCAAAGGCGACGACACGGTGGCGCCGCCCGACGTGCTCAAGCCTTCACGCAACGGCGCCAGCGACGACTACGAATTCCGCGCGACCGTGCAGCATGTCTATCCGATGCGCCTCGACACCGGCACCGTCTATCGCATGCGCGTGACCGTCGCCCGCACGGGCCCGAGCATGGTCGACGTCGCGCTTTATGCCGCCGAGCATGTGCTGCCCCAGGGCTACCGGCCCAAACCCGGCGACGAAATCATCGGCCGGCTGTGGCTGCAGGGCTATTTGGTCGAAGACTAGGAATCCCCGCCGCTTTCGCCCTATTCTCCGCTCTGTCGACTTTCCCGCCCCCTTTTGGAGCGAGCACGCCCCGTGGATAGAACAGAAATTTTGCGCGTCGAAAAATACCTGCGTTCGTTGTTCCGCTTGGACACGATCCGCATCGAGGCGCGGCCGAACAAAAAGGACTCGGTCGAGGTGATGGTCGGCGATGAGTTCATCGGCGTCATCTTCAAGGACACCGAAGACGGCGAGACGACCTATCACTTCGAGATGGCGATCCTGGAGATGGATCTGCCGCCGGCCGCGGCCGTGGTGAAGAAGTAGGTGTGAGGGGAGAGGAGTGAGAAAAGAGAGAGGGCACGCTCTCTTTTCTCACTCCTCGTTTCTCACGTCTTATTTGGGCCGGAACGACTCGATCAGGCCCATGATGCCCGCGTCGATCTGCTTCCATTGCGCGAGATGCGCGCGCTTGAACTTGTAGGTCAGGCCCACGTTGTCGGGCAGGCGCGTCACGCGCATGCAGCTTGAGCCGAAGTCCGGGTTGGCGGAGGCGTCGCAGCGCATCACAAGATCCGTTCCGTCCTCAAGGCGCGCGGTGAACCACTCCGTGTTCTCGTAACCCGTGCCGGGGCCGAACTTGTACTGCGTCAGGCCGAACTGTCCTGGCTCGCCTTCCGGGTTCTGAGCCGCAGGTTTGATGCCGCGCTCGAACTTCTGTTGATAGGTCAAGGGTGCGCGGTCGACGGCGAGCGTGAAGTGGATCACGCGCGCGTTCGGCGCGTTGCTGGCAAAAGCCGCCGCGTCGCCGGGCGACCAGGGCGACAGGTTCGGCAGAAGCGCGTGCATCTGCAAATCGTCTTGATCGCCGCTGTAGCGCGAGCGGCGATATTTCGTGTAGTTCGCGGGCACGCGGAACAAGACGCCGTCGATGCGGATGTCGGCGGTGTCTTTCGAGGCGGAAGGTGCCGGAACGTTGCCTTGGATTTCGTCGACGACCGAGGACGAACTCGTCAAATACCAGAACACGCCGCCGCCGATGGCGACCGCCAGAAAAAGAACGATCGCAGGCAGCATCCAGCTCGAATGAGCATGGACCTCGCCCCCTAAGGCCGCATCAGCATCGCGTTGGTCAATTTTCATGACCGGCACTATCGTCCCGAGTGGTTTCCGCTTCCTTTGAACGGAGCGGCGCCGCGCTTAACACCTGCCAGCGTGATCGATCCGCCACAGGTGCCTTGAGCCCAACGGCCCACAACGTGCCGCGCCCAGCGGTGCACTGCAATAGCGGTTGTCCAAGAGCCGCACGGATCGTTGTCGCAAATCGGGACGGCGGGGCCGGTCCGGCCCAGGCCAAGCCGCGGAAATCTGCGCGGGGCAGGATGGCATGTCGGGTGCTGCTGGGATGAGACCCCTCGGCCCTTAAGGTTGCGCTCGCCCCATGCTTGATGCCGCTCAAACGATCGTCTTCGGCCTTGCCCTCGGTTTCGTCATTTCGGGCGTGGTTTCCAACGTGTTTCAGCTCGTGACGAACGGGCAATCGGTGTTCCACATCCAGGTGAAGTCAGACGTTCAGCGGCTTTTCATTGTGGGGCTCATCATCCTGGCGGGGCCGCACATTCTGTTCCGCGCTGCCAATCGGTCGTTGCAGATCGGCGACTGGCCGGCGTCCTATGTGTTCGCTTGCTTTGCGCTCTGCGTCGTTTGGTCGTTCGTTCTGGGCTTTTGCGTCCTGCGGCTGGTCGTCGCCTAACCCGCCCGTTCACGAATTAGTGACGCTATCGTCACGTTTGGGCTTGAAGCTTTCCTATCAAGAGCTTATCTCGCTCGCACCTGCAGCAAATCGCGGCGTGTGCGAGGACCTATGTTCGGCAAGATTCTGAGCGTTCTAACCATCGGCTTGATGGCCGCCGTGTTGGTCCTGTTCGAACTCGGACAGATCGCGGCCGGCGATGCCTTCTTTATCGCGGCTGCCGTCGTTGCCGTGTTCACCGGCCAGCAGCTGATCGCCCGCGAGAACATGGGCTTCGCCCAGGCCGCGGCCGCGATCTTCACGCGGCCGCAGGCGGCTTATTTCGCTTGCGTGGCGCTGGCGGCTGTTGTGACCGCGCAGGTCCTCGTCGTCTAAAGCACCGTCAGCATGGCGGCCACCAGTGGGTGGCGGACGATGTCGCGATCCTCAAGCCGGATCACGGCGATGTCGTCCAGCGTCGCGAGGCGATCGGCGACTTGTCCCAAGCCGCTGATGCCGGGCAGCAGGTCCGTCTGATCCGGGTCGCCGGTCATCACCATCGTCGACTGCCAGCCAAGCCGCGTGAGCAGCATCTTGAGCTGTCCGTAGGTGCAGTTCTGCGCCTCGTCGATGACGATGAAGGCGTTGTTCAGCGTACGGCCGCGCATATAGGCGACAGGCGCGATTTCGATGACGCCTTCGGCGAGCAGCGCCTTCAGGCGTTTGCCGCCGAGCCGTTCCGTCAGCGCGTCGTACAGCGGGCGCAAATAGGGCGCGAGCTTGTCTTCGAGCGCGCCGGGCAGGAAGCCCAAGCTTTCGCCCGCTTCGACGGCGGGGCGCGAAAGGATAATGCGCGTCGCCTTGCCTTGTTCCAACGCTTCGACGGCTTTGGCTATCGCGAGATAGGTCTTGCCGGTACCGGCGGGGCCGACGGCCACGACCAGATTGCGTTTGTCGATCGATTCCAGAAGCCGACGCTGATTGTCGGAGCAGGGGCGGACGTTCTTGGTGTAGCTGCGTTCGGCCTGCGGCTGGCGCGCCGCGCCATCAAGCGGCGTCCATGCGGCTTGCCCCGAGAACAGGGCGCGGACTTTCGAGTGTTCGTGGAACTCTTCGCGCATGCGGCGGCGGCTTGCTTTCTTGCCCATTGCTCAATCCCCTCAAACGCGCGCACGCGGCATGCGGGCGCGACTGGCCACACAAACTCAGGCAAAGGCGATGCTGGAACGACGGGGGAAGGGGCGTCGGTGCGGCGGCGCCTCGCGCTGGTACTCGTTGCGCGGGCCCTTGGCGGTCGGTGACCGGGCGTACTGGCACAGACGTTGTGACTCCTTCCGAATCACGCGGCTGAGGTCGAAGGTACCCCCAGACCGTTGTCAGTGTGTAAATCCATTGTGACGGCGTCAGACATCGGCCGAGTGTGGCGCGGAAGACTCAGGGCGCCGTGCGTGCGGCGCGGGCGAGGCGGAACAGCGCTGGCGCGACTGCGGTCACGAAGAGCGAGCTTGCGGCGAACGGGACGATCGTCGCCAGGTCCTTCGCGAGGCCCGCCGCGAGTAGCTGATCGCCGAGCACCTTCATCAGGGCGAAGAGACCCACGATGCCGACGACGGCCGCCGCGCCCGCGATCGCCCAATTCGCATGGCGCTCGTACCTGATCCAACGCTGTTCGACCGTCTTGCCCAACCACCAAAATAACATGAAGGCGACGAGCGCCAGCATCGACGGCGGCAACTCGCGCGGCCAGGCGAACCAGAGAAGAGGGGCGAGCGCCGCAATTCCTGCGAGCTGCAGCGCGGGGTTCAAGTCGTGCCACGCCTTGAACTGATCGGAGACAAGGCCGCGATAGATCACGAACGAGGCGAGCCCCAACAGCGTGCCGCCGAGCACGTCTTCCATGTCGTGGACGCCCAGATAGATGCGCGAGGCGCCGACGCCGATCGCGATGACGATCGCTGCGACCCAGGCCCACGTGCGGCGGATTTCGTAGGCGAGCCATAGCCACATCGCGGTCGCGATCTGCGCGTGTCCTGAGGGCAGGCCGAAGGAGTCGCCGACGCGCGGATCGAGCGCGAATTCGACCGGCGGGCGCGGATCCTGAAACAGGTCTTTCAGAAACGTGTTCGTGATACCGACGAAACCGATCAGGATCGCCAGGCGCGTGAACGCCGCTTTGTCCCAAAGCCAAAAGCCAAGCGGCAGCAACACGAGGAAGAACTCGGTGTAGCCGAGCAGTGTGAGCGCGCGGAAGACGGGCGTGAGCACGTCCGACCGCAGCGGGACGACCCAGGAAATGTCGTGCAGAAATGACTCCATGGGGCGGTTATAGCATCGGGGCAGGGCTTGTCGCCCCGATGCGCTGCAACGTGTCCCTCAAGTGCGGCGGATGCGTCACATATAGAAGTACGGGTCCAGGACGCGCACCTCGCGTATGCTGTCGACGGGCAGGCCGTTGCGGGTCGCGACTTTGCGAATTGCTTCGGGCGTGGGGCCATCGTAGATGCAGAACGTCTTCTTCTTGTCGGGCGTGACGTAGGAGTGGACCCAGGTGACGCCGTGCTCAGCGTTCTTGGCGACGATGGTGGCCGCGGCGTCCGCGCCCTGCTGGTTGATGGGCAGGCCGAGGCCGTCGGGGAAGGTTCGCTCTACCAAGTATCTTGTCATTTGCTGTCTCCTTTGATGACGGCCCAAAGGTGTCACCGGCCCGGCGCGGCGGGTATCGGGAGCATTCCCTATTTTGCGCTGTCCGCTTCCCCAGACCGGCGCTCACGGGCCAATTTGGCGGCTACGGTACGGTTGGCGGCACCGAGTTTCGTCAGGATCGAGGACACGTGATGGTCAACGGTCTTTTCGGCGATGAAGAGCTTTGCCGCGATACTCTTGTTGCTTAAGCCGTCGGCGATGCAATCGAGCACGGCGAGTTCGCGTCTCGTTAGGCCTGAGGGGTCCTGGCGCGTGCTGGAGCGGCGGCCGCGCGGCACGCTGGTGATACCGGCCTCGCGCATCGCGCGGCGCAGCATTGTCGCGGCAGGGACCGCACCTAGTTCGTTGAAGATTTTCAGCGCTTTCAATTGCGCGCCGGCATCTCCCGCGGAAAGAGCGCGGGCTTCTTCGTAAGGGCAGCCGAGCGCCCGCCACGACGCAGCGGCGCCTTGCCAGTCGCCTGCGATTTGGCGTGCGAACGGTTCGGCGCATTCGTCGATCGATCCGGCGTCTTGGCCGGCGAGGTGAAGCCACAAGGCGAATTCACCTATGTGCCAGCGATGACGATGTGCGATCGCAAGCGGCAACGTCGCTTTTGCTTCTTGAATTGTCTTCGCAGGGTCGCCGGCGAGCCAAGCTGCCTCGGCGCGGGCCGCACGCACCGGGGCCAGGCGCTGCAACGTCGCAGTGCTCGCCGCGAGATCGAGTGCTTCGTCGAGCGCCGCCGTGGCCCCCGGATCGCCGCGGCGCGTTCTCATGCGACCGAGCGCCGCCAACGCCATGATGCGGCTGACCGTGGCGGCACTCGACGTGTCCACAACCGCCGCAGCCAAGTCGGCGGCCTCCACCCAGCGGCCTTGGTACATGTGCACGATCGCGAGCCACGCGCGCATGTAGTGCGCGGCGTGGTCGAGGTCGCGCTCCGTCGCAAACGCGATGCCGGCGGCAAGCTCGCGCTCGGCCTCGGCGAAGCGATAGAGTTCGCCGTAGGACGAGCCGATGTTGAGCCGCGCGAGCGCGACGAGGTCGTCGCGTCCCGTTTCACCGGCGGCTGCAAGACAGTCGTCGAGAACGGCGCGGCCGGCGTCGTCGCCGCTGACAAGCATGGCCGCGCCGACCACCAACTGTGCGGCGGCTACTGTCTCGCGATCCTCAAAGCCTCGCGCAATGTCGATTGCCTTTGTGCCGATCGCCACCGCCGCGTCGCGATCGCGATCCAGCATGCGCAGATGCGCTTGGATGCGATAGGCGGAGGCAAGCGCCCGCGACGGCGGTTGCCGTTCGAGAAGAGAGACAGCCTGCGCTGAGGCCTCTTCGGCTGCCGGGTTTTGGCCATTGCGCACCAACGACCATGCCAGGGCTGCGAGCGCCGAAGCTTGGCGCTCGGGCTCGTTCAAGTTGGCGCCGATTTGGGCCGCTTCGCGATAGGCTTCGATCGACGCCGCCAAGTCGTCGATCAGCGTGCACTCGTGCGCAAACGCCTCCAGAATCTCCGCACGCTCAATTGTGGGCAGGTCGTCGGTGAAACGCAGCACGCGGCGGTATTGGGCGGCGGCCTCGCGGTGAGCGCCCAACGCCGACGCCGCTTTTGCGGCTGGCAGCGCGAAACGCTTCACTGCGTTCGCGTCGGCCGCTTCTTCGGCGTAGTGGGCGAGCTGCGCGAGATCGGCGCGCTCTTTTTTGGCGGCGGCCACCAGCACCGCGCGGAACAGGCTGCGGCGGCGCAGAGGATCGACGCTGCCAAGAATCGCCGTGCGTGCGAGTTCATGGCGAAAGGCGATGCCTCCGTCCGCGCGCAGGATGCCGAGCGCGATGCACTCGCGTAGCGCCGCGTCGGCGGCCGGTAGAACGGCCTCGAGGAGTTCCGGATTCACGCGTGCGCCGATGGCGGCCGCGGTCTCCAGAAGCGCGCGGCCGTCGGGTGAGAGTTTCATGGCGCGCGCAAGGACGGCGTCTCTCACCGTTGACGGTATGCCGCCCGATTTGTCGGCCAAGACTTCGGTCACGAAAAACGGATTGCCTGAGGTTTGGCGGTGCAAGGCGGCGGGGTCTATGGCTTTGCCCTTGGCCAGCGTGGCGACCGCCGCCGTGCTCAAGCCTTGAAGGAGGATGCGGCTGACTGCGGGCAAGCCCGCAAGTTCGCCCAGCAACTGTTTGAGCGGTGGGGCGGGTTCGTCGTCGCGGTAGGTGGCGACGAGAAGCGCCCGGAGAGAGTCGAGCCGGCGCGCGAGATACTTGATCCAATCAAGCGTCGCCTCGTCTGCCCAGTGGATGTCTTCGACAACGATGACCGCCGGGCGGGCGGACGCTTGTAGATAGGCGAGGATGTTCGAGAACAGCGCGGCACGGTTCGCACCGCTGTCGAGGATGGCAAGCAGCGGTCCTTGCGCCGCGCGTGCGATGTCGTAGAGCGGGCCCAAGGGCGCCGGCGTGAACAGCGGGTCGCAATGGCCGATGAGCGTGAGCGCCTCAGTCTGCGTCTCGACAAAGCGGCGCACGAACGTCGTCTTGCCGATGCCGGCTTCGCCCGCGACCAGGACCATAGCGCCGCGGCCGGCCTTGGCCGCGCCGAAGACGGCGGCCAGGCGTGCGGTGTCGGCGTCGCGCTCGAGCAGTTCCATGGAAGTCGCGGGGCCCACCCCTCGTTAGACCGCGTCTTTGGGATCGCCGGCGATGCGGCGTCCATGTTCGACCCAGCGGGCGAGTGGGGGCGGGAACGCGGCTGCTACCTTCCGGTCGTAGGCGGCGAGGTCTTCGGGCGCGAAGAGATCGCGCCAGCGGCCGTTCGTTCCTTTGTGCAGGAAGCGCGAGGGGCCGCCTTCCCACAATGCGTGCGCGTACGGCATGATCTTATCGCCGTTCTTGCGCATGGCCTCGAAGCTTGCCGCTTCGATCAGCGCCGGCCAGAGTGTCTCGTCGATCTCGATGCCGAGAAAGCGCGCGACGCGCCGCATCTCGCCACCCAGGTCCGCCTTCAAGTCGTTATAGTGGACGAAGAAGATGTTCGGCCGTTTGCGTTCGGCCCAATAGCTGCGTTCGACGTGGAAGAAGTCCAGCGTTTCGTCGTTGCCCGCTTGGCCGTGCGCGACCCAGTCATGAAAGAACGCGCGCGCATCTTCCGTCGTGCGCGGAAAGGGGTCGGCGAACATCAGGTCGGCGAGACTGATCTTGTCGGCGATCGCCAGCGCTTGCGGCGTGAAGTTCGCCAAATGATTGTGCAATGACAGCGCCGCGTCGCGGCCGTCGCGCGCGACGTGTACGTATTTGACCCCTTCGTAGAACGGCAGCGCATCAAGCGGCAGATGCGTCTTGAAGAAGCGGCGATGCGTTTGAGCCTCGGCCATCGGCCAAATCGCGCCCTTCGGCATCATGAAACGGAAGTCAGGCCAGGGCGAGACGTCGCCGACCGAGCGGGGCTCCGCGCTCTTGAACACGAGCATAGAAACGATGTGCTGCATCCAGGTCGTGCCGCACTTCGAATAGGTCGCGATGACGATGTCGTCGGCGCGCGCGACGTAGCCGTCCCAACGGGCAGCCTCGAAAACACGCGAACGCGGCTGGTGAAGGGCGGGGCGTATGAGTTTTGGTGCAGTCATTGGCGGTCTTCGTTCAATGGTGCGTCCGAATGCGACCCTTGGGTCAGGTTGTTCGCACGTTCGTCAGGGTGCGACACGATTAGCACGACAAGCGATGTAGCGCTCTCCCGGGATGGCTCGAACGCTTGTTTCCGTTGCTTTTCCAGATGAATATTGACGGAACTCAAGCGGGGCCGACATGGGCATAGCCAATTCGATGTGGTTGCGCGTATTCACCGTGGCCATGTTGGCACTTGCTGCTGATGCCCGCGCCAAGACTGACGCAGATGCTTGTCCTGCCGCTGGCGTTTCTTGGACGATCGAGAACCTGGCGCAGTGCATTTCTGATGCAACCAAGCAAATCGAACAGGCGGCGGAGCGGAGCGCCGAACGGGCGAAGCTGCTCGCGCGCCGGGCGCGGCTCTACGAGCAACTCGGCTCGATGAAGGTGACAGGCTCGAGTCTGCTACAGGTCGAACTGAACGCGGTGCTTGCCGACTATGCAGCGGCACTTGAGATTGCGCCCCAGGAGGCGACGATCCGCTATGATCGTGCGCGACTGCTGCTACGGGCGGAACGCGGTGCGGAGGCGCTCAAAGACGGCGACATCCTGTCTGCGCAGACACCGGACAGCATCAACTATCAAACGTTGAAGGGCGATGCCCTGGCGATGCTCAAACGCTACGACGAAGCGATCAACGTCTTCACCCGCGCGATCACGCTCGCCCAGTCCTGTGCGGAGGCTTCGGCGATCCAAAGTGAAGCAAACGGGTTTCGTCACGCATTCGATCCACCGCCGCAGACGAAGGAAGAGGCGCTCCAGGAAATCGAGAAGATGAAGGCGCGCCCGTTGTACGACGTGCCAGAGGCGGCTGTCGTAGGTATGGGCTTTCCGTGTGCGCCAAGCCCGAACAACGCCTTTGCGGATATGGTGACGATGAAGAGCTTGCTCTACGAAAGGCGCGCCGGAAGTCATCGCGCGCTGGGAAACAAGGGAGCCGCGCTCCGTGACTACGACTATGCCGTGTTGATCAGCCCGTTGCGGGAATTTGGCAGCCTGGCGCTTTGCGAACTCGGGATCGATATGCAGGACGACTTCTCCGCCACCGAGAATTGTCGGCGCGTCTTCGACTTCAACACCTATCCCGTGCTCGCGGACGGTGAGCTTGCTGCAAAGATCGGCGCGTATTTGCTCGAAGACGGTGATCTCAAGGGCGCGTGCCGAATCGCCTTTCCCTTCTTCAGGCCGGACGCGACGACGCCGGCACGCGAGGTTCATCCAAAGATCAAAGCACTGCAAGAGCGCCTGCGCGGCGCGCTCAAGGGTGCGGGTTTGACAAGATGCGACATAGACCTTGGCCGGCCTCCGGTGACGAAGTAATCGGCGTTTGATGCTTGCGGTTGCAACAAGGCTCCGACCAGCCCGCTTTCCCGACGGGTGCCGGGCGGGCCATACTCAGGCGAACGAGTCTCCGACCCAAGGTCTTCCATGTCACGATTGACTTCCTCCCTTTCGACGCGCGATGAGCGTTTCAAGGCCAATGCGGCGGCGATGGGGAAACTCACGGCTGAGCTTTCCCAACGCATCGCGACGGCGGCGCAGGGCGGTGACGAGCGCTCGCGGACGCGGCATGTGGAGCGCGGCAAGTTGTTGCCACGGGAGCGCGTGAACCGGCTCGTCGATCCGGGGACGCCGTTTCTGGAACTCTCGCCGCTCGCGGCCTTCGGCATGTACGACGACGACATTCATGCGGCCTCGATCATCACGGGTATCGGCCGGGTCGAGGGGCAGGAGTGCGTGATCGTGTGCAACGACGCGACGATCAAGGGCGGGACCTATTATCCGATCACGGTGAAGAAGCACCTTCGGGCGCAGGAGGTGGCGCGCGAGAACCGCTTGCCGTGCATCTATCTCGTGGATTCGGGCGGAGCGAACTTGCCGAACCAAGCCGACATCTTTCCCGACCGCGAGCACTTCGGACGCATCTTCTACAATCAAGCGAACATGTCGGCGCAGGGCATTCCGCAAATTGCAGTCGTGATGGGATCGTGCACGGCGGGCGGGGCCTATGTCCCCGCGATGTCGGACGAGTCCATCATCGTGCGCAATCAGGGGACGATCTTCCTGGGCGGGCCGCCGCTGGTGAAGGCTGCGACCGGCGAGGTCGTGACGGCGGAGGAACTGGGCGGGGCCGACACGCATTCGCGTAGGTCGGGTGTGACCGATCACTATGCGCAGGACGATGCGCATGCGCTGGCGCTCGCGCGGCGGATCGTGACCACGCTGAACCGCGCGAAGCGGCCCGATGTCGTGATGCGCGAGCCGGTGGAGCCGCTCTACGACATCGCAGAGCTCGACGGGATCGTGCCGCAGTCGCTCGCCACGCAATACGACGTGCGCGAGGTCATCGCGCGCATCGTCGACGGCTCGGTGTTCGACGAGTTCAAGAAGCTCTACGGCACGACGCTGGTTTGCGGGTTTGCGCACATTTGGGGCGTGCCGGTTGCGATCCTGGCGAACAATGGGATTCTGTTTTCGGAGTCGGCGCTGAAAGCCGCGCACTTTATCGAGCTCGCGTGTCAGCGCGGCATCCCCTTGCTGTTCCTGCAGAACATTGCAGGGTTCATGGTGGGGGCGAAATACGAGGCGGGTGGCATCGCGAAGGACGGCGCGAAGATGGTGACCGCGGTCGCCTGCGCGCAGGTGCCGAAGATCACGCTCATCATCGGCGGATCGTATGGCGCGGGGAATTACGGCATGTGCGGGCGGGCGTATTCACCGCGCTTCATGTTCGCTTGGCCGAATGCGCGCATCTCGGTGATGGGCGGCGAACAAGCGGCGAGCGTTCTTGCGCAGGTCAAGCGCGACGGCATGGAGGCGCGCGGCGAGACATGGTCGAAGGACGAGGAAGAAGCGTTCCGCGCGCCAATCCGCGCTCGCTATGAAGCGGAAGGCAATCCCTATTTCGCGACCGCGCGGTTGTGGGATGACGGCATCATCGCGCCGTCCGAGACGCGGCGTGTGCTGGCGCTTGCGCTTTCCGCCACCCTGAACGCGCCGATCCCGCGGACGCAGTTCGGTGTGTTCAGGATGTGAGCGTCATGCCGCAGTACAACGGCGTTGTC
>JAEUML010000249.1 GCA_016792785.1 Alphaproteobacteria bacterium
CAGCTGCGCGAACTCAACATCCGCATCGTGGCGCCGGAGGCGGCGAAGGGGTAGTCCACCAAGCGCAAGCGCGCTCTCGTGATTTCCTACGGCGTCTCCGCCACAGCCGCGACGGTGTCCCATTTGCCGTAGAGCACCGCCAGCATCACGCCCGCGGTGTCGTTGATCGCGTCGGCGAGTTCGGCGCGGATCGTGCCTTCGCGGATGCGGCTCGTCCACAGTTCGGGCCGTTGGTTCAGCTCGCCCAGCCAATATTGCAGCGCCTTCGTCGCGTGGGCGTAGTCGGCCTTCGCGAAGTCGACGACCAGCGGTTCGCGGTCCTGGGCGCGGGCGGCGTTTTCGGAGGGCCAGGTGATGAGCAGCGGGCCGCTCATGCCGGTGAGTTCGGCGCGCGCGGCGATCTTGCGCGCGAGGCTGTGGTCGTACCAGGCGATCAGGTTCTCGCAATCGCGCGTGCGAAATGCGGCTTCGATCGTCGGCTTGTCGAGGGTGGCGACCAGCGGCCAATATGTCACCAGAACCTGTTCCTGTGCGGCGGCCTCGGGCGTCATGAAGTCGAGCGAGGCCAGCATGATGCGGCAGAATTGGAGTTGCAGTTTGCTCTCCTCCGCCGTGATCGCCGATTTCGGGAGCAGCACGAAGCCGAACGCGCGGCCGGTGTCGACGCGCGATGTGCCGCGCTGGAAGTAACTCAACACCTTCGCGTCGCCCGCGGAGGCGCCCGTCGATGAGCCGCCGGAAAGTGCGACGCCAGGCCGGGGTGGAGACGGCGGTGGCGCGGCGGGAAGGGGTGCGAGGGTCGGGGCGGGCACGGGCGCCGGCGCGCAAGTCGAGGGCTGTCCGTTCTGCTCGGTGCCGCACGTCGACATCGTTGGCGAGATGATCGATGGATAAACCATCGGCGGCGGCGGCGGTGGCGTTGCGGGCGCCACTTGTGTCGCGGCGGGCTGAGCGACGGCGACAAGGACTGCGGCGACGATCAATGCGGTCGCTGCGCGGATGACGGAAGATCTCGGCATGGCTGGAGCCTCGTGCGCTGCCGTGCGGCGGAGAATCAGTCGTCAGGATGAGCCCTGGCGTGGGGCCGCTGCAACCGGCGCGGTGGCGGGCTGATATGTTGGCCGCTTGCGGGCGACTCGTGGCCTGCGATGGAGGGCCGAGTGGGACGGATTGCGCGGATTTTTCTTTCAGGCGTCTTGGGCGTGTTGCCCATTGCCGTGACGGTCGCCGTCATCGGTTGGGTCGTCTCGATGCTTTTCACCTACGCTGGGCCGAGCAGCGCCTTTGGGCGTGTGCTGGTGTCGGTGGGGCTGACGATCAACGACGATTCCCTCGCGCCCTATGCGATCGGGCTTGTCCTTGTGATCGGGGCGATCTTTCTCATCGGGCTCTTGGTCGAGCACGAGATTGGCGGCTGGCTGGGGGCTGCGTTCGATGGGCTCGTGCGCCGCGTTCCGGTGGTGTCGAGCATCTACGACCTCTCGAAACGCTTCACGTCGATCGTCGACACGAAGGGCGGCAGCGACTTGAAGGGCATGAGCCCGGTGTGGTGCTTCTTCGGCGGCAATGAAGGCGCGGCGGTGCTCGCGCTGCTCGCGTCGCCCAAGCCCGTCATGATCGGCGCGCAGGAATACATGGGCATCCTCGTGCCCTCGGCGCCGGTGCCGGTGGGCGGCGCGCTGATCTATGTGCCGTCCGCGTGGATCAAGCCCGCGGCCGGCGGGGTTGAGAACTTGATGAACGTTTATGTGTCGATGGGTGTGACACCGCCGAAGGGCGTTGCTTGAACGCCGCGTGGCCGTGCTTGCGTCTGGACCGCTGCAATGGCAGTGGGGTGTGGTTGCCGAGTATGATCTGCGATGGCTGCGAAAGAGCGAAATTGGATTGTCAGGGCCCCGGGGCCGGTGGAGCGCATAGAGGCTTGCTTCTCGGGGCGGGCGTTCGCGCCGCATCGGCATGACACTTACGCGATTGGGATAACTCTCGGCGGCGTGCAGAGCTTTCGCTATCGCGGTGTGGCGCGTCACTCATTGCCCGGCCAGATCTTGGTTCTTCATCCGGACGAGGTGCACGACGGTTATGCCGGCGACGATCGAGCGTTTCGATATCGAACCGCCTACCTTGCGCCGCGTGATTTTCAGAAGGTCCTTCGCGGGCGGTCGCTCCCTTTTGTGGAGGGCGGTATTTCCGACGATCCGCGGCTTCATGCGCCGGTACGCGCGTTGTTGGACGACTACGCCGATATTGTCTCGCCGCTCGGTTGGGAAGATGCGTTGTTCGATCTGGTGACGGCGCTCGAGGACATTTGTGGTGGATCGCGCATGCTTGGCCGGGCCAATCGGCAAGCCGCGCTGTCGGCGCGCGCCTACATTGATGCGCGGCTTGAGCGTGAGGTCACTCTCGACGACCTGGAACGCACAACCGGTCAGGACCGATGGCAGTTGTCCCGAGACTTTCGGGCGTTGTTCGGTACGAGCCCGTATCGGTATCTGGTGTTGCGCCGTTTGGACAAGGCGCGCAGCCTGATGCTGAACGGGACTGCCCCCAGCGCGGCCGCATATGCGTGCGGGTTTGCGGATCAGAGTCACTTTGGACGCCACTTCAAGCGGGCGTTCGGCCTGACGCCGCAAGCCTGGGTTCGGACCGCACGATCGTTCTAGACCGGCGCCGCGCGGACGCGTCAACTCGCGCCGATGAAACCATCTGAGATCTTTGCTGACGAGCCCGGCCGGGGATGGGTGCCGTGGGCGCTGGTTGTGCCGGTACTGGGCCTTGCCTTCGTTGTGGGACCGTCGCTCGCCGCGTCGCTGCCGCTCGTTGAGTGGGGGCTCTTGGATGCTCGCGAGGAACCCGTCGGACGGCTTGGCCTGATCGCCCTGTTGTTGGTGCCGTTTGGCGCTATGGGGCTGTTTGTCGTGGGTTGGGCTTATCTGATCGAGCGACGGCTGCTTGCGTCGATCGGCCTTGTGGATGCTGGGGCGGGAGCGACCTTTGCCTCCGGGCTATTGATCGGCGTCCTCACGTCGGGCGGCGTGGTTGCGGCGATTTGGGCCTCGGGTGGGCTTGAGGCGTCTACGGTTGCCCCGGCTCTCGCATCGCCGGATGCGTTGCTCTACATCGCCGTTTTGCTCGCGTGTTTCGTCGTTCAATCGGGCGCCGAAGAGATCGTGTTCCGCGGCTGGATGTTGTCCGCGCTTGCGAGGCGCATCAATCTCGTCGGCGCAATCGTCATCGTGTCGGCGGTCTTTGCGCTCCTGCACTTCGGCCGCGATACGACGTTGCTCATGTTGTGCAATGTGATCCTGTTCTCCGTGTTCGCCTGCTGCTGGGCGCTGAAGGCGCGGAATATTTGGGGCGTCATGGGATGGCATGCCGCGTGGAATTGGTCGCTCGGTACCGGCTTCGAGTTGCCCGTGACGGGTTTGGATCTGCAAGTTCCGGCGCTCATCGTGCGTCTCACGCCGCTCGGTCCCACACATCTAACTGGGGGCACCGAGGGTCCTGAGGGCAGTGTCTTCTGCGGCCTTTTCTTTGCAGGCGCGATAGCGCTCCTCGTCGCGCGCGGGGCGTTGTCGAAACGCGATGTACTATGACACTGCGATCGCTATTCGGCTGCAACTTTCCGTCCGAGCCATAGGTCGATATCGGCGAGCGCGCGGCGGGACATGAGTTGCTTCTTGGCGCGTCCGCGGTCTTTGCCCTTCACGTTCGGCGGGGGCGGGAGTTCGGGCAAGAGGCCGTAGTTGATGTTCATCGGCTGGAACGTCTTTGCGTCGGCGTCGCCGGTGATGTGGGCGAGGAGGGCGCCGAGCGCCGTCGTGCGTGGCGGTGCGGTTAGCGCGCGGCCGAGACGTTCGGCGGCTGCGAACCGGCCGGCGAGGAGGCCTATGGCGGCGCTTTCGACGTAGCCTTCGACGCCGGTCATCTGGCCCGCAAAGCGCAGGCGCGGCTCGACCTTCATGCGCAGTTCGCCGTCGAGCAGCTTCGGCGAGTTGATGAACGTGTTGCGGTGCAGGCCGCCGAGGCGCGCGAATTGTGCGTCTTCGAGGCCCGGGATCGTCTTGAAGATGCGCGTTTGTTCGCCGTGTTTCAGTTTCGTTTGGAAGCCGACCATGTTGTAAAGCGTGCCGAGCGCGTTGTCTTGGCGGAGTTGCACGACGGCGTAGGCGCGGCGGCCCGTGTGCGGGTTCGTGAGGCCGACGGGTTTCATCGGGCCGAAGCGCAGCGTCTCCGGCCCGCGTTCGGCCATGACTTCGATCGGCAGGCATGCTTCGAAGTAAGGCGTGTCCTTCTCCCAATCTTTGAAGTCGGTCTTGTCGCCGGCGAGCAGGGCTTCGATGAACGCGCGGTACTGCGCTTCGTCCATCGGGCAGTTGATGTAGTCGGCACCGTCGCCCTTGTCGTAACGCGATTGGAACCAAGCCTTCGTGAGGTCGATCGAGTCTTTGTGCACGATGGGCGCGATCGCATCGAAGAAGGCGAGCGAGTCTTCGCCGGTCAATGCTTGCACGGCGGTCGCGAGCGGCAGCGAGGTCAACGGGCCGGTCGCGATGACGACGTTGTCCCAGTCGGCGGGCGGAAGGCTCGCGACCTCTTCGCGGACGATAGTGACGAGCGGGTCCGCTTCGATCGCGGCCTGAACT
>JAEUML010000005.1 GCA_016792785.1 Alphaproteobacteria bacterium
TTCTTCGTCGCCGCAGCGCTCCTGATCGCAGCCCTCGTCGTTGCCGAACGCGCGACGCGCAGGCGCCCCTAGGGCCGCAGCCCCTGTTCGCGCCGCAATGCGAAGAACTCGCGCCGCGTCTTCGGTCCATAGGTCACGAAGCTCGGATCGCGTTCGGGCAGATAAGCCTGCTTCTCGCGCGAGAGCGCATCTGACCCCGCCCGCTTGCGCTGCGTCGGAACATCGACGCCATAGATCTTCGCCGCATTGAACCCGAAGATTTTCGCCTTCAGCTCCTTTGTCAGCTTCGGATACCCGTGTTTGGCGATCAGTTCGTCCGAAATCTGAAACGCACGGAACGCCTGAATCTGATCCTGTGGCGAGCCGTACCAGATGCAGTCCGTCCCCCACATCACGTTGTTTTCGCCGACATGCTTCAGAAGCTTGCCCCACACATGCGCACCCTGGTTCGGATCACGCATGAGGAACCGCCACGTCGAACCCAACTCCGCATAGACGTTGGAATTCGGCGTCACCCCGTTATCGACCAGCGACTTGACGAGCGAGTTCACGCCCGCCGCCGCATTCGCCGGATCGTACGCGCCCTCCGCCACCGACGTGTCGAAGCCCGAGTGATAGATCATGAAGATCATGTCGGGGTAACGCTTCGCCACCACGCCGATGTCGCGGCAGGTCGAGTGCTCGTACGACTTGCGTCCGAACGGCAGCCCCTTGTGGATGCAGATGATCTTGACGCCCATCGCACGCGCCTTCTCGATGAAGGGAATGCCGTGGCGTGCGTCGTCGAGGAAGTAACCGCCGGCATCCCCCGGCCCCCATTGCGTGTAGCTCTTCCACGCAATCACGCCCCACCTGGCTTTGAGCTCTTCCATCCGCTCCATGTCGCCGGGCAGGTTCGGGTTCACCTTGCCGTGCAGGAAGAGCCGCTGTCCGTTGCCGAGCTTTTCGACCAAGGCGCGCGTCGCATCCGCCTCCTCGATCGTCAGCGGCGCGTCTTCATGCGTCGACGGCACCATCGACATCACCGCCATCTGCGTGTCGGAGTCCAGGAACACGTCCTTGATGTAGTTCTCGCCGTTGAAGCAGTTCACATACGCGTACTCGCCCTCGCCGATCTCGTGCGCGCAAGACGCATTCGGGAAGTTCTTGAGCCCTCGTATCCATCCCGAATTCGGATTGCGCCAACGCCCGAGCGCATTCACGTGATGGTTCTGCACGTCGAAGATGAACTCGCTGCCTTCCAGCGTCGCCGCCGCGACATCGCGATCGACGCCCGCAACCTGCGGCAGATCGAAGTAGCCGCCAGTCCGGCCTTGGCGCGCATGCGCATCGTTCAACGCCAGCAGCGCCGTCGCCGCCCCGCACGTCGACACCAGGAATTCGCGCCGCCCCATACCGCGCCGCCGCGCGTTCTCGCTCACGCACGCATGCCCATGCGCGATCGCCTGCTCGTGATAGGGCTCGAGCTCCACAGGCTCGAACTCGCCGTTGGAGGTCGTGTCCAATTTGATCGGAAGCCGGGTGCCGTCGGGATCGTGGCGGTAGCGCATGGCGTCTCTCCTCGGTTGAGGCGAGACTACAACAGCCGCTCGCCGGCCGTCCCTCACATCGGCGTTAGTGCGTTGCGCCGCTCTTGATTTCGAGCCACAGCCATTCCGTGGCGTGGCGGACCTGCACGATGCGCGGAACCTCGCTCATTGCCGGGCGCACGAGGCTGACGATCAGCGCCTGCCCGCGCTTCATGTCGAACACGGGAAAGCCTGTGTATTCCAAGGCAACCACCTGCCCCGCCGCTGTCGACGCCGGCATGATCTGCCAAAGCCCGCAAGGCCGCGACAGCATCACGAACGCGCTGTCGAAGGCTTCGCCCTTGATCGCAGGGTCGACGAAGTCGAGATAGTCGACCCCGGCAGGATCGCGCCCCATCATCGCGCGCATGCCTTCGCCCGCAAACGCGAACTTCATCGTGTAGCCCGCTTCGTCAGGCGCGATGGCGCACACGAACGGCGCGAACGCGCCGAACGCCATCGCCTCGATGGAGTCGAAGCGCGGCGCCGCGCCCGAAGTGGCCCCGGCGCACGCGATGTCCTGAAAACGCAAGCTCTCGTGCGATCGCGCGGTCAAGCGGCTTCTCCGGTGAGTGGGCAGCGGCTATTCTAACGTCCCGCCTGCCCCCGTCAGCATAAGAATCCGTCATCTGCACGAGCGCGACAAATGGCCGAACCCAAAACGAAGCCCACGAAAGAAAGCGTCGACAACTTTGTGCGAAAAGTCACGGACGCTGAGAAGCGTGCCGACACGCAAGCGCTCATCGCCCTGATGAAAGACGCGACAAAGGCCGAACCCGTGCTCTGGGGCTCAAGTATCATCGGCTTCGGCAGTTACACTTATCAGTACGAGAGTGGCCGCACGGGCGACTGGCCGATCATCGGTCTCTCGCCGCGAAAGCAGAACCTGACGGTCTACATCATGCCGGGCTTTGAGGAATTCGGACCGCTATTGAAGAAACTCGGCCCCCACAAGACGGGCAAGTCCTGCCTCTACATCAAACGCCTCGCCGACATCGATCAGCCGACGCTGAAGAAACTGGTCGTGAGTTCGATCGCCAAGATGAAGAAGAAGCACAAGCCTACTGCGAAGGCATGACCTCATCGGCGCTTGGCCGCGCAGCGGCAAAACACGCCATCGCCTCGCACCGCGCTGACAACGCCGCCAGCCGCGGATACTCGCGCGCGACGTCGATTTCGGGCAGGCGCAGCTTCAGGTAACCGATCATCGCACCGGTCGTGATGTCGGCCTGGCTGAAGCGATCGTCGATGAACCAAGCGCCGCCGAGCTTCGCCTCAAGCAGCGCGAGCGCACCGCGCATCTGATCGCGGCAGCGCGCGATCCACGCCTCGTTCACCGCCTGCGGCGGATGAAAGTGCCGCTCGTAGACCTGTGCACCGGCCTTGTCGATCGCGCCCGACGCAAGCGCGATCACTTGCAGCGCCCGGCGCCGCGCGGCACCCGAACGCGGCGTCAGCGCACGCGCCGGCCCCACCGTTTCGTCGAGATGATCTAGGATCGCCGCACTGTCGATCAAGACTTCGCCCTCATCGAGGACGAGTGAGGGTATGCGCACCAGCGGATTGATCGCCGCCATCTGGGCCACGTTCGTGAACACCGAGATTGGATTGCGCTCGAACGCAATCCCATAGTGGTGAAGCGTGACGGCAACACGTCGCACGAACGGGGAATCGTACTGCCCGACAAGAATCATCTCGCCAACATCAGCAAATAGTTAGGGCCATTTTCTTGCGTCCGACCTTAACACGGTTGCGCGCGGAAGGGCCGCTTCCGTCACAATTGCCGCGGCAACACCCACGTTATACTGCGCGAATCATCAGTTTGGAGGGGGCTCCCCATGGCGCGCTATCGCGAACGCCGCGTTCGGCTCAATTCGGCATCACCGACATTCGACATCTTCCCGCTGCTCGCGCTGCCGATGGTCTATTACAATTTCATGGTCTTCGCCGTCATCGGCACGGACCCGGCGGCGGTGAACGCATGGCTTGCAAGCCCCGCCTTCCAGCTGACGATGTTCTCGGGCGCGGTCTGGTCGATGACCCAGGCCGACGTGATCCTGGCTGCCTCCATGGGCCTCCTCTTTATCGAGGTGCTGAAGTCGGTGGGCTCGCCCATGCTCTCGCTCGTCAACCACGGCATCGCCGTGATGACGCTGCTGATCTATGTGGTCGAGTTCATCTCGTTCCCGGGCTTCACGACCTCGGTTTTCTTCCTTTTGGCCCTTATGCAGCTGATCGACGTCATCGCGGGCTACACCATCACGATCGTGGCCACCCGCAGCCTGACCCGCTAGGGGCCGACAACCCCGCCAAACCCTCCTATGATGAAAGCCGGCCCGGGGCAGGACCTTGGCGGCCGTCATCATAAGGAGGAGCGTTCATGGCGAAGAAATCAGCCGACAGTGGCGTCTACCGGGTGACCGAGGTTATCGGCACCAGCAAGGCCTCCTGGGAGGACGCGGCGAAGAACGCCGTCGAAACCGCCTCCCATTCCCTGCGCGACCTGCGCATCGCCGAAGTGACCAAGCTCGACATGCGCCTCGACGACAATGGCAAGGTCGTCGCCTACCGCGCGCGCGTCTCGCTCTCGTTCAAATACGCACCTTGAGCCAGAACCGCGCGCACGAACGTGCGCGCGGCAACTACCACGTCGCCGCCAGCCGCTTCGCCGCCGGCTCGAGCTCTCGCAAGCCGAACACCCGCCGCACCTCGCTCAACGTCCGCGCCGCAACCTCGCGCGCGGCATGCGTGCCTTGCGCGACGAAGCGCATCACCTGTCCCGGATCGCGCGCCAGCCGCGCCCGCCGCTCGCGGATCGGCGCGAGCAAATCCTGCAACACGCCGTCGAGCCTCTTTTTCAGCACCGCATCGCCCAAGCCCCCGCGCCGATAGTGCGCCCGCAGGTCCTCGACCGCCGCCTTGTCCGGATCGAACGCATCGAGATACGCGAAGACGACATTGCCCTCGACTTGCCCCGGATCGCTGACGCGCAAATGCCCGGGATCCGTGAACATCGCTTGCACCGCGCGCGAAACCTCGTCGGCGGAGGCCGATAGGCTGATCGCGTTGCCGAGCGACTTCGACGCCTTCGCTTTACCGTCCAGGCCCGGTAGTCGCGGCGTCGTCGACAGCAACGCCTTCGCCTCCGGGAACACATCGCGCCCAGCCAAACGATTGACGCGCGCCGCGATCTCGCCCGTCTGCTCGATCATCGGCAACTGATCGTCGCCGACAGGCACCAGCGTCGCCTTGAACGCGGTGATGTCGGCTGCTTGGGCGACCGGATAACAAAGAAAACCCGCCGGCACGTCGCGCGAAAACCCGCGCGATTGGATCTCTGCCTTCACCGTCGGATTGCGCTCAAGCCGCGCGACGGTCACGAGATTGAGATAGAGCATCGTCAACTCGCACAGCTCCGGCACGCCGGATTGCAACACGAACGGCGAGCGTTCGGGATCGAGCCCGACCGCCAGATAGTCGAGCGCAACCTCAAGCACGTTATGCGCCACGCGACCCGCGCCGCCCGCATTATCTGTCAGCGCTTGGCAGTCGGCGATCAACACATACTGCCGCCGGCAGCGGCCCTGCAGCGCCAACCGATTGACCAGCGACCCGGCATAGTGGCCGAGATGCAAGGGCCCCGTCGGCCGGTCGCCGGTGAGAATGATGTCGTTGGAGTAGTCGTCCATGTGAATTCCTCCGCGTGGGGTGCGAAGAACGCGCCGGACGGACGAACGACATGAAAAAAGGCCGCATCCGAACCGGAGCGACCTTCGCGTTGAACAAGACTCGCGCGCCGCCCGCCTTAAGCGGGCCACCAAAGCCGGACGATGCCGAAACGCGTTGTCATGTGCGGTTGGATACACGACGCATTTGCCACACGCAACCGAAGCATCGCCCTTAACCGTTTTCCCCGTCTCGACAGCCCCGCAGACTGCCGCTTAACTGCCCGGCGATATTGGAGAAAAGAGAGATGCGTAAATCGTTCGTGATGGCGGCAGCGCTCGCTGCAGCCGCGCTTGCCTCAGGCCCGGTCCACGCGGCCGACCTTCTGACCGGCCTCAACAGCCAGCGCTTGTCGGCGATGCTGCTGACCGCGGGCGCGACGGAGGTCAAAACGGAAAAGCCGCAAGAAGGCGTTGAGATCATCACATTCAACGACGGCAACGGCGGCGTGAACCTGGTTCTTCTCGACTGCCAAGCCGGGAGCTGCCCCACGCTGCAAATGTCGGTCGCCTTCGAAAAGGACGCGAAGTACACATTGAACGCGCTCAACAGCTACAACTCGACCTATCTGATCGCTCAGGCGGCGGTGCTGCCGAACGGCAACGTGCTTCTGGCCCGCCTCTACACGACCCTCGGCGGCGTCACCGAAGACAACCTGAAGGCCAATTTGCAGCTCTTCCTGCAGGCCCCAAACATCTTTGAAACGCACATCAACTCGCAAGTAACGGCCGCCGTCGATACGAAAGGCGCGCCCGCGCCCGTCGCCGCGACGACGGACGTCCGCTCGCTGCTGAAACTCGGATTCGAACAACAAGCCAAGTCCAAGTTCGACCTAGCCAAGTGGCTCAGTGAGACGAAGACCACCCGCAAAGCGAAGTAGTGCAAACGGCGAGAGCTTCCACGCGCACGCAAATGGTCGTCATGGCCATGCAAGCGAATGGCTGACCTCGCCCGCATCATTGCCGAGGCATATCGCTGGCAGCGCCGGTTGGGAAACGCTCACATCGCGGCGAAGCACTGTCATATCGTCGCCAATCCGTCGCACCCCGACGTCTGGGACTCGAACCACGCCGACGAGGTGACGGCGCAGACGGAGGCAGAGATCGACGGCGTGTTCGAAGCACTGGACGAACATCTTGCGCACACGCGCTGGCGCGTCGTTCATGCGGATAGCTTCACACCTGATGCGTTTCTGGCTCGTCTTGCGCTCGACAACTTCGACGAGCGCCCGGTTACGATCCAAATGGCATTGCATGGTGAAGTCACCGATCGCGGCGCACCGATCACATTGCATCCCGTGGCGAGCGACGCCGATTGGAACAACTTGCTGAAGCTCGTGCTCATCGACCACGCCGAGGGCCGGCGCACCAGCGGCCTCGCCGTGTCGCCAGAGGTGAGCGCCGGCATGGTTGCGGGTTATCGCGCCAAGAGCCCTGCCTACCAATTCTATCTCGCGATGAAAGACAGCGAGCCAGTTGCCTATGGCGCGCACGCCGCAGCGCCCAACGGCGCCGGAATGATCGAGGATCTGTTCACGCTGCAATCCGCGAGGCGCCAGGGTATAGCCACGGCTCTGATCGCCGCCTTCACCGACCGACTCCGCGCCAAGGGCTGCCACACGATCTTCCTCGGCGCGCTCAGTACCGAGCAACCCAAACACCTCTACGCGCGCCTAGGCTTTCGCCCGGTCATGCTCTCCCGAACCTGGGTCCGAGAAAACTGCCGATAACGGCCTCGGCCTAAAACTCCGGCGCGAACTTGCCGTTCTTGGGCCAGCCTTTGGGCGCCAGGCGCCCGGCTTGCGCGCGCTCGCCGCGATAGTCGCCGAGTTCGCCCTTCTCCCACGTCCGCCCGTTGTAGTCGCGCAAGCCGTCGGCCCACGTGAACGACGTCGCATCGTTCAGGCCGCCATCCTTGTACTTCTGCATCGTGACACCCTTGCCCTTCGCCATTTCGGGCACATCGGCGAGCTTGAAGATCACCATCTTGCGGTTCTCGCCGATGAAGGCGACGTGATCGCCCGAAGCCGGCGTGCAAACCTTCGCCTCTTCGAGCGGATCGACGTTCATCACCTGACGGCCGCCCTTCTTCTGCGCGATCACTTCGTCTTCCGGCACGACAAAGCCGCGCCCCGACGACGAGGCGATCAGAAGTTTGCGCCCCGGCTGATGCACGAACATCGCGACGATGTCCTGATCGTTCTCAAGGTCGCACATCAGTCGCACCGGCTCGCCGTTGCCGCGCCCACCAGGCAGTTGCGAGCAATCGAGCGTGAAGAACCGCCCGTTCGTGGCAAACAGAACGAGCTTGTCCGTCGTCTGCGCCTTGACCGCGAAACGCCCTTTGTCGCCGTCCTTGAACTTCAGGTCTTCGCTGGGCTCGATGTGCCCCTTCATCGCGCGGATCCAGCCCTTTTCCGAGCAGATGACGGTGATCGGCTCCTTCTCGACCAAGGCCTCCATAGGCACGTCTTCGATCGTCGGCGCATCCGAGAACGTCGAGCGGCGCTTGCCGAGCACCGTCTTCGCGCCGAACTTCGCGCGCAATTCCTGGAAGCTCGCCTTCAACTTGTCGTTCTGCAGTTCTTCCGACTTCACCAGCGCCTTCAAGTCTTTCTGTTCGCTCTTCAACGCCGTGTGTTCCTGGCGGATTTCCATCTCTTCAAGCTTGCGCAGCGAGCGCAGGCGCATGTTCAAGATCGCCTCGGCCTGCACGTCCGACAGCTTGAACGCCTTGATCAGCTCGGGCTTCGGCTCGTCCGAGTTGCGGATGATCCGGATCACCTTGTCGAGGTCGAGGAAGACCGACAAATAGCCGTCGAGGATCTCGAGCCGGTCTGCGATCTTTGCCAACCGGTGGCTCGCGCGCCGGATCATCACGCCGCGCTGGTGATCCAGATACGCGACCAGCGTCTGCTTCAGGCTCATCACCCGCGGCGTCTGGTTCGCGTCCAGCACCGTCATGTTGAGCGGGAAGCGCGTCTCGAGATCGGTCAGACGGAAGATCTGCTCCATCATGAGTTCCGGCTCGATGTTGCGGCTCTTCGGGATCAGCACGAGGCGGATATCCTCCGCCGACTCGTCGCGCACGTCGTCCAGGAACGGCAGCTTCTTCTCGCCGATCAGCTCGGCCATCTTCTCGATGAGCTTGCCCTTCTGAACCTGGTACGGGATCTCGGTCACGACCACGACCCACGTACCGCGCGCGCCCTCTTCCTTGTTCCAGCGCGCCCGCACGCGAAAGCCGCCTTTGCCCGTGCGATAGGCCTCGGCGATCGACTCCGCCGGCTCGACGATCTGCCCGCCGGTCGGGAAGTCCGGACCCTTGATGTATTGCAGCAGCGTTTCGTCGCGCGCATTGGGTGCCGCGATCAGATGGATCAACGCCTGCGCAATCTCGTCCAGATTGTGCGGCGGGATGTTCGTCGCCATACCGACCGCGATGCCCGCAGCCCCGTTCGCCAGCAGGTTCGGAAACCCGCCGGGCAGGATCACCGGCTCGCGGTCGTCGTTGTTGTAGTTGGGCTTGAAGTCGGCGCCGTCGTCGTCGAGCCCGTCGAGCAACAACTCGCCGATCACGGTCAGGCGGCTTTCCGTGTAGCGCATCGCCGCCGGGTTATCGCCGTCGATATTGCCGAAATTCCCCTGCCCGTCGATCAGAGGGTAGCGCAGCGAAAAATTCTGCGCGAGCCGCACGAGCGCGTCGTAGATCGACTGGTCGCCGTGCGGATGGAATTGGCCCATCACGTCGCCGACCACGCGCGCGCATTTCTTGAAGCTCGAATTCGGGTCGAGTTTGAGCCGCTGCATCGCGTAGAGCAGCCGCCGGTGCACGGGCTTCAACCCGTCGCGCACGTCGGGCAGCGCGCGCTGCATGATCGTCGACAAGGCATAGGCGAGATAGCGCTCGCCGAGCGCCTCTTTGAGGTCGACCTCGCGCACAATGTCTTCCAACGCCATCGCGAATCCTTAAGGGAGAACTGAATGAAGGGAGCGACTGACTACCGGCCCGCCCCGTGCGCCGCAAGCCGTTCAGTGAACCGCCCGCGCGCCGCAGGCAAAGGCGCGCCGTGGGTTTCCTGCGCGACCCGTTCCAAAAAGAAGCCGGTCAACGCCAATCCATCCACAAGATCGTTGCCCTGAGGCGGCCCGTCTTCGGGGCTCAAGAACCGCGGCAAACGCAACAATCGTTCGCGATAGGGCTCGGCCGCGGCCGCAGTCACCGCGCGCCCCGATTTCGGCGACACGAACGCAAGACCCTCGCGCACGCCGGTGACGGCGCATTGCGTGAGGTCGAGCCCAAAGCCCAAATCTTCGAGCAACACGATCTCGAAGCGCACATAGTCCTCGACCCAATCGGGCGAGCCCTTCTCCGCGATGCTGCCCAAAAGCGCGTCGAGCCCCTCGAACACGCGCGTATGCGCCTCACGCTCGGGCAACGCCGCCGCCACGATCGCACACGCCGAGCTCAACCCCATCAGCTTCAGCCCGTCGGCGAACATCTGCGCCGCGCGCGCCGACGAGAGTTCGATCGCGTAATTGCCGAGTTGCTGATCAAGCCGCGCCCGCCAATGGAGCTTCACACCGTTGCCGGGCTCTAGCGCACCTTTCAGTCGCTTCGATGTCGCGCCGCGCACGAGCCCCAAATGCCGTCCATGCGCGCGCGTCAGCGCCTCCAAGATCGCACTGTTCTCGCCGAAATGGCGCAAGCCGAGCACGATGCCGTCGTCGTTCCAATCCATGACGTCGCCAGTCTAACGTTGCGCGTCAGGCTGTGGGGACGAAAAGCGCACGCGGCGCCGCCGCGAACTGCGCAAAACGCAGCCAGCGCCCGCGCCTCGTTGCCGGCCGCGCGTCATGACGACGATGAAGGGGGACCTCACGGCATGATCGTTCGCGAAGCGCTTTCGTTTGTCCAAGACTTCGAGGCAAGCAATGCCCAAAATGCCGCTCGCCCCACAAGCGCTACCGCAGCGCACGCGCCAGTCAGGCGTGCAGGAATTCCGTGGTGGTTTCTCTTGGCGCTGCATTGCGACCGCCGCCCGACTTCACTAGCGTTGATCGATTGAATTCGCCGCCCCCGCAATCGCTTACCTGAGGATCGAACAAATGATGCGTCGCGTAATTCTTGGATTGGCCTCGGCCGCGCTCGTGCTGGCCGCGCCGGTCCTGGCACAATCGGACTCGCCGATCTCGAATCCCTCTTCCATCATCGACAGCGCCAGTCCGGAACAGGTCGCCGAGTTGATGCGCGAACTCGGCGCAACGAACGTCGAAGTCCGCGGCAGCGGCGACACCAAAGTCGTCGGATTCCAAGTCGGCAACATACCGTACAATGTCGGCTTCAGCCTCTGCAACGTGCGTCCCGGCAAGTGCCTTGCGATGACCACGCTCGTCATCGTCAACTCCGGCGACCAGCCGGCGCCAGCGCTCGACGCGCTGAACACGGTCAACGGCAGCATGTTTGTGACGCTCGTGCGGCTCGACGCGAACCGCTTTGCGGTCGGGCGCGTCCACTTGGTCGACGGCGGCGTGACGAAGAAGAACTTGGTGGTCAACATTGCCTCGTTCATGCTGACATTCGACGAAGCGATGAAGCTTTTGAGCAACCAGGTCGTGGCCGGCGTCCAGCCGCGCGGCGTCTACCTCAGCGCGCCCGTGCGCCGCACGATGCCGCGCCCCGTTCACGCGACACCGGCAGAGATCGCACACATCGCCAAGGCGATGTCGGCGAAGTTCGCGACGACGCTGCCCTACGCGCGCCGCTAAGCGAAACCGGACTCGCGAATTCGCGCACACGGTGTGTGCACGAAAAGCAGCATCGCCAATAGTTCTTCGCCCGTTGATTGCGGCCGCAGG
>JAEUML010000033.1 GCA_016792785.1 Alphaproteobacteria bacterium
TCGATGAAGGGAGGCACCATGACGCGCAAACCGTTGTCGAGCTTCGCGGGTTTGTAGGAGGGTGCGGCGGTCTGACCTTTCACGGCCGGATCGGTCTCCGCGACCGCGGCCACGATCTGCACCGGCAGCTTCACGCTGATCGGGCGGCCCTCGTAGCTTTCGACCTTCACTTCCATACCATCCTGCAGGAACGCCGCGCGCTCGCCCATGAAGTCGGCGGCGATTTCGATCTGCTCGAACGTCTCCTTGTCCATGAACGTCAGCATGTCGCCGGCGGCGTAGAGAAACGTGTAGGGCTTGAAGTCGAGTTCCACGGCCTCGACCGCCTCGGCCGAACGGAACCGTTCGTTCAGCTTGCGCCCGTCGAACAGGTTCTTGAGTTCCACCTGATTGTAGGCGCCGCCTTTGCCGGGTTTTACCGCCTGCGTTTTGACCGCAACCCACAGCGAGCCGTCGTGCTCGATGACCGCGCCCGGCGAGATTTCGTTGCCCGTGATCTTCATTCTGCGTCCAGGAAATGAGAAGGGGCGGTCGCCCGCCCCGAATTCGGGCCGGAACCTAACAGGTGGCCAAGGCCCCTTCAATGCGCCGGACGCGGCACTTTCGCGAGGGAATCGAAGAGATCGTTAAAGCGCCGCACCGCCGCTTGCGGCCCATCCGCGTAGTCCCAAACGCCGCTCGCGACCGCAAGGAAGTCGGCGCCTGCTTGGGCGAGCGGCCCGGCGTTTTCGACGGTGATGCCGCCGATCGCGACACACGGCACCGTCATCATCTCCTGCCACCAGGAAAGAAGCTCGACCTCGGCGCGCGTCTTCGCGTCCTTCGTCGACGTGGTGAAGAAGGCGCCGAACGCGACATAATCGGCACCCGCCTCCGCCGCCTCGATCGCAAGATGCCGGGAGTCGTGACACGTCACGCCGACGATCGCATCGGGTCCGAGCAACGCCCGAGCCTCGCCATAGGAGGCATCCTCTTGCCCCACATGCACGCCGTCGGCGCCGAGCTTCTTCGCAAGGTCCGGCCGGTCGTTGACGATGAACGCCACGCCGCGCGCCTGCGCGATCCGCATCAGGCCCTCGCCCGCGCGCAACACCTCGTCGTCCGTCACGCCCTTGAGCCTCAGCTGCAACGACGCAACATCCCCACCGTCAAGCGCGCGCTTCAGCGTCTCGGCGAACGAGGCGTCGAGCTTCGGCGGCGTTATGAGGTAGAGGCGGCAGCGGATCAGGCAGCTTCCTTCTCAAGACCCTGCGCCCACTTGCCGAGGGCGGCGAGGCCGTTCATGCGCGCACGATGCGCGAAGGCGCGTTGCGCGGCAGCGACGTTGTCCTTTTTGCCCGACCACGCCTTCTGCGGGGCGGCTTGCAGCGCGCGGCCGTAGGAGAAGGTGAGCGCCCACGGCAACGGCCCAAGCTTGTTCATCGCATCGAGATGCGCGGTCGCTTCTTCGTCCGACTGCCCGCCCGACAGGAACGCGATGCCGGGCACGAGCGGCGGCACGCAGGCTTTGAGCATCTTCACCGTCTTCTCGGCGACCTCCGCTACGGGCGCCTTCTTCGCCGACTTCTTGCCCGCAATCGCCATATTCGGCTTCAGGACCATGCCTTCAAGCTTCACGCCGGCGTAGTACAGTTCTTGGAACGTCTCTTTCAGCACCCACTCCGTGACGTCATAGCAGCGGTCGATGTCGTGCTCGCCGTCCATCAGCACTTCCGGTTCGACGATCGGCACGATGTTCGCCTGCTGGCAGAGCGCCGCGTAACGCGCGAGCGCATGCGCATTCGCGTGCACGCAATTGTGCGACGGGATGCCGGCGCCGATGTCGATCACCGCGCGCCACTTTGCGAACCGCGCGCCGCGCTCATAGTACTTCGGCAGGCGCTTCGAAAGCCCGTCGAGCCCCTTCGTGATCAGCTCCTTCGGCGAACCGGGCAGCATCTCGGTCCCCTCGTCAACCTTGATCCCCGGCACCGCGCCGGCATCCGCGATGATCTTGACCAGCGGCGTGCCGTCGGCCGCGTCCTGCCAGATCGTCTCGTCGTAGAGAATGACGCCGGAGATGAACTCCTTCATCGCGCCCGTGCGGAACATCAGCTCGCGATAGTCGCGGCGCGTCGTCTCAGTCGACTCCACGTTGATCGCGTCGAAGCGCTTCTTGATCGTGCCGGAGCTTTCGTCCGCCGCCAGAATGCCCTTGCCCGGCGCCACCATCTTGCGCGCGATCTTTTCCAAATCCGTCATGCGTCGTCTCCCAATCAGTGCCCCAGAGCCTTCACGCCCGGCAGCTCTTTCCCCTCAAGCCATTCCAAGAACGCACCGCCCGCCGTGGAGCAGTACGTGAACCCGTCCTCTGCGCCCGCATGTGCAAGCGCGGCCAGCGTATCGCCGCCGCCCGCGACTGAAACCATCTGGCCGACCTTCGTCAGCATCGCGACGTGACGTGCGACCGCGCTCGTCCCGTTATCGAAAGGCGGCGTCTCGAACGCGCCCACGGGACCGTTCCAAACGACGGTCTTTGCCGTTTCGAGCCGTGCCGCGATCGCTGCAATCGAATCCGACCCGATGTCCAGGATCATGCCGTCGTCCGGCGTCTCAGCGATGGGCAGCGTCTTCGCCGCCGCCATCGCCTTGAACTCCTTCGCGACCACGCCGTCCGTCGGTAGCACGATCGCGCAATTGCGCTCTTTTGCCTTCGCCATGATCTCGCGCGCCTTGTCGAGCAGGGCGGGCTCATGCAGCGACTTGCCGATGGGCAAGCCCTGCGCCTTCAAGAACGTGTTCGCCATACCGCCGCCGATCACGAGCGCATCGACCTTCGTGATCAGATTCTCAAGCACAGCAAGTTTCGACGACACCTTCGCGCCGCCGACGATGGCCACGACCGGATGCTGCGGCTTCTCGAGCACGCGCCCCAGCGCCTCCAACTCCGCCTGCATCCCGCGCCCTGCATAGGCCGCGAGCCGGTGCGCCAACCCCTCCGTCGTCGCATGCGCCCGGTGCGCCGCCGAGAACGCGTCGTTCACGTATGCATCGCCGAGCTTCGCCAGCGCCGCCACGAACCGCGCCTCGTTCTTCTCTTCTTCGGCGTGAAAGCGCGTGTTCTCAAGTAGCAGCACGTCGCCGTCTTTCATCGCCGCGACCGCCGCTTCTGCATCGGGTCCGATACAATCGTTTGCGAACGCGACAGGCTTGCCCACGGCCCGCGAAAGCGCCGGCATGATCGCCTTGAGCGACATGCTCTCGACACGCTTCCCGTCCGGCCGCCCGAAATGCGACAGCACGACGACGCGCGCACCCTTACCGACGAGGTCGCGGATCGTAGTTGCCGCCTGATCGATGCGCGCCGTGTCGGTCACGGCACCATCCTTCATCGGCACGTTCAAGTCCGCGCGCACGAGAATGCGCTTACCCTTCGCATCCAGCTGATCGATCGTACGAAACGCCGGCATCAGATCAACTTCGCCATCGCGACCGCCGTGTCGCTCATGCGGTTCGCAAAACCCCACTCGTTGTCGTACCAGGCCATGACGCTAACGAGCGTGCCGTCCATGACCTTCGTCTGATCGAGTGCGAACGACGACGATGCGGGATTGTGATTGAAGTCCGAGGAGACCAGCGGCGCATCGACGATGTCGAGCACGCCTTTGAGTTCCTGCGCCGCCGCACGCTTCATCGCGTCGTTGATCTCGGCAACCGTCGTCGCCCGCTTGGCCACGATCTTCAGGTCGACGACCGAAACATTCGGCGTTGGCACCCGGATCGAAATCCCGTCGAGCTTGCCCTTGAGTTCGGGCAGCACGAGACCCACCGCTTTCGCCGCACCCGTCGACGTCGGGATCATCGACAGCGCTGCGGCACGCGCCCGGTAAAGGTCCTTATGCATCTGGTCGAGCGAGGGTTGATCGTTGGTGTAGGAATGCACCGTCGTCATCATGCCCTTGTCGATGCCGACCGTGTCGTGCAGCACCTTCGCGACCGGAACGAGGCAGTTCGTCGTGCACGAGGCGTTCGAAACGACGACGTGATCCTTCGTGAGTTTCTGATGGTTGACGCCATAGACGACGGTCATGTCCGCCCCGTCCGCCGGCGCCGAAACGAGCACGCGCTTTGCACCCGCTGTCAGATGCGCGGACGCCTTTTCTTTCGACGTGAAGATGCCGGTGCATTCCATGGCGATGTCGACGCCCAACTCGCGGTGCGGCAGCTGCGCCGGATCCTTGATCGCGGTCACCTTGATCTTGTGATGGCCCACGATCATGTGGTCGCCGTCGACCTTCACGTCGACCGGGAAGCGCCCGTGCACCGAGTCGTAGCGCAGGAGATGCGCGTTCGTTTCCACCGGCCCCAAATCGTTGACGCCGACGATGCTGATGTCCTTGCGCCCCGACTCCACGATCGCGCGCAACACGAGGCGCCCGATGCGCCCGAACCCGTTAATGGCAACTTTCACTGTCATGGTCTTGGTCCCCTAGAGGCGCTCGCGCGCCGCGCGCACCACATGGTCCGCGGTGATGTTGAAGTGTTTGTAGAGCGCTTCATACGGCCCGCTCGCGCCGAACCCGTTCATGCCGACGAACGCGCCTTCACGTCCGATCCAACGCGACCAGCCCATGGAGGAGCCCGCCTCGATCGCGATCCGAACCGTCTTCGGATCGATGATGCGGTCTTGGGTCGCAATGCTCTCCTGCGCGAACAAGTCCATGCACGGCATCGACACGACGGCCGCACCGATGCCCTGCGCCTCAAGCTTCTTCTGCGCTTCGAGCGCGATCGAAACTTCCGACCCCGTCGCGATCAGCGTCACATGCTGCTTCGCCGTCGGCGAGGGCGCGAGGATATAGGCGCCCTTCGCCGAACGGTTCTCGTCCGTGTGCTTCAACCGCACTTGCGGCAGGTTCTGCCGCGACAGCGCGATCACGCTCGGGCTCTGGTTCAAACGCAGTGCAAGCTCCCAGCACTCCGCGGTCTCGACCGCGTCCGCCGGACGGAACACATAGAGGTTCGGGATCGCGCGCAGCGCCGCCAGATGTTCGACCGGCTGATGCGTCGGCCCGTCTTCGCCAAGGCCGATGGAATCGTGCGTCATCACGTGGATCACGCGCTGCCCCATCAGTGCGGCGAGCCGGATCGAGGGCCGGCAATAATCGGCGAACACCAGGAACGTGCCGGAGTAGGGGATCACGCCGCCATGCAGCGCGAGCCCGTTCATCGCGGCCGCCATGCCGTGCTCGCGCACGCCGTAATGGATGAAGCGCCCGCGGAAGTCGCCCGCCTCGATCGCCTCCATCCCCTTCGTGCGCGTGTTGTTCGAGCCGGTCAGGTCCGCCGAACCGCCGATCGCCTCAGGCACATGCGCGTTGATGACCTCCAGCACCATCTCGGAGGCCTTGCGCGTCGCCACGGTCACGGGCTTCTCGGTGAGCGCCTTGCGGTAGGCGGACAACGACGTCCACAGCGCGGGCGCGATCGCGCCTTCTTGCGCGCGCTCGAACGCGGCCTTCACATCCGCGTCCGAAGCGGTGAAGCGCTTCAACCACGCCGCATATTCGCCGTGGCTGCGTTCGCCCGCGCTTAGCCACGACGCGCGAATGTCATTCGGCACTTCGAAAATTCCGTGGCCCCAGCCCAGCGCTTTCTTCGCCGCGGCCGCTTCCTCCGGCCCAAGCGGTGAGCCGTGCGAGGCGGCCGTGCCCTGCTTCTTCGGTGCGCCATAACCGATGATCGTGCGGCACGCGATCAGCGACGGCCGGTCGGAAGCCTGCGCCGACTCGATCGCGGCCGCAATCGCCGCTGGATCGTGCCCGTCGACGCGCGAGGCCGACCAGCCCGCCGCCTCGAACCGCGCGACCTGATCGCCGGATTCGGAAAGGCTCACCGGCCCGTCGATCGAAATCCCGTTGTCGTCGAAGAGCACGATCAGCTTCGAGAGCTTCAAATGCCCCGCAAGCGAAATCGCCTCGTGGCTAATCCCTTCCATCAGATCGCCGTCGGAGGCGATCACGTAGGTGTGGTGATCGACCAGGTCGTTTCCGAAGCGCGCGTTCAAGATGCGCTCGGCAAGCGCCATGCCGACTGCAGTCGAAATGCCTTGACCGAGCGGCCCGGTCGTTGTCTCGACGCCTGCGCCGTGACCGAATTCAGGATGACCTGCGCAAGGGCTGCCCAGTTGCCGGAACCGCTTGATGTCGTCGAGGCTGATGTCCTTGTACCCGGTCAGATGCAGCACGGAGTAAAGCAGCATCGACCCGTGCCCGGCCGACAGCACGAAACGGTCGCGGTCCGGCCATTTCGGATTACGCGGATCGAATTTCAGGAAGCGCGTGAACAGCACGGTCGCCACGTCCGCCATGCCCATCGGCATGCCGGGATGGCCGGACTTCGCCGCCTCGACAGCGTCGATCGCAAGCGCGCGGATGGCATTGGCCATGTCGCGGTGGGGTATGGAATTCGTGTGGGCCTCGGTCATATGCGCGTGTCTCGGGGCCGACGCCGCAAAGGTTGCCCGCCCGGGGAGCGTGCGGGTCCCGTGACCTCAAGGCGCTAAGGCCGGAAAAAGCGCGCGGACCATGCCTGCCCGAAACCCTGCCCGTCAACCCCGCAAACCCGCACAATTCTGCGGCATTTGGGGAGAGCAATCCAAGGGCGTATACGGCTGACGCATTGAACGGGATGCACCATGCCGGAACTCACCTGCCACTGCGGCGCAGTCCACATAGAAGTCGAGACGGCGCCCGCCGAGGTGACGTCGTGCAACTGCTCGATCTGCCGCCGCACCGGCACTCTTATGGCGTACTATTCGCCGCGCCAAGTCCGCTTCACGCCGGCGCCGCCGCAGACCGACACATACATGTGGGGCGATAAGTCCATCGTCTTCCATCGGTGCAAGGTTTGCGGCTGTCACACCCATTGGTCGGCGGTTGACCCCGCCTACGACCGCATGGGCGTCAACATGCGCTTGGCCGACCCCGACGTGCTCACCAAAGCCCGCGTCCGCCGCTTCGACGGCGCGGACACTTGGAAGTTCCTGGACGAATAGCGATCCGCCATTCGACGGGCGCGTCGGGAGGCGCCTACGCCCGCACGATCAGACGCGCGCGCGCAGCCGTCATGGCCAGGATGCGAAGCAGATGTCCCCGCGCGAACGCGACGCACCCGGCCGTCGGCGCATAATTCGCGCGCGCGACATGCAGGAAGATCGCGCTACCCTTGCCCGGCACGACGGGCGCATCGTTGTAGCCGACGACGACGATGAGATCGTAGAGCCGGTCCGCGCGCCACAACTGCTCCGCGCTTGCGCCATAGGGCAGGCGAACGAGCCTGTTGTAACGAGCATCCGTCGGCGCATCGCACCATCCGTCGTGCGGTTCCAGCGGCCGCACCGGCAACGCCGTCGCGGGCCGTGCGACCCGATCCGCGCGGTAAAGCACTTCGCGCAAAGGAAACACGCCCGCAGGCGTCGCCCCGTCCCCCTCGCGCTTGTCCACGCGGATGCCCGTGCGTCCCAGCGCACAGCGAAACGCCAGCCGCCCCACGCGTGCAACCCGCGCCGAAGACACGACGATGTCGAGCGGCGCCTGCGCCTCGACTGGCAACGCACTCGCAGCCGCAAATCCCGCGACCGAAGCTGCAAACGAACGCCGCGTGAGCACGCCGGTCTCCTCCGTCATGTTGCCAGTATGCGCCAAACGCCGATTCTCTCACAATGTCCGCAACGACCAATCAATTCCGCGCGGGCGAAGCCGGCCACCCCTTGCGCGCTCCCTCGCGAGGCACCAGCCTTGCGGGGACACCAGGAGAATGGTCGCCATGCAGCAACCGCCCGGCACGCATCTGGCGCAGCTCAACGTGGCGCGCGCGCTCGACGATCTGACGAGTCCGCTGCTCGCCGATTTCGTCGCCGCACTCGACCGCGTGAACGAGGTCGCCGAGCGCTCACCCGGTTTCGTTTGGCGACTGAAGGACGAAAGCGGCAACGCGACCGACATCCGCGCCGACGAAGACCCGCGATTGATCGTCAATCTATCCGTGTGGGCGACGCCCGAAGATCTTGAGCGCTTCGTCTGGAACACGATCCACGCGCGCGTCTACGACAAGAAGCCGAAATGGTTCGCCCCGATGGCGACCCCGCATCTCGTGCTCTGGTGGGTGCCCGAAGGCCACCGCCCGACGGTCGAAGAGGGCATGGAACGCCTGCGCCACCTCACCACGCACGGCGAAAGCCACGAAGCGTTCGGCTGGCGCCACCTCCCCAACGTCCGCCTCTGGATGGAGCGCCGGTGCGGGTGAGGCTTACGCCGTCTTCTGCTCCGTCAACCCCAACTCCTGCGTCATCGTCTCGCGCATCACGAACTTCTGGATCTTGCCCGTCACCGTCATCGGGAACGTGTCCACGAAGCGGACATAGCGCGGGATCTTGTAGTGCGCGATCTGGCCTTTGCAGAACGCGCGCACTTCGTCCTCGTTCAACGCCTGGCCGGCGCGCGGTGTGATCCAGGCGCAGAGTTCCTCGCCGTATTTCGCGTCCGGCACGCCGAACACGGCAACGTCTTGGATCTTCGGGTGGCGATAGAGGTACTCCTCGACCTCGCGCGGATAGACGTTTTCGCCGCCGCGGATCACCATGTCCTTCACGCGTCCGACGATGTTGCACGTGCCGTCGGCATTGAGCGTCGCAAGATCGCCGGTGTGCATCCAGCCGGCAGTGTCGATCGCCTCGCGCGTGCGCGCCTCGTCGTCCCAATAGCCCAACATGACGGAGTAGCCGCGCGTCAGAAGTTCGCCGCGCTCGCCCACGCCCACGGTGCGCCCGTCGGTATCCACGACCTTGACCTCGACATGCGGATGGATGTGCCCGACCGTCGACACGCGCAGCTCCAGCGGATCGTCGGCGCGCGATTGGAAACTGACGGGCGAGGTTTCCGTCATGCCGTAGCAGATCGTGACCTCGCGCATGTGCATGCGCGCGATGACCTTCTTCATCACCTCGATCGGGCAGGGCGCGCCCGCCATCACGCCGGTGCGCAGGCTTGCAAGGTCGAAGCGGTCGAACTCGGGATGCTCAAGTTCGGCCACAAACATCGTTGGGACACCGTAAAGCGCACTGCAGCGCTCGGCCTCGACCGCGCGCAAGACCGCGCCGGGCTCGAACGCATCGGCCGGATAGACCATGGTCGCGCCGTGCGTCACGCAGCCCAGGTTGCCCATCACCATCCCGAAGCAGTGATAGAGCGGCACCGGAATGCAGAGCCGGTCGCGCTCGGAGAAGCGCATCGCCGCCGCCACGTTGCGTCCGTTGTTCAGGATGTTGAAGTGGGTCAGCGTCGCGCCCTTCGGCGCGCCGGTCGTGCCCGAGGTGAATTGGATGTTGATCGCGTCATCCGGTTGCAGCCGCGCTTCGATCTCGGCCAGTGCCGCGCGCGAGGCCGCGGTCGCTCGCGCCGGCACCTCGTCGAAGTTCATCATGCCTGGGGTCTTCTCAGCCCCAAACCTGATCACGAGTTCGAGCTTCGGCAGTTTCGCCGCCTTGAGTTTGCCCGGCGTGCATGTCGCGATCTCGGGTGCGAGCGTGGTGAGCATCTCGAGATAGTTGCTCGTCTTGAACGTCGAGGCGGTGACGAGCGCCCGCGCCCCCACCTTGTTCAACGCGTATTCGAGTTCCGAAAGCCGGTAGGCCGGATTGATGTTGACCAGAATGAGCCCCGCCTTCGCCGTCGCGAACTGCGTCAGCGTCCACTCCGCGCAGTTTGGTGACCAAATGCCGATCCGCTCGCCGGGCTTCAAGCCCAGCGCGACCAAACCCGCCGCAAACGCATCCGCTCGGCGCTTCAGTTCGGCGTAGGTCCAGCGAATGTTCTGGTGACGCGAAACCAGCGCCTCGTTTCCGCCCCACCGCGCCTCCGCCTGATCCAGCGCGGCGCCGATGGTTTGATAGAGCAGCGGTTCGTTGCTTGCGCCGTGGACATAAGAGGTGGTGAGCGCCATG
>JAEUML010000041.1 GCA_016792785.1 Alphaproteobacteria bacterium
GACTACTTCGACCCTCTACCCACGACCGTGGAACAGCTCGCAAATCTGCTTCAAGCACAAACCTGGGAATGAGCGACCCAGCCTGTCCGTTGCCTCACAGGTGCCTCACACAGCGTTTTGGAAAGCTCAAAAAATGGCGCACCCGAAGAGATTCGAACTCCTGACCCCCAGATTCGTAGTCTGGTGCTCTATCCAGCTGAGCTACGGGTGCGTGGCGCCTGGCGCTTGAAGGCGCGGAACTTAAGTCGCCGCGCGTCCACAAGCAAGGGATGAAACGCCCGTAACCTGCGCCATTTTCGGCCGTTCCGCGACCGCCCCTAGGGCGTTGCAAGATGGGACACCTGGCGTATTGTCGCCGCAAATCGGTGCGAGGGCAGTCGGCGTGCATGCGCGCGTTCGGCGCGCGACGACCTCCGTGGGGTGACGATCATGCGTCCTGGAACAACGATGCGAATGCTGACCGCAGCCGGCTTGAGCGCGTCGCTCGGCGCGTGCTCGACGATGACGGGCGCGTTGTTCCCCGACCGTCCGACGCCGCCTCCGCCGCCGGCCGCCACCGCCGCCTTGCCCCAAGCCGGCACGTCGATCTTCGCGCCCGTCGCCGTCACGCCGGGTGCTGCAACCGGCACGCCGCAGAGCGCCAAGATCGCCGATCTGCGCGCCCGCCTCGTGGCACTGCAGGGCGAACTCTCGGCGCGCAATTCGAACTTGTCGGAGCTGCGCCAACGCGCGGCCGGCGAAGGCGCGCTCTACCGCATCTCGAAGAGCGAGGCGACGACGGTCACGCCGCCCAATCCGCAGGCGTTGCAAAAGGCGCAGGCCGCGCTCGAACGCTTTTCCACGGCTACCGCCTCCCTCGACAGCGAGATGCGCATCTTCGCCAAAGGCGCCGCGGAAGCAAACAAGCTGATGACGGAATCACTCGCCGTCCGCAACGGCAGCGAGGGCGACGAGGTGCAGCTGAACACGCTGCGCGGCGAAATCTCGCTAACCGCGAACCAGCTTGACGGCATCGTCAACGAAATCTCGAACGAATGGGCGCTGCAGTCGGCGTTCCTGGCGAAGGAACGCGCCTCGCTCGCCTCGCTGGGCGCAACGGCGGCGGCCGCGGCAAGCCTCGCGCCGCCGGCACTCGCCTCGCCCGCGATGCTCGCAGCTCCCGCCTTCGTCACAATCAAGTTCGACCGCCCGAACGTCGCCTACCGCGACGCGCTGGCCCAGGCCGTGTCGGCCGCCAAGCGGCGCAAGCCCGACGCAACATTCGACGTGATCGGCGTCGCCGCAGGCCCGACGGTCACGCCCGAAGCAACCGCGCGCGCGCAGGAAGTCGCGAACACGCTCGCCTCTCTGGGCGTCGACATGGGCAAGATCCGCATGTTCAACGCGGCGGCGGCGGGTCAACGCTTCGCCGAAGTCCGCATCCACGCCCGCTGAAGCTCAGCGCATCGCGCGGTAGCTGGGCCAACCGCCCAACGCCTCGGCCTCAAACACCGCACGCCCGACCGCTCGCGCCAGGCAGTCGGCCGCGAGCGACCCGAGCAATGTGAGCTGCTGCGCCGCGGGTTCGCCGAGCGGCCGCGCGCCGGTCGCCAGCGCAAACACGCTGTCCCCGTCGAACGGCGCATGCACGGGCCTTAAAGCTCGCGCGAGGCCGTCTTGCGCCATGATCGCGATGCGCTTCGTTTGCGCGGGCGTCAGTGCCGCGTTGACCGCAACGACCGCAATCGTCGTGTTGGCGCCCGCCTGCGCAGGCCGCTTCAAATCGTCCGGCAATCCCATCGGCACACCGCCCTGTCGCGGCGGCACCTGATGGCCCATCTCGCCGTTCTGCTCGAACGGCCAAGCCCACAGCGTCGACGTGCCCGGCACGACCGGTGAGCCGATCGAATTCACCGCGACCAGCGCGCCGACCTCATACCCGTCGTCGGTCACCGCCGATGCCGACCCAAGCCCACCTTTGTAAGCACCGGCGCGCGCACCAAACCCCGCACCCGCATTGCCGAGCACGAACGCAACGCCCGCGCTTTCGCAGGCCTCGAAAGCCAGGCGGCGATACGGCGGCTCCAAACCCCAGTTCTTGTCGCCGCCGTTCGTCAGATCGAACAGGATCGCCGCAGGCACGATCGGCACGCTCATCGGCGCGCCCGCCATGCGAAACCCGCGGCCGTGATGCGCAAGCCAATTCGCAACCGCCCCCGCCGCGTCGAGCCCGAACACCGACCCGCCCGCGAGCACGATCGCATCGACCCCGACGTTCAGGCCTTCGGGCAGCAAGGCCTCGGTTTCCCGCGTTCCGGGCGCGCCGCCGCGCACATCCGCGGCCCCCACGGCGCGCGATTCCGCAAATAGGACTGTCACGCCGGTCATCGCCGTTGCATCTTCGGCATTGCCGACGGCGAGGCCGCGAACGTCGGTGATTAGATTTTTGGGACCGGGACGAACCATGACAGTGACGCTATCGCTCGCGCGCATGTTGCGCAATTCGCTCCTGCTCGCTGCAAGCCTCGCGCTTGGCGCCGCGGCATGGGCCGATGCGCCGTTGCCGAAGAAGCACGTCATCGTCGCCTCGCACAAACTTGCGACCGACGCGGGCCTCGAGATGCTGCGCAAAGGCGGCAGCGCCGTCGACGCCGCGATCGCCGCCCAAATGGTCATGGGCCTCGTCGAGCCGCAATCCTCTGGCATCGGCGGCGGTACGTTCCTGGTCCATTGGAACGCGAAGAAGAAGAAACTCGAAACCTACGACGGCCGCGAGACCGCACCGAAATCGGTGACGCCAAATCTGTTCTTAGGAACGGACGGAAAGCCGCTGGGCTACATCGAGGCCGTCGTCGGCGGCCGTTCGGTCGGCGTCCCCGGAACGATCGCGGTGCTGGCGCTCGCGCACAAAGAACAAGGCCGCCTGCCGTGGGCGGACCTCTTCGCACCCGCAATCGCGCTCGCCGAGAACGGCTTTCCGGTCAGCCCGCGGCTCGCGCGCGCGATCGACCGCGATCCCGCACTCGCCTGGATCCCCGAAGCCGCCGCCTACTTCCGCCCGAACGACAAACCACTCCGGGAAGGTGACATCGTCAAGAACGCCGCCTATGCCGAAACGCTGCGCGAGATCGCGGCGAACGGCGCGGAGGCGTTCTATCGCGGCCGCATCGCCGAGGCGATCGTGCGCGCAGTGACGAACTCGCCGCGCGGCCCGGTCGCCTTCACGCCGGACGACATGGCGGGTTACACGGCGAAGAAGCGCGCGCCGCTCTGCGGCACCTACCGCGTCTATCGGATCTGCGGCATGGGCCCGCCGAGTTCAGGCGGCGTCACCGCGTTGCAGATCCTGAAAATGATGGAACGCTTCAATGTCGGCCGCTTGAAGCCCGCCTCGCCGCAAGCGCTGCATCTGTTCGCCGAGGCCCAGCGCCTCGCCTTCGCCGACCGCGCCGTGTATCTCGGCGATCCCGACTTCGTGCCCGTGCCGCTGCCCGGCATGATCGGCCCCGCCTATCTCAGCGGCCGCTCGAAACTGATCTCGATGCAGTCGGTTATGGACCGCATGAAGATCGAAGCCGGCAAACCGAAGGGCGCCGACCTCACCCTCCGCCACTTGGCGGCGCCCGACCATGCGCGCCCCGGCACCGCGCACGTGAGCGTGATCGACGCCGCCGGCAATGCGCTCGCGATGACGACGACGGTCGAAGGCGGCTTCGGCAGCCACCTGATGGCCGCGGGCTTCATCCTGAACAACCAGCTCACCGACTTCTCGTTCGAGCCGCGCAAGGACAACCGCCGCCTCGCGAACGCGCCCGACGCCGGCAAGCGCCCGCTGTCGTCGATGACGCCAACGATCGTCTTCGACCGCCAAGGCAAGGTCGTCGCCGTCATCGGCTCGCCCGGCGGCTGGCGCATCATTCCTTACGTGACGAAAACGCTGATCGGTCTTCTCGACTGGAACATGGACATGGGCGCAGCGATCGACCAGCCAAACGTCACCGCGCGCTCAGGCCCGACCGAACTCGAATCCGGCCGCACGCCGGAAGCGACGGTGGCAGGCCTAAAGGCGCTCGGCCACGAAGTCTCCCTCACCGAACCGACCTCCGGCGTCAGCGGCCTGAACGGCATCCGCGTCACGAAAAACGGCTTCGACGCCGCCGCCGATCCGAGACGCGAGGGCGCCGTAGGCGGAGACTAGAAAGTCGAGTATCATTCCTGCGCCATGTTCTCCGGCCGCAGCTTCGACACCCCGTATCTTCACCGTTGGCGGAAGGCAGCGGCGGCTGTCGGCGTTCCTATCGCGGTGGCAATTGCCACCATCTTCTACTCAGCAATCGCTCTTGTCGTTCTGCTCGGCTTGCTAGTGATTTTCGCTGCAAGCGCTATTGCGTCGGGCGGCAAGCTGCGCCCGGCAGCACCGTCGTCTCGAGCAGAGATCGATCGCGCATGGGCCGAGCGTGTGATTGCGTGCCCGCTGTGGGTGGAAACTGCCGCCACATCCATCGAGTGGACGTCGTTGGGCGGCGCGGTCGCTCTCGTTGTCTGGAACGAAAGCCTGCTGTTCCCACATGCGTTTGATCGTGTTGCCCTTGTTTTCCTGACCTTGATGCCGGTTGTCGTCACCGCGGCCCTTGCCTTGGCCGTCTGGGAACGCCGCACTGCTCGGCGAACCTTGCGATCACGCGCGCTTTAGCCCACCGCTACGCGCGCTGGCGTATCAATTCGGCAAGCCCACGAAACGCAAGGTCCTTCGCAGTGACGACGTAGCAAGGGATCGGTGCGAGAAAACTCTTCATCCGCCCTTTCGCTTCAAACCGGCGGCGAAACAGCGCCTCGTCGAACAAATCGCCCCACGCGCCCACGATGCCGCCGGCGATATAGACGCCGCCGCGCGCGCCCACCGTCAGCGCAAAATTCCCCGCGACACTGCCGAGCCATCCGGTGAACAGCGCAACCGCCTCCACCGCAAGCGGATCGTGCTTCGCCCGCGCCGCCTGTGCAATCTCCTGCGCCGCGGGTTTCGTGTTGCGACCGACGCCGTCGAGTGCCGCCAGCGCGAGATAGAGTGCCTCCAGCCCCGGCCCCGACACGACGCGCTCGACCGACACATGCCCGTGCTCGCGCATCAACTGATAAACGACGGCAATCTCGCGCTCGTTCGTCGACGCAAGATCGGTATGCCCGCCCTCGCCCGGCAGCACGATCCAACCGCCGCGCCCGTCCGGCACGACGCTCGCCACGCCGAGCCCGGTGCCCGGCCCCAGCGCAAGCTTCGCCGCGCCGTCGACCGGCGCACCTCCTCCGATCTGACGCAGATCGCCGACACCCAAGGAAGGTACTGCTTGCGCCACCGCCGCAAAATCGTTGACCAGCACCGTCCGCTTCGCGAACGACGCCATCTCGCCCCGCGAAATCGTCCACGGACAATTTGTGAGTTCAATGCGATCGCCGTCGAGCGGCCCCGCCGCGCAAACTGCCGCCACGTCGACGGGAAGCGAAAGCCCCGTCATTTGCGCATAAGCCGCAACCGCCGCCCCGATGTTCGGGTAGAGCGCGGTCAGCCACGCCTCGACCGCCTCGATCCGACCGTCTGGGGTCAGCATCGCGAACCGCACATTCGTTCCGCCGATATCGGCGATCAGCGCAACGCTCATGTCGCAACGGGCGCCTGCGCGTCGGGAATCGTGATGCGGAACGTGGTGCCTTCCGGGCCCGAACGCAACAGCACGACGTCCCCGCCATGCCCACGCGCCAACTCGCGCGCGATCGCAAGCCCAAGCCCTGTGCCGCCCGCCCGCCCCTTGCGCGCGAACGGTTCGAAGAGATGCTTCAACGCCTCGGCCGGAATGCCGGGCCCGTTGTCGGAAAGATCGATGATCGTGGCCCCATCGCGCCGCTCAGCCGAAAGCGTCAAGGCCGCCCCTTCCCGCCCGTCCAGCGCCTGCACCGCATTGCGCCCGATATTGAGCAGAATGCGCAACAACTGTTCGCCGTCCGCATCGATGAGCAGCGTCGGATCGAACGCATTGTTCCACCCCGTCCGCCCGTCGCCGGCAGCGAGCGCCGCGTGCATCGCCTCGTCTGCTATCGCAAGCAACGGCTG
>JAEUML010000072.1 GCA_016792785.1 Alphaproteobacteria bacterium
CAGCACACGCAGAAGGTGCTGGTGTCAACGAAGGACTGGTAATTCGATCACAAAGGGCCCGTTTGTGAGGCAGAAACGCCACGGTTTTGGGCAGATTCGGTCTGTTGTGCAGCGCCCCAACGCAGCCAGTTTTGGCATCACTGGGGTTGCATCGCGTCTGGTAAGGTGCCGTTCGGTTTGGGAGCATGCTTTTCGTGAATCGAGGCACGCCTAAGCGTTCGGCAGCCGCCAAGCATGACCATACAAGTTGTGTGGCCGAAGCCGTGGCGGCCGCCGAAGCACTGGCCGTACGCTCGGCGGTCCGGTTGACGCCACTTCGCCGGCGCGTCTTGGAACTTGTATGCGAGAGCCACCGGCCAGTGGGGGCCTACGACCTGCTGTCGCGCCTGGGGGCTGAACGCAAGACAAGGGCCGCGCCGCCCACCGTTTATCGGGCCCTCGACTTTCTGATGGAACAGGGGCTGATCCACCGGATCAATTCTCTCAACGCTTATATCGCGTGCTTTGGGCCGCACCGGCCACACGATGCGTGCCTCTTCATTTGCGAGCGCTGCAGGACGGTCGAAGAGAGCGAGGCCTTCGCCCTGCGCCGCGCCATCAACGCTCAAGCCGGCGATCGCGGGTTTCATGTCACGGGGCAGACGATCGAGGTGACGGGTCTTTGCCGCGCGTGTGCGGTGGCCGGGATCTGATCAAGCAATCGTGCTCTGGCGCCCGGTTGAGGGCGGCCGCGCGGGAGCTTTAGGTTCCGTCCACGATAGGGGGACTTCAATGTTCAAGATTTTTGTCGCCGCCTTGATGGCGAGCGCGCTTCTTGTTGTGCCGGCGGCCGCTGCGGGGAAAGACGATCCATCCGCGACTTGGGATTTGACCGATCTCTTCCCAACGGCAGAGGCCTGGGACGCAGAGCGTGCTGCGATCGAGAAGGACGTTGCCACGGTCGGCGCACTAAAAGGCACACTGGGGCGCGATGCGGCCGCGATGCTGGCCGCGCTCGACAAGATGACGGCGATCGACAAGCGGCTTGCGCGGCTTTCGGTTTACGCCTCGCTGAAATCAGACGAGGACGTGCGGGTCTCCGAGAATCAGGCGCGCAATCAGGCGGCTTCGAATCTCTACGCCAAGTTCGGCGAAGCGACGGCATTCGTGCGGCCCGAGATCTTGGGCATCGGCGCAGCGAGGGTTGAGAGTTTCATCGCGGCGACGCCGGGATTGGCCAAGAACGCGTTTTTCCTGCGCGACGTTCTTCGCGGCGCACCGCATACGTTGTCGCCGGAAAGCGAGGATTTGCTTGCGCAAGCCGGCAATCCGTTGGGTCAACCCGGTAGCGTCTATTCGATCTTCACGAACGGCGAATTGCCCTATGCGACGGTGAAGCTTGCGGACGGCAAGGACGTCAAGCTCGATCAAGCGGCCTATACGCTGCACCGGCAGGCCGCGAACCGCGAGGACCGCAAGCGCGTGTTCGATGCGTTTTGGGGTTCGTTCAAGTCGTTCGAAGGAACGCTCGGCGCCAATCTGCAGGCAGCGATGCTTGCGAACGTGTTCAACGCGAAGGCGCGCAAGTTCAACAGCGCGTTGGAGGCGTCCCTGTTCTCCGACAATATGCCCGAACCTGTCGTGCGCACGTTGATCGGCGAGGTCAACCGGGCGCTGCCGACGTTTCACCGTTATCTGAAGCTTCGCGCGCGGATGCTGAAGGTCAAGGACTTGGCCTATTACGACATCTATGCGCCGCTGACGTCGATCCGGAACACCTACAATCTCGATGACTCAAAACGTCTGACGCTCGCGGCGCTGGCGCCGTTCGGGGCGGAGTACACGGACATCCTGAAGGACGGTTTCTCGAAGCGGTGGATGCATGTTTATCCGCAGCCGGGCAAGGCGTCGGGCGCCTATGTGGCGGGCGCCGCTTACGACGTTCATCCGTATGTGCTGCTCAATCACAATGACGACTACGATTCGCTCTCCGTGTTTGCACATGAGTGGGGTCACGCGGTTCACACCGTGCTGACCCGCCGGGCGCAACCTTACGAGCTTTCGAACTATTCGACGTTCACGGCGGAGACGGCGTCGATCACGAACGAAGTGCTGTTGTTCGAACACATGCTTGCGCAGGCGAAAACGCGCGAGGAGAAGATCGCGTTCCTGAACGAGGCGTTGGATCAGATTCGGGGCAGCTATTTCCGCCAGGCGATGTTCGCCGAGTTCCTCATCAACTCGCACGCGTTGGCCGAGAAAGGCGAGCCGTTGACGGGCGAGCGGCTGACGCAGGTCTATTGCGACTTGCTCAAGCGGTATCACGGCTCGGCAAAGGGCGTGATGAGCGTCGATCCGACTTACTGCGTCGAATGGGCGTTCATTCCGCATTTCTATCGTGGCTTCTATGTCTACAACTACGCAACGTCGATGGCGGGCGGCGCCTACATGGCCGACGCGATGACGAAGCAGGGCGAGGTGGCGCGCAAGCGTTTCATCGCGCTCTTGAGCGCCGGCGGATCGGACTACGCCTACAATCTCTACAAGACCGCCGGCGCGGACATGGCAACGCCCACGCCCTATCGCGCGCTTGAGGCGCGGATGAACCGGATCATGGATCAGATGGAAAAATTACTGGACGAGAAGTGACCGCTCAGGCGAAGGTATCGAGCAGCGTCTTCGACATTTCATCCGCGGTACGCAGGACCTTCGCCGACGCCTTGTAGGCGTGCTTAGCAAGCTGCATGTCGACGATCTCGGCGGCGAGATCGACATAAGGAAAGTCACCGGTGAGTTCGGCGGGCCGTGTGACGCGCACCACGGGGCCTTTGCCCTCAGTCGTCTGCACCGGCACGAGCGGCTGGTAGCCCTCGCTCTGCCAATTGACGATGTTCTGTGCACGGACGGATACGCGCATCTCTGCGGCGCGCATGCCGGCGATGCCGATGTTCGCAGCGTTGCTCATGGAGCCATGCTCGCGCGGACCGCGTTAAGCGGCTATGGCGCGAGTAACGCGGATTTAATTCAAATTGCGCCGATCGCCCATCTTCGCGCCGCATTGACGCCCCATTTGTGGCGAGCATCACGGACCCATGCAAACACCCAAGATCCTTCTCGTCCTCGCCGCGCTTTCGCTCAACGCCTGCGATGCGGCGCCGGAGATTCCACAATCCAAGACACTGGGCGCGTTTCTGGGGCGCGTGGAGCAGGTGCGCGTCAACAAGAACTGGCGCGACACCCGGCTTGCATTCGGGCTGCGCCTGTCGGCAGCGGCGGAAGAGCGGGCCACGCACAGCGTGGTCTATGACGCCGCTTACGAACAGATCGCCTATCCGCAGGGGGACGTCGCGCCCGATCGCGGCGTGTGTTCGGACGAGGTCATTCGTGCCTATCGGCTCGTCGGCATCGACTTGCAACGGCTCGTGCACGAAGACATGGCGCGCGCCTTTCACGTCTATCCGAAGCGCTGGGGCTTGAAGGCGCCGGACCGGAACATCGATCACCGCCGTGTGCCGAACCTCGCGACGTTCTTCACGCGGCACGGGACCTCGCTCAAACCGTCAACGAACGGCGACGACTACAAGCCCGGCGACGTCGTCGCGTGGGCGCTGGCCGACGGGCGGCCGCATATCGGTCTCGTGACCGAGCGGCGTTCATCGGACGGGACGCGGCCGCTCGTGATGCACAATATCGGTGCCGGGCCGCAGATCGAGGACATGCTGTTCGGGCTGACCATCACCGGGCACTACCGGTACGACGGCTAGCGGAACGGGTTCGGCGCACCTCTGGCCACGAGGTAGCGCACCGCTTCGGCGAGCGAGCGGGCGTCGACGAGTGCGTCGTGGGCGATGCCTTGTGCAACGGAACCCACGTGCTTGGCGAGCGCGCCGGAATGGACGCCTGCAAGCGGCACGCCGACCTTGAGCAGCCATTCCTTCAAGTTCGTTCCGGTCAGGTCCGGCCATAGCGCTGTCTCTCCGCGTAGCGCCGCATTCCCCGCGAGAATGCGATCGTCGCGGCCATAGCTGTAGAGCCTTCGCCTGCCGACGAAGCCGCGAAAGGCGCGCAGGCCATCGGCGAACGCCAAGCCATGCTCGGCGATGCGCTCGTTCGTGATGCGCGTGAGTTCGACGAGGTAGTCAGAGAGGATCGGGTTGAGGTGCGGTTTGATCAGAACCTCGAACGCTTCGACTTCCTGCAACGTTCGTGCGTCGAGTTTGACCGCGCCGATCTGCACGATCTCTTTGTGTTCGCCAGGCCCCGCCCAGCCGCGCTCCATCGAGCCTCGCCAGGCCGTGAATTCGGTGTCAAAGACGACGACTTCGGCGGGCATGGGTGCTTGCTGCGGTTGCGAACGTCCTGTCGTTCGCACGCAGCTGTGTTCTGACGCAAGGGCGCGCTTGCACCGGAGTTAAAGCGGTTGCATTAAGGCGCGCTGCTTCCCAACCGGCCGCGCTCGTCAGCGGCCATTTCAATTGGCCCGACATGACCGCTGCTCTCGAGTCCGATCCGCAAGGGTTCTCGCGCTTCGCCCAACACTTCTTTGCGGGAGCGGCACCTGAAGACCTGACCGCGTTCTCCAAGGACGTTCAGGCGGGGATCGCGCGGCTGTTTTGGAAGGCGGCGACCGAGCGCAAGCCCGGGACGTCGTTCCTGCGCGTGATCACACCGGAAGCGGGGCGCGACGGGTTCTCGGCGCCGGTGACGCTGCTCACCACGATCAACGACGACAAGCCGTTCCTCGTCGATTCGATCTTGAGCGAGCTCGGCGAGCGCGGATGCAAGATCAAGGCGGTGTTCCACCCGATCTTCAAGGTGAAGCGCGACGCGTCCGGCGCGTTTCGCGGCTTCGTCTTCGACGGCGGCGAGGCGACGTCGGAAAGCATGATCTGCGTCGCGTTCGCGCGCGTCGGCACGCCGGAGCGGATTTCCGGCATCGAAAGCGGCGTGGTGCAGGTGCTGCGCGACGTATCGGCCGCGGTCGGCGATTGGAAGGCGATGCTGGCGCGTCTGGACGAATCGATCGCGGAGCTGTGGCAGACGCCGCCGAAGATCGCGAAGGAGGAACTGGAGGAGTCACTCGCGTTCCTGCAGTGGCTGAAGCAGAACCACTTCACGTTCCTGGGCGCGCGCGACTATGCGTTCGACGGTGCTGCCGGGCGGTTGACGCCGCTGCACGATACGGGGCTCGGCCTGTTGCGCGATCCGGAGCGGCGGGTGATCCGGCGCGGCCAGGACCGCGCGACGATGACGCCCGAAGTGCGCGCGTTCATGATGCAGCCGTCGCCGCTCATCGTGACGAAGTCGTTGGAACGTTCGCCCGTCCACCGGCGCGTGCAGGAGGACTATATCGGCGTGAAGCGGTTCAACGCCTCGGGCGAACTTATCGGCGAGCGGCGCTTCATTGGGCTCTTCACATCGACCGCCTATCACGACAGTCCGCGCGATATTCCGTTCCTGCGCCGCAAGGTTGCGAACGTGATGGCGCAGTCGGGGTTCCCGAAGGGAAGCCACAACGCAAAGGCGCTCTCGGTCGTGTTGGAGAACCTTCCGCGCGATGAACTCTTCCAGGTGTCGGAAGCCGACCTACTGAATATGGGACCGGCGCTCGCCTATCTCGGCGACCGGCCGGACACGAACGTGTTCATCCGCTTCGACACGTTCGAGCGCTTCGCTTCGGTGCACGTCTATTTCCCGGCCGACAAGTTCCGCGGCGGGTTGATGCGGACGTTGGGCGGCATTCTGATCGATGCCTTGGGCGGGCAGGTGTCGAGCGCCTATCCGCACACCGAAGAAGGGCAGATGGCGCGCATCCACTTCACGATCGTGTTCGATGGCGCGCGGCCGCTCGCCTACGATCACGAGGCGCTGAAGGCGCGGCTGGCGCGGGCGGTCCGGCTTTGGAGCGACGACTTCGCCGATGCGCTGTCGACATTGATGTCGCCGGAGAACGCGGACGCGATCTTTGCGCGCTATTCGGGCGCTTTCACCGAAGCCTATCGCGAAGCGTTCGGGCCTGCCGAGGCGATCCTCGACATCGCCAAGATCGAAGAGGTTGCGCAAGCGGGTGCGGGTGCGCTGGCGCTGCGGTCGTCGGGCGGCGCGGACCCGGCCGATGGGATCATCCACTTCAAGATCTATCACGCAGGCGGGGTGATCGAACTTTCGGACCTCCTGCCGGTGCTCGAGGATTTCGGGCTGCGCGTGATTGAAGAGGTGAACTATCCGGTGCGGCGTGCGGACACGCCGGTCACGATCCATGATCTGAAGCTCAAAGGTCAGCTGACGCCGGAGCGCGAGGCCGGAATGCGGCTCTTCGAAGAGGCGTTCCTGACCGTGTGGAAGGGCGCTGCGGAAAGCGACAAGTTCAACAGGCTGACGTTGTTCGCCGAAGTGCCGTGGCGCGATGTCGCGATGCTGCGCGCGGTGGCGAAGTATCTGCGTCAGGCGGCGTTCGGCGCGAGCCAGACGCTGATGGAAGAGGCGTTGGCGCGGCATCCGATGATCTCGGCCGCGTTGGTGCGGCTGTTCAAGGCGCGCTTTGCGCTCGATGTCGCCGATCGCGCCACGCTCGAGGCGAAGGCGACGGCGCAAATCGACGACGGGCTCGCCAAGGTGCCGAGCCTCGACGACGACCGCATCATTCGCCGCTTCCGCAACGTGATCCAATCGACGTTGCGAACGAACTTCTTCCAAGCGGGCAAGCCCTCGATCGCGTTCAAAATCGATTCTTCAAAAGTCGACGATCTGCCATTGCCGCGACCGATGGTCGAGATCTTCGTCTATGCGCCGGATATCGAGGGCGTGCATTTGCGCTTCGGCAAGGTCGCGCGCGGCGGTTTGCGCTGGTCGGACCGGCGGGAGGATTTCCGCACCGAAATTTTGGGCCTCGTGAAGGCGCAGCAGGTGAAGAACGCGGTGATCGTACCCGTCGGCTCGAAAGGCGGGTTCTATCCGAAGAAGCTGCCGCCGGCGTCGAACCGCGAAGCGTGGCTTGCCGGCGGGATCGCTGCCTACAAGATGTTCGTGTCGTCGCTTCTCGACATCACGGACAACATCGCGCCCGACGGCAAGATCGTGGCGCCGAAAGACGTCGTGCGGCATGATGCGGACGATCCCTATCTGGTCGTCGCGGCGGACAAGGGGACGGCGACGTTCTCCGACATCGCGAACGGCATCTCGAAAGAGTACGGCTTCTGGTTGGCCGACGCATTCGCGAGCGGCGGGTCGGTCGGCTACGACCACAAGAAGATGGGCATCACCGCCAAGGGCGCGTGGGAAGCCGTCAAACGGCACTTCCGCGAGATCGGGACCGACATCCAGACGACGCCGTTCGAGGTCGTGGGCGTCGGCGACATGTCGGGCGACGTGTTCGGCAACGGCATGCTGCTTTCCAAAGCGACGAAACTGGTCGCCGCGTTCGATCACCGCGACATTTTCCTCGACCCCGATCCCGACCCCGCGGTCAGCTTTGCGGAGCGGCAGCGCATCTTCAATCTGCCGCGTTCGTCGTGGGCGGATTACGACCAGGCGAAGATCTCCAAGGGCGGCGGCGTCTATTCGCGCGCGATGAAGAAGATCCCGCTGTCGCCCGAAGTGAAGGCGCTGACCGGCATCACGAGCGATCAGGCGGAGCCGGCGGAGTTGATGAAGGCGCTGCTCAAGGCGCCGGTCGATCTGCTCTGGTTCGGCGGCATCGGCACGTTCATCAAGTCGTCGAGCGAGAACAACGCCGACGTCGGCGACAAGGCGAACGACGCCGTACGCATCGATGGGCGCGAGGTCAAGGCGAAGGTCATCGGCGAAGGCGCGAACCTCGGCTGCACGCAGGCCGGGCGCATCGAGTATGCGAAGGCGGGCGGGCGTTCGAACACGGATGCGATCGACAATTCGGCGGGCGTCGATACGTCGGATCACGAGGTGAACCTCAAGATCCTTCTCAACGCGTCGATCGGCGCGGGCGAATTGAAGGCGGCGGAGCGCGACCCGCTGCTCGCCAAGATGACGGACGAAGTCGCCTCGCTCGTGCTTGCGGACAACTACAATCAGACGCTGGCGCTCAGTGTGGCGCAGGCGGGCGGGGCGTGGGAGTCGGATGCCTATGGCCGGTTCATGCGCGCGCTCGAGCGCGAGGGGCGGCTGAACCGCGCGGTCGAGGGGCTTCCCTCGAACGACAATCTGCGCGAGCGGGCGAACCGCAATGAAGGGCTGACGCGGCCTGAACTCGCGGTGCTGCTCGCCTATGCGAAGCTGCAGCTCTTCGACGAGATCAACCAGTCGAGCCTGCCGGACGATCCGTTCTTCGTGCAGACGCTGAAAGGCTATTTCCCGAGCGACGTGCGCGAACGGTTTCCGAAGGGCCTCAGCATGCACCGCCTGAAGCGCGAGATCGTGGCGACGGTGCTTGCCAACGACATCATCAACCGCGGCGGGCCGGTGTTCATGCACCGGCTGAAAGA
>JAEUML010000090.1 GCA_016792785.1 Alphaproteobacteria bacterium
CTGTGGCCCGCCGCGTTCTTTGGCGCAGCCCATGCTTGGCAGGGCGGCGATTGGCAAGAAATCGCGGGCATCGTTGCGGTGACGTCGGCCGGCGGCCTTCTCTTCGGTTGGCTTTATGCCCGGTGGAACTTCAGCCTGTGGCCCCCGGTGTTTCTTCACGCAGGGCTCAACGGCCTATGGTTGGCATTCGATCTCGGCGAGAACGCGATCGGTGGATGGTTGGGCAACGGACTTCGCCTCGGTGTTGTGGCGTTGGCAGTTGCGCTGACGGTAGCGCTGATGCCGCGCCGCGGGCAGGCGAACGACAGGCGTGTATGGGTATGGCTAGGGCGCGCTGCAACCGCCGTCCTTGTGATCGTCGTCGCGATCCCGCTGTGGATCATGGCCAGTGCCGCCATCGCCGGACGCGCCGACAAAATTGAAGTGGAGTATCTGCGCCGCAATGCCGTCGCTCTCGATTTGCGCGAAGCCGACGCAAGACTGCGCCTCAACGCCAGCGACTATGAGAAGCGGCTGTTTCTGCTTGGCGAGGCGCACGGCGTGGCCGTCGGTCAAACACTTGATCTCGCCTTGCTGCGCCACCTCAATGCGACGGCCGGTGTACGCTTCTACGTCGCCGAAATCGATCCGGCGCAGGCGGAATGGTTCAACCGGTATCTCGACTCCGGCGACACCGCCTTCCTCGACCGTGTGTTTTCGTTCTGGGCGCGCGAGCGCTATCAGTGGGGCAATAGAGACTTCTTCGACAAGATCGTCGCAATCCGCGCACTGAACCGCACGCTGGCGCCCGAGCGCCGGATCCGCTTTGCCGGAATGGACCGGCTTCAAGACGCCGCGCTGATGCAGCAGCATCTAAGCGAGTTGCTGGAGCGCGTGCCCGCGGCGAGCTGGCGCGATGCGGACCGGATGCGCGCCGTGTTGCGCAACCCGCAGACCGCGGCGGACGCGACACGCGACGGTCCGCTCGCACTCGCCGGTGCCCAGTTCGGTGGCACACTGACCGAAGCGGCGCCAGCCGGCGTTGCCGACGGTGACTGGCGAAAGTTGCGCGCCGCCATGTCCATGCTCTCAGATCGGCGAACAATGCAATGGCGTGAGGAAATGATCACCGCAGCGTTCGAGCGCCACTTGAGCGATCCGCATCTTCGGGATGAGAAGTTTTATGGACTCTGGGGGATGTTCCACGTTGTCCAAGCGCCGGTGAATGACGACCACCCCTTCGCCTTCAACTTGCAGCGTGGAGCATTTGCAGACGAAGTCGTGAGCGTCGGTGTGTTCAATCTTGACAGCCGGATGATGCTGCCCGCCGGTTCGCTGCCGTTTCTACAAGCGGACGCATCGGGATACGCGACCATGACGTACTCGATGGACAGCGCGCTGTTCTCGACGCTGGAGGGTATTGAAAGCGCGAAGGCGGCGGCACGCGGTGACGCGACCATCTTCGGCCTTTCGGCCGCCGGATCGCCGTATCTCAGGTCGAAGCGGCTCGCAAGGCTTCACGGCGTCTTCGGACTGCTGCAGCCGTTTGAGATCGAAACCGCCAAAGCGCCGCCGAGCGGAGCTATGAACTATGTCATCCTGGTGCGAGGTTCGGCGGCAACCAAACCTCTCTAGCTCTTGCGCGTGCGTGACTTGTGATCACGCCTCCGCCAAAGTCTGACTGAGGGGCAGGGGCAAGGTGAACGAATGCGGATTTCGACAGCCTTTGTGCTTGCCGTGGTTGTGACGTCGGGTATCGACCAAGCCCGGTCCGCCGACCGCAGCACATGTCCAACACCCCAAGGCGAGCGCATCCAAGTCGCTCGCGGCGATGCCGGCAGCCCTGTCGTTTCAGGCTCGGTCAACGGCCGCGGGCCTTTATTCTTCATACTTGATACCGGCGCGAGCGGAACGACACTACGTCCGAAAACCGTTGCCGAG
>JAEUML010000132.1 GCA_016792785.1 Alphaproteobacteria bacterium
TTGATTGAACCCGGCAACGCCGGATCTATTCGCCGCCGTGATCGTCATCAGACAACCCGAGCGCCTTCATGCGCTTCCAAAGCGTTGTGCGAGAGATGCCTAACGCTTTCGCCGCGTCGCCGATGCGGCCATCCGACTGCGCAAGCGCGATTTCGATTTCCTTCCGCTCTGCGACAGCGCGCGCCTCAACGAGGGGGCTATCCCGGTTCCTTTCGAGCAAAATGCGGTCCGGAAAAAGATCGAGTTCGGTGACAACCTCTCCGTCGGCCAACGCCGCCGCGCGTTCAATTCGGTTTCGCAATTCGCGCACGTTGCCGGGCCATTGATAGCGCAACATCCCGGCGCTGGCGTCAGCCGAAAACTCGAGACTTGCGTGGTCGGTGTGCTCCCGCGCCTCCCTTAGAAAGTGCTGTGCGAGAGGTTTGATCTCCACGACCCTATCGCGAAGCGGCGGGACGGCAATTTCGACCACCGCTAAACGATAGTACAGATCCTCCCGAAAGCGACCTGTCGCGACGCGCTCTCTGAGATCTGTGTTCGTTGTCGCGATGAGCCGGGCACGAAACTCGATGTCGGCAAAGCCGCCGACGCGACGAAAGCGTCTCTCCTGCAATGTACGCAGCAACGCGGCTTGGAGTTGCGGGTGAAGGTCCGCAACTTCGTCGAGTAGCAAAACGCCATCCGCCGCCTCCTCGAGATAACCGACGTGTTGTGCGCTCGACCCGGAAGCCGCCCTACCTTCGCGCCCAAAGACCGCCACCTCCATCGTCTCCCGAGGAACTGCGGCGCAGTTGACCGCGACGAACGGAGCACCCTTCCGCTTCGACTGCTCGTAGACAAAGCGCGCGGCGATTTCCTTCCCCACACCCGTTTCGCCAACGATGAGCACCGGGGCATCGATGTCAGCCACGCGCCGCAGCGTAACCGCGAGACTCGCCATCGTCTGCGACAAAGTAAAAGGGTCGCCAGATGCAACAGCACCCAGACGGCCGCGGGACCGACCAATCAGGTGGCGCAACCGGACCACGAGCTTATCGGTTGAAAACGGCTTTTGAAGGTAGTCGTCTGCGCCGGCCTGCACCAGCCGCACCGCTTGTTGCAAATCCGCAAACGCCGTCACAAAGACGATCGGCGTGCGCCCAAGCAGGCTTAGCGCGTCCAAATAAAGATCTTCACCCGAACGATCTGGAAGGCGAATGTCGGACACAACTGCATCCGGCCTTGAGTTCCGCAACGCCACCATGCCGTCGGAGGCGGTCTTTTCCCAACGGACGTCGAAGCCTTCCAGCTTCAACCGCTGCGCCAGCGAGCCCCCCATCACTGGGTCATCTTCGATCAGCAGTATCTGCCCTTTAGACCCGGTCATGCGTGACGTCCTCTGGAGTCAGTGGCAACCCAACCACGATGCGCGTTCCACGAGGCTTAACCGTCTCAGCGGAAATCGTTCCGTTCAATCGATCAACTAGTCTGTGGACGATCGACAGACCAAGTCCGCCGCCCTCGGCTGCCTCTCCCGCGCACAAGGCTCGCTCCGCGTCGGGGTCAAGTCCCGGTCCACTGTCCGATATCTCGAAGAGCGCCTTGTCGCCGACCACCGTCGCGCCAAGTGAGACAGCACCATCTCGCGGTGTCGCACGACAGGCATTGAGCAAGAGATTCAGTAGCACTTGCCGCGTTTCCACCGCAGGCACTGCGATCTCGTTTGGGATGTGAACGTCCATTATGAAGATGAGATCGCGTTGCCTCGCCTCTGCCTCGATCAGAGTTCTGACGTCCTCAAAGTCTCGCGCCGTCAGGGGCCGACGTTTGTCCGGCAGCTTGTACGAGTCCAAAGTCGCGTCGATCACATGCTCGACCGTTTCGAGACCCCTCTCAATAAGCCCCACCGCTTCCTCGCGAACGGCACCGTCGCCGCCGTACTTTTTCAGGGTCTCCACTGCGGTCTGCATGCCGCCGAGGGGATTCTTCACCTCATGCACGATCGTGGCTGCCAATCTCCCAAGAACTGCCGCGCGGCTTTGTTCGCCGAGGCGCTTTGCCATCGACTCGCGTTCGCGCATTGCCGCAACCATTTGATTGAATGCTCTCCGTAGTGTTGCGAACGTCTCGCTGTCGCTACTCGTCTCGGCGATGTCGGCAAGTTGCCCTGCCGCCACTGCCTCAAGATGCTTCGTTACAGTCAACACCGGGCGCAAGTGACGACGAATAATCCAGATACCGAACACAGCCGTCACCACACTTACGGCAAGACTGGCCAGCATGACATAGCCGGACAGAGCGCGGCGTCTTTCGTACAACGGTGCAACGTCGAGTGCGGCGATCAGTGTCCCGATGGTCTCGCCCTCGTGGACGAGCGGGCGCCAGACCCAAGCAATTTCGGCAGACGGCACATCAAGCGTCCCGAAAGGAGCGGAGCGAATGTCGGGCGGCACTGTTGACGCTGCCGGCACTCCACCCCTCTGGGCCTGCGCAAGCAGGTTCCCCTCGCGGTCCAGGAGAAACAGACTCTCGTCACGAATGCCCTCGTAATAGTTCAGTGTCCTGCGTAAGGCGAGCGCTGCTCCATCGATGTCGTGTCTGGCTACTTTCGGCGCAACGTTCGCCGAAAGATTGTCGAGATACACAGCGCCTAGCAATGACGTCCGCTCACTGAGGCCGCGCCACTGCCAGTAAATGGCGAACTGACCGGTCGCAATCGCTGCCATGGAAATGAACGCAGCTGCAATCAGAGGTAAGCGCAGCTCCATCCGGCCAAGCGACGTCAGCCAGAGCAGACTTGCTGGTCCTTGGCGCACGCTCACAATTTTGCCTCCGCGCTGCGCCGCTTGCAACGATCGAGAGAACGGCGCCGTGCGCCAACGGGGGATCGCTTCGCTTCCCATAGTCTCGTTGGCCCGATTGTAGGAAGACCACTCCCGTAAGTACAGAAGGGTCAACCAAACCGCCGCGGCCGCGCGCAAGTTAACTTCGTCCCTGTCGACGCAGCTTGTCGGACTCGACGGCCACGACCGCTCCGCCGCTTTCCACGCGGCGTGCCAAATTCTTGGAGGCGATCGTCTGGATTTCTCGCCGTCGCCTCAACTGTGCGGCGTCAATCAGCATTTGGCCGGCCCAGCGAAAGACGTTGCGCGAGCGAACGTGCGCACGCATTTGCCGCATGCGTGCCTGTTGCTCGGACATAGGCATCGTCAATGCCCGGTGGATCGCTTCCGTCATTTCGTGTGTGTGGTAGGGGTTCACGATGAGCGCCTCATTCAGCTCGCGCGAAGCTCCGGCGAAAGTCGATAGGATCAACACGCCCATCTCGTCATCTCGAGCAGCGACGAATTCCTTCGCGACGAGATTCATCCCATCGTGAAGGCTGCTGACGACGCAGAAGTCGGCTGCGCGATAGAGTTCAGCTACCTCGTCGGGACCGTGATGCCTCACCGCAAGCATGATCGGCGTCCATTGTTGGTTTCCGTATCGCTCGTTGATGGCCTCGACCAATGCGATCGCCTCGCTTTGGAGATTCTGGTAGGTGCCAAGTTTCGAGCGTGTTGGCGCCGCAGCTTGCACAAATGAGAGCTTTCCCCGCCATTGCGGGAAGCGCTCGAACAGACTTTCAATCGCCTTTATGCGGTCAAGAATACCCTTTGTATAATCAAACCGTTCGATACCGACTCCAAGCTTGACGCCGTCGGCAAGACCCAGACGTCGCCGCACGGACGCGCGGTCTGCCCGGCCATGTTCGGTCACGGTCCCCGGCCATTCAATCGAAATCGGATACGGCCGAATCAACGTCTCATTCCCCCGGTGCACGACTGATCGCCACTCCCGATCGATCCGGCTTTCCACGAAGCGATCGACCGTTTCGATGAAGTTATTGCAATGGAAATGGGTGTGAAATCCAAGGATCGATGAACCCAGAAGCCCCTCGACGATTTCTTCCTTCCACGGGCAGATGCTGAACGTCTCGGCATTCGGCCAAGGGATATGCCAGAATGTGATGATCGTCGCCGTCGGCAGCCGTTGACGAAGCAGGCGCGGGAGAACCGCGAAATGGTAGTCCTGAACCAGAATGATCGGGTCGGGTTGGCGCGCCTCCGCCGCAATTGCATCGGCGAATTTCGCGTTGACCTGTTTGTAGATCTGCCAATCTTCCTCCCGAAACGTCGGCCGAACAAAGGCGATGTGACAGAGCGGCCATAGACCTTCATTCGCGAGCCCATAATAGTACCCGTCTTGCTCCTCGTCGGAGAGCCACACTCTCCGAAGTGAGTAAGAGGGTGCGGCCGGGGGAACGCGAATCCGGTTGTTCGCATCGACGACGTCACCGTCAGCGCTGCCGCTTCCATGGGCAACCCAGGTCCCATTGCAGGCACGCATGACCGGCTCGAGCGCCGCCACCAATCCGCTCGCTGGAATCTGCAGCACGATGCGATCACCGTCGCGATTGTGAATGTAAGGCTCGCGGTTCGAGACGGCGATGACTTGCGTGTTGGGTAACTCGCTCGCCAGCACGTTGCGCAGCGTCTCCGGCGTCCAGTCAATGTGCACGCCGTCCAGCGACCGTCGTGAAAGGTCGTACTGTTCCAGCGCTTCGCGAAGTTCGCGTCCCATCGACTCGATCGGCGCTTCAACACCCACGCGCCCCGCCCGAAGATCGTCGATCGTGCCGCGCACGCTTTCCTGCCACCGGCGAAGCAGCACGAGGGAGATAAGAGCTGCCACACCAGTGGCAACAATAATCACCCCGCCAAGCGCCAAGAGCGCATAGAAATTGGCCTGCCCGGCGCGCGACTGCACGTAAGTGAGGTCATGCACAATGACCAAGTGGCCGATTTCCGCGGGCGACAACGGAAAAGCCGAAACCAGCAAGGCGCGTCCGCCGAGTTCCAGAAAGGCGGTCGCTTCTTCGGGGGTCTGTTCAATTCCCTCACACGTCAGGCCCGGTGGAAACGCTTCGGTCGCTACGCGAAACGTGCCGCTACGATTGCATACCGCAATGGCTGTGAGCCGCGTATCGCTGGTTAGCCGCGCGAAGAGCGAATTCAATTGTGCGTCATCCTGCGATCCCGGATCGCGTAATAGCCGTGTGACTTGGTCTCGGACGGACTCATTGATGAGGCGCGCGCGCATCGTTGCGTCGCTTTGCTCCCATTCTTCGACCAAGCCCGCGACGAGCGGGGATATGACCGTCATCATCAGGAAGAAACCGGCGACGGCGAGAGCGCCATAGATAACGACGCGCTTGGCCGCCGCCGGGCTGGCCAACTTTGTAAGCGCTACTTGCGCTTTTGAAATGAGCGAGTACGCCAAAGAAATTTGAACCTGTGCACTCTCGTCAGGTCCCGTATCGATTCCACCGCCAGCCAGCAAGCTACTTGTCAGATGTGTCGGTCCAAATGTTCACCCTGCGAAACACCGGCGAACAGCGACGTTCGTCACCTGCAACAATCCGCCAGTGCCGCGAGCGAGAGCGCTCTTTCTTGATGCCTTTGTTAGATGACCGCCTCCGGATGTGTGACACGGGGAGGTCTCAAGCCCATTGCCACTGAGGAGGTCAGATGACGGCCCTAGGTATCAGTTCTCGACGACAATCCCCGCTCGCCCCGACCGACTGCCATTGAGCAGGTTTCATTGGCTCGCCGTGGTGGCATTGGGTGTCACCTGGATTCTCGACGGGTTAGAGGTTACGCTCGTCGGCTCCTTGCGGCCGGCTCTGCTTACTTGATGGTTGGCGAGACGTTTCCCCTCGAAATGCGCGCCATGAGCATCGCCGTCTTCTAAGCGCACGACGCGGCACACGGAGCTATCACAGCGCCGATTCTCTTCGGCGCGCTCATCGAATCTGGCGAGCGCACTGCATGTGGGGGTACGCCATCCGTGGGGTATTGATGGTGCTAGCGGCGGGCGTTCGGACTATCTGGGGCGCGTCCGCCGCCAGCCGACCGCTCGAAAGCGTCTCCACGCCGCTGTCCCCCGACACGGAGACATGACGCGTGAACGACACAGATTGCTCCTAAAGGCAGCCTTCTTGCGGCCGTCCGTTCGGTCCCATGCATCTCTCCAGGATTCGCGCGCAGTATCTGTCGTCGCCCGCGCGATCCGGAATGACCTTATAGAAGTAGAATCTAGGACATGGGGACGCTGTCCCAGCCCCATCCTCTCGAACCTCGACGATCACATTCTTGGGAAACGCGTGGAACGGATCGGTCGGCTCTTCCTCGCAAGACACGATCACTATCGCGGCGAAAGCGATCAAGCTGATCCGTGGAAACAACCGATATCGCATCATAGCGACTCTCCTTGAAGCCGCCTCTCGGTAACGCACGCGGCATACGTTCGCAAACTGCGTAGCCGCCACACAGAGTTCCGGTTCACAAAACTGAACCAACATTCCGCCTGCGGTTCGTGAACGCTAACAATCGTCCGTAAGCAGTGATGCGTGACGTTGACAGCAAGGAGTGCTGCCGTCAGTTAGCGGACTGTCTGATCTGGGTCACAATCATCCTCCTAAGTACACGACGCAGCGGGGCCCATGAGGCTATTACCGGACAATACAAAGCTCGACTTCGTTGGCCACCGGGTCATTGCCTTCGCAATCGACGGCGTGCTTCTGATCGCGACGGTTGGATCCCTTTGGCTGCAAGGCTTGAATCTCGGAATTGACTTCACTGGAGGAGTTGTCGTCGAAGCGCGCCATGAAGAGCCGATCGACTTCGCACGTGTACGTGACGCCGCCAACGGCCTCGGATTCGGAGAAGTGGCGATCCAGCGCTTCGGCGCCGACAACGCCGTCCTCATACGCGTTCAACCATCAGCCCGAACCGAAGGGCAGGAACAGGTGGTGGCGGACTCAATCAAGGGCGGTTTGGGAAGTGGGTTCACGTTCGATCGCGTAGAAGCGGTCGGCCCGAAAGTGTCGGCCGAGTTGTTTCAAAGCGGGGTGATCGCTACGATCCTGGCAGTCATCGTAATCGCCGCTTACGTGGCTTTTCGTTTCGAATGGCAATTTGGCGTCGCTGCTTTCCTGGCGACCGGCCACGACGTCTTGATGGCGGTGGGCCTGTTCTCCCTCTTCCAGCTCGACTTCAACCTTACATCGATCGCTGCTTTGCTGCTTGTCGCCGGCTATTCGATCAACGACACGGTGGTGATCTTCGATCGGATTCGAGAGAATCGGCGGAAACACAAGAAGGTGGATTTGGGCGTTCTAATAAATCTCTCAACCAATCAGACGCTCCGCCGCACGTTCCTGACGAGCTTCACAACATCGTTGGCGGTCCTTCCTTTGCTGCTGTTCGGCGGCAGCGCCCTGTTTGGCTTCGCTGCCGCGATCCTTTGGGGCATCGTGATCGGTACGTATTCGTCGACCTTCGTCGCCTCATGCCTGCTTCTCTACATGCCTCCGCTTCAGTCCGGGACACAACTCGCGACGGCCCGTTCCCTCGCGGCGGGTGGGGATTGAGTTCAATGTGGACGCAGCGCTCAGCGTGTACAATATCGACTTATGGCGCCCGCAAAGATGATTGATCCATTCGCACTGCCGCGTCTCTATCCCCTCGCGACGCCGCCTGAGCCTGAGAAGAATTGGGCTTTGTTTTTTGACCTCGATGGTACGCTGCTTGAGATCGCCCGGACTCCGGACAGTGTTGTGGTACCACACGACTTGATACGCGACCTGGCTGCGGCATCAACGGCGCTGGGTGGAGCGCTCGCAGTCGTCAGCGGTCGCCCGCTCGCTGAGGTCGATGCGTTGCTTGCGCCGCTACGGCTGCCGGGCGCCGGCGAACACGGCGCAGTCGTGCGCTTGCCTTGCGGGAGCCGTGACGAAGTAGATGACCAAGTGCCTGGCGAGTGGGCGGAGGCTTTGACGGACGCGGCCGCAGACAAAGAAGGCGTGTCGGTCGAACGAAAAGTCCATAGTGTCGTCGTTCACTACCGGCGTGCGCCGCGCTTTGAGGGTTTCTTCAAGCATCTCTGCGCGGAGTTGATTCAAGGCGCGGCCTCGGAGTTCGAGATTCTGCAGGGGAAGATGGCGGTCGAGATTCGCCCGAAAACGGTGACCAAAGCGCGAGCGGTCGAACTCCTCATGCAGGGCGAACCTTTCCGGGGACGCAAGCCCATATTCGTGGGCGACGACGTTACCGACCAGGATGGCTTCCGTGCTGCCGAGGCGTTCGGCGGTAAGGGCCTTGACGTCTTTGTTCGATTTGCAGGCCTTCCGTTGGAAGTGCGCCGCTGGCTCAAGTCGATCGGCAGGCTCTAGGCGCATGGCGACACTCGACCTCGCCGCGATCGGCAACTGCGCGATCGCAAGTCTCATCACAAAGACTGGACGACATGTTTGGTTCTGCCTTCCGCGCTTTGACGGCGATCCGGTGTTCGCCGCGCTCGTCGACGGTGACGCGCCAGAACGCGGATTTCACGACGTCGTCTTTTCCGGCGAAGCGAACTGGAACCAACGTTATCTTCCCAACACCGCAATTGTCGAGACGACCGCAACTGATGCGAGCGGAGCCTGCCTGAAGATCGTAGACTTCGCGCCGCGGCATGAGCGATTTGGCCGATCGTTTCATCCGCAACTGCTCATACGCACGATCGCACCCGTCGCCGGCAGACCGCGCATACGCGTGCGAATGCGTCCGACGTTCGACCTCGGGGCGAGCACCCCAAGCGTGAGTCAGGGAAGCAATCACATCCGCTACTCGAGTTCATCGCTGACGCTGCGGGTGACGACGGATATGCCGCTCGCTTATCTTGTCGACGAGTCCGAGTTCACGCTCGATCGGCCAATCCATCTCTTCATCGGAGCCGACGAACCGGTGCCGGAAAACCTCGCAACGCTTGCGGCGAATTTTCTGGCTGAGACTGAGTCTTATTGGCGGCGTTGGGTGCGCGGCCTGTCCATTCCATTCGAATGGCAGGACGAGGTGATCCGATCTGCCATCACGCTGAAGCTCTGCAATTTTGAAGACACGGGTGCGATCGTCGCCGCGCTCACCACCTCTATACCCGAGGCGCCGTCGACGACGCGCAATTGGGACTACCGCTACTGTTGGCTGCGCGACGCTTATTTCACCGTGGGCGCTCTCAACCGGCTGGGTGCCACTCGAACGATGGAAGGATTCATTCGCTTCATTCTTGATGCGGTCTTGGCCGACAAAGGAACGAAGGCGATCGCGCCGCTCTACCGCGTCTGCGGGCAGCAAGACCTTTACGAACGCGTGGCACCGGCGCTTCGCGGCTATCTTGGGATGGGGCCAGTCCGCTTCGGCAACGGCGCCGCATCTCAGATGCAAGACGACGTTTATGGTTCGATCATCCTGACTGCGACGCAGATGTTCTGGGATCGTCGCCTGCCGAGCGCTGGCGATCGCGCACTGTATGAACAGCTGCTTGGCGTTGGACGCACTGCGCTTGACCGGGCGTTTCGACCCGATGCTGGCCCATGGGAATATCGCGGTCGGGTTTTGGCGCACACTTATTCGGCCGCCATGTGCTGGGCGGCCGCGCATCGACTGTCGATGATCGCGGCCCAGCTCGACATACGCGAGGACGCTGAAGAGTGGCGCGCAAAGGCCTCCGGGATCAGATCCGAGGTGTTGGCCAGGGCAACGACAAGCGACGGTTGGATCTCTGGCGTGCTCGATCAGGCGGTTGTCGACGCGTCGACACTTTTGCTCACCGAGATCGGCATCGTGAGCCCAAGCGATCCGCGCGTCGCCAAGACGCTCGACATGGTGGCTGAGCGCCTCATGCGGGACGGCTTCGTCTACCGTTATCATGAGGCGGACGATTTCGGCGAACCACAGACGGCCTTCCTAATCTGCACGTTTTGGTACTGCGACGCACTGGGGCTCGCCGGCCGTAAGGCCGAGGCCAGGGAAATCTTTGAAAACGCGATCGCCTGCCGCAATCACGTGGGATTGCTGAGCGAGGACTTTGACACGCGGAGCAAGACGCTTTGGGGGAATTTTCCGCAGGCTTACTCGCATGTCGGGCTCATTCACTCTGCGTCCCGGCTTTCGCGAGGTTGGGAAGAGGCGATTTGGCGCGCCTCATAGCCCTTCCGAGCAGTTTTTCATGCGCGACGGGTTGACTCCCGTTTCCGGCGCTCCACGTGATCACACTTCGAAGGCAGACAGCGCGACATGGCCGTATCCAGCACAGAAAATCGTGATCTCAAGGCCGGCATCGTTCTGATGTCCGCCGCGGCGCTTGGACTTGTTGCGGCGAATTCGCCGCTTTCGATTTGGTACGATGCGCTTCGTGAGCTGCCGATGACGGTACGCATCGGTGCCTTCGAAATCGACAAGCCGCTGTTGCTGTGGATCAACGACGGTTTGATGGCCGTCTTCTTCTTTCTTGTGGGGCTTGAGCTAAAGCGCGAAGTACTGACCGGCGAACTTTCAAGCCCCTCGAAGGCCGTGTTGCCAATCGCTTGCGCCGTCGGTGGCATGGCCGTACCGGCGCTCATCTACATCTGGATCAACACGGGCGATAACGTCGCTTTACGGGGTTGGGCGATCCCGGCGGCCACAGACATAGCTTTTGCATTGGGCGTGCTTGCCCTCGCTGGCTCGCGGGTCCCCATTGCGCTCAAAGTCTTGTTGACGGCGATAGCGGTGATAGACGATCTCGGCGCCATCATCGTTATCGCGCTGTTCTACACGGCCGATCTCTCATTCAGCGCGTTGGGTGCTTGGGCGGTAGCGGTGCTCGCGCTCCTATTGCTGAACCGCTTCAAAGTGACGTCGATCGCGCCTTATGTCGTTGTGGCCGTCATCGCATGGGCGGCGCTGCTGAAGTCCGGCGTTCATGCCACGCTGGCGGGCGTCGTTGCGGCATTGTTCATCCCTTCGCGCGCGGGGAGCGGGCGCGAAAAAGCACCCCTTCAGCAGTTGGAGGAGGATCTATATCCGGTTGTGGCCTTCTTCATCGTACCCGTGTTTGGCTTCTGTAACGCCGGTGTCTCATTTGCGGGTGTCGGTTTCGAGGGCCTCTTCACCCCAATTTCATTCGGCATTGCCGCCGCCCTTTTCTTTGGCAAGCAGATTGGGGTTTTCGCCCCGGCCTATCTGGCGCTGCGCACCGGCCTCGTGCCGCTAAACCCGGGCGTGACGCTCACTCAAATTTACGGTGTGGCGTTGCTTTGCGGAATCGGCTTCACGATGAGCCTCTTCATTGCCGGCTTGGCGTTTGCTGATCCCGCTTACGACGCGCCCGTGCGGTTGGGCGTTCTGGGCGGGTCGATCTTGTCCGCTGTCGTTGGGCTCCTCGTGCTGAGATACAGCCTGCCCAAACACTAGGCAGCGCCGTAGGTTTGATTGGGATCAATCCTCCACGCGCGGCTGCGATTGAACTGTTGTCGTCACCTGCGCGCGACCACCTGCGACCAGAGCGCCCGCAGCCGGGAAACGTCGCTCTCGTCGAACGCCTTCAATGCGTCGACAGCCGCCTCGACGGGAAGTTCGAGGGCGTCGCTTTCCCATTGCTCACGGGTGAGCCAGATGTCCACGCCCAGGATCCGCGGAGCCACAGGCATCACAAATTTCATTCTTGGCAGCGTTGCGGAGGCTGTTGCGCGAGGCACAGATCGACGTTTTGGTGGCGCCGCCGGCACTCGGCAACTCAGCGGCCGGTCACCGGCCATGCAGTGCGTAAGGGACCTGAGTGAGAATCGTGACGCTATCGACTGGAACGAAGCCTATTGTCACTCCAACTTGCACAGAAGCCGCTCTTGATGGCTCAGTGACAACTTCTCACCAGATCAAGGTCGCATTCAGCGCAATGAACGACGCATAGAGCAGCAGCAATGCAGCGCCGCGCCAGCGCCCGAGTCTGAGGCTGCCGATCGGTACGACAAACAGGGTCGCCACAAATCCCGCACCGAGCACGATCGAAGCCGTGTTCAAGTCGACGGCGAGAGGGTGAATGAGCGCCGCAATGGGAACGATAAGCAACGTATTAAAGACATTGCTTCCGAGGATCGTCTGAAGGCCGACCTCGTGATGTCGGCGCGCCACGGCTATGACGACGGTCGCCAACTCCGGAACAGAGGTGCCGAGAGCGACCACGGTTGCCGCGATCACAAACGGGGGCAGACCTGCTGAGGCGGCAAGTCCAGTCGCCCCAGCTACGATCAACTGACCGGCGAGGAACATCATGAAAAGGCCGACAATACCGGCAAAGGCGAGTAGCGCGCCGCTGCGGCCATTCTCCGGCGCCGGCGCATTGGAGCGATTGCGCAGCGCAAAGACCAGGATCAACAAGAACCAAACCGCAAACACGGCCAATAGCATCGCCGCCTCGTTCGGTGCGAGGCTCCCATCAAGCCCAGCCAGCACGATGATCGGATAGAGCGCAAGCGCGAATGGGACATCGCGGAAAACGCTGTCCCGGGGCGCGGTCAGTCCGAAACAGACGAGCGGAATTGCAAGAACCAACGCAATGTTGACGACGTTGCTTCCGGTCGCATCGCCGAGCGCAATTTCTGGAACGCCTTGCGACGCGGACGTGATCCCCACGATGAGTTCGGGCGCCGAAGTCGCAAAGGCCCCGATCGTCGCGGCTACGACGCCGCGGGGGATGCGGGATCGATCGGCCAAGCTCACCAGGCCGTCCACGAATAGCTCGCCGCCGATCCCAGCGCAGACACATCCGAACGCGAACAACAGGAGATCAGTCGCCATGGCTCTCGCTCTGCGCTGAGTGGTGGTCGGAGTATCGCCTGTAATCTTGCTCGGCCCAAGGATAGGCGTTCCGCGTGCCAGGGCCGGGCGTCGTAGGACGCTCAATGCATGACCCGCGCTCACCCCAATCCTCGATCGTGCTTTTTTGAGCAAGCGGTTTTCGAGCGTGAGATCGGCCACGAGCTCATTTAGCTCAACCATCAGGCTTCTTCAGGCCCCTGGCCTCACCCGAGGTCGCTTGCCGCTCAGTGTCCTCGGCCAAGCTCATCTTGCCCGCCTCGTCGCCGCCAAAACTGGGGCGCACAACCCGGCGACATGGCTGATCGGCTGGTCTGATCAGATGATGGCGTCCGGTCGCCATTAGAGCGGCTTTCGGGCCAACTTAGCGTACCTGCGCGGAACGTCTTGTCCGTAGCGCGTTGGAAAAAGCGGAAGCTGACCGCATCATATCCGGACGCTGTCTATGAGCGAAGACGAAGCGATCCGCTCGTTGTCGGAGGATTGGTAGCGTGATCGCGACTCGACTTCGCAGTCGCAACCATCCTCGCGACATCAGCTTCTCCATAAGTCTTGCTGATTTTCTCTTGACGTCTTCGGCGCTTTCGGCGATATTCGGCGCTCAATTTTCCTACAATGAAAAAGTGTGTCCGCTGACGCTCCGCATCGGCGCCGCGACGCATGGCATTTACGCCAGCGCCAACACGCGTCGATCAAACAAGGCCGAGATTGGGTGCGCCGCGTCTGGCGAACAGCCAACCAGAATTAGCAGATCGCAAACCAATCGTCGCGGCAGCCTTGATCAGGAATGTAGCGGTGACATTCTGGTTTGGCATTAAAGCTTGGTTCGCGATCCAGACCCTCGCCGACCTATTTCAGCGGCGCGCACTCTCTACGTTTCAACGCGGCCAGCCCAGATATGCCTCCAGCGCCACCCGGACACCAAACAGGACAAGCGACCCCTGTCCCGCTTGACAAGCTTCGGGCTCAGCGTTGCTGCCTTCTCGTCACGAAATCAATACCCGCCCTGAAGGTTGACAAAATGCCCGCCCCTCGCAAGCAGACGGACAGCGGCGATGCCGCATTCTTCACCGCCCTCCAGCAAGGCGTCGCTGTCGTCGAGGCCGCCCGCCTCACCGGCTGCTCGCGCCAGGCGCTGTACCGGCGCCGCATCTGCGATCATGCGTTCGACAAGCGCTGGCGCGAGATCGAGCGCTCGCGAAAGACACCGCGTGGCCCGTCGAGCAAGCGCTTTCGCCAGCCGGTGTTTGCGCCGCCTGATGATGGAAGAAGCACGTACAGCAACGCCATGCTTTTGGCCCGCCTCAAAGCGATCCGCCCACGCCTCTATCTCGACCACAAGCAACCACGCAGATGACGGGGCGCGACACCGGCGAGAAGGTGCCAGCGGCGGCCGGTCTGACCCGGCCGCCGCTTATCAGTGTCAGCAATCGCCGATCAGTACCACTGACCCGATCCGACCGCCGTGTTCGACTTGCCGTCGGCCGCTTGCGTTGTGCGCCACGACACCGTGCCGCTCTTGCCCTGATGCTTGCCTGACGTGCCCGTCAGTCCGCCCCAGCAATGCGCGACCGTATTCGTCTTGTCCATCGGCGCGCAGGCGAACGAGGCAGCATAACCGCCGTCCGCATCGGTGAGCGTGCATGCGCCGTTGACCGAGAGCGCGCCGCCAGGCGCCGCACTCCATGTCGCGCAACTCCCTTTGGCCGTCGTCTTCTTGCCTGAGGCCCAGGTCGTTGCGCTCTCGACTGTTGAGAACGATGCGCCGGTCGGCGTTCCACCCGGCCCCGGCGCGCCCACCTGGTTCGTGATCGTGCCCTTGCTCGTGAACGTGAACGCTTCCGCATTCGCAAGCGCCGTCGACGCGAGCAGCGCCGCACCCGCGATCAAAATCAACTTCATGCTTGTCCTCCCGGATTGTTTTCTCCCTGCGAAGGCAGGGTGATGACGAAGCATAGGGACAGGATCGGCTTGCCAATACCGGTAAGGACGGATATCGCGGCGATTGCAACTCGGCGCTGTTGACAAGCGGCCGCGGTCCCCCAGCCGCGCAATCGTCGCGCATGCGGTGTGACGCCCCTCGGCCAAGCGCCACGCGTGGTAGGCCGCGCTGCACGGCAGCATGACGCCCCGCTTGAAGTGTGTCTCCGCCCCCCGCCATCATGGCCCCGTAAACGGGGGGCGCAGGGGAGCGCGGACGTTGGTCAGCATTGCCGAGCTACTAGGCTTCGACCCGGCTGCCATGTGGCAGTTGGCCTGGGTGCTGTTCTTCGTTCGGTTGGGCTTGGGCTTCCTCGTCGGCATCGACGACGTCTTGCACGGCTTCAAATCCATGCGTCCCGACCGCAACGCCCACGAACGCGAAGCCCGCTCGATCCGGCGCGCGAACGTGCTCGTGACGATCCTGCACGTGACGATGCTAGCAGTCTTCGCCCTCGCCGCACTACGCGTGCCGGCGCCGTGATCGGACTGTACCTGGCGCGCCCCGCCATGCGACAATCGCGAACAACATCGACGGATTCCATGCCGCGCGTCATTCTGCTCGCGTTCGGCTTCGTGTGGTTCGCCCAGGCCGCAACCGCCGCACCCATGGTGCTTCATCGCGGCAACACGGCAGAACCCGAAACGCTCGACCCGCAGAAGACCTATATCGATCAGACGGGCAACATCGTGCTCGACCTGTTCGTGGGCCTTACAACCTACGACGCGGCATCGAACCCGATCCCGGGCGCGGCGGTCAGTTGGACGGTCTCGCCCGATGGCCTGACCTACACGTTCAAGCTTCGCCCGCATCAATGGTCCGACGGCGCGCCCGTGACGGCTGAGGACGTGGCCCTTGGCGTCAGCCGCGCGCTCGATCCGAAAACCGCGTCGCAACTTGCGAACTTGGGCTTCTGCATCAAGAACGCGGTGCCGGTGAACGCGGGCAAGATGCCGCTCGACAAGCTCGGCGTGCGCGTCGTCGACAAGGCGACGATCGAGATAAAGGTCGAAAACCCTTGCCCCACGCTGATCGCGGCGCTCGCTGAACCGCCGTTCACAGCCGTGCCGGCGCATACGCTGAAGAAACACGGCGACGCCTGGGCCAAGCCCGGCAACATGGTTTCGAACGGCGCCTACACGCTTGCCGAATGGCGGCCGAACGACCGTGTACGCATCGTCAAGAACAAGCGCTTCTACGACGCAGCAAACGTCGCCATCGACGAAGTGATCTATTTCCCGATCGAAGACGACGCGGCCGCGCTGAAGCGCCTGCGCGCGGGTGAGATCGACCTCAACATCCGCGTCTCGCCGGGCGATGTCGCCTGGCTGCGGGCGAACATGCCTGGCGTGCTGCGTGCGACGCCGGCCTCTTCCGTTGCCGATCTTGCCGTCAACCACACCTCGAAGAAATTCAAAGACATGCGCGTGCGTCGCGCACTCGCGCTTGCGATCGACCGCGAGACGATCGGCAAGAGCATCGCCAAGCTGGATCAAAAGCCGGCCTACGGCGTCGTTCCCCCGATGGGCCGCGGGTACGCGAACAGGCGCTTCGACTTCGCGACGATGAAGCTGTCGGATCGTCAGGCCGAGGCGCGGCGATTGTTGGCAACGGCGGGCTACGGACCGGCGAACCCGCTCACCTTCACGCTGCGCCAGCGCGTGGGTGTGGCCCACCAGCGCGCGGCGATCGCTATGCAAAACGACTGGGCGAAGATCGGCGTCAAGGTCGACATCCTGACTAGTGAATTGAAGTCGCACTACGCCGCCATGAACGTGGCCGACTTCGATATAGGCGCCGTCGGCCTCGCGTGGCCTGCGGATCCCGAATACTTCCTGTCCGATCTTCTGCCGACCGCTGGCACCAACTACGGCCGCTATGCGAGCGACGCCTATGTGACCAAGCTTCGCCAAGGCCAGGCCGAAGTCGATGTCGCCAAGCGCTTCGCGCTCTTTGCCGAGGCCGAAGCAGTCGCGCTCGCCGACGTCGCCATGATCCCGCTCTACTTCGAAACGACACGCAACATCGTTGCGACCCACGTGAAAGGTTTCGTCGACAACCCGCGCGACTTCCACCCCACTCGCTTCATGCGCGTGGAGAAGAAGACGCCACGCTGATCGCGTTCGGTTTGGTCCTCAATTCGCCATCCCAAGCGGTGCGGAATAAATCTCCGCGGCTTCCAGATACCCGTACCCTTGCTTCAGCGCGAACGTCGCGGGTTCGAGGATCTTGAGATAGTCTGCCTCCATCATCGCAAACTGCTCAGGCGTGGGCTCGGGTCCGTCATCGAACGCGAGCACCATCTCGCGCCGGTGCTTCGTCAGCATGTCGACGAAGGTCTGCATCTTCTGTGGCGGCACGTAACCGCCGAGGCAGAAATTCTCGACGATCGTCTCGTTCAACATCTGACCCACTGCGGGCGCGGCCTTGACCAGGTCTTTGAACAACGCCTCGGGCGTCTCGAACACATGGCTGGCTTTCACGCCGATCTTGTCGAACAGCGACGAGGCATAGCCGTAGCCGCGGCTCATCCATCCCGGCATGAGTTCGGCCGCAAATCCCGCCATCTGCAACGGCAGATTCACGAGGAACTCGCGCGCCGGCGTTTCCGGATCGATGTCCCGCCCCTCCGCGTATTCGGCGGGCAGAGGCGCGTCGCTGTCGCGCCCCTGGAAGATGACGCGCCAGAGCTCCGTCTCCCGTTTCAGCCGCCTCTGCTGTTGTGCGAGCGTCAGCGGCGGCTCTGCGCCCTCTTCCCGCATCGGTCGGATGTGCTTCTCGAACGGCATCAGCGCCTTTGTGGCTTGGATCACCGCCGCGCGCGTGTCCTTTGGAAAGTTGAGTCCGTTCGCGCTCAACTCGCCCACCATCGCGCGTCCCAGCGCATCGATCGCGGTTTGGTCTTCCGCCGCAAGATAGCGTTCGTAGAGTTCGACCACGCGCGCCACGTCGCCCATCGGCATGAAGAAAGGCCGTCCCCAAGCGGCGAGATCGGAATCGTAGCCCGCGAGTCCTGGCACGAACTCGGGCCGCTCGTACTCTTTGACGACCTCCGGAGCTTTGCGGCCCAGCAGACGCTCGAAGAACGTCGTATTGCGTCCGGGCACAGTGTAGCGCTCCGTCACTTTCGGTACGACGTCTTCCTGCGCCTTGCGCAAATCCATGCTGAAGCGTTGCGCCGCGAACCGCCAATCCGCCGCGCGCGCCGCAAGCACTGCCATGCGCGCCGCACGCGCGATCACGTCGTCGATCGGCTTGCCTTCCTTGACGAACGGCACCAGACGATCGCGAAACAGCGCCACATCGACCGGATGCGCGCTGGTATCGAGCCCCATCTTTCCCCCGCTGCGCGAACAAATTTCCCTCACCACATCCGTGCGCGACGCGGCTTGACGCGCAAGCGAAATTCGTCGCATCGTTAATCGTTACGTTGGCTTAGGGAACACCGGTGAGAAACCGGGGCTGCCCCCGCAACTGTAAGCGACGATGCGTCGGCCATTGACGCCACTGATCCCCGCAACAAGGGGTTCGGGAAGGCGGCCGGCGAAGGGTCGTGAGCCAGGAGACCTGCCCGCGTAAGTCACCCCTCATGCGCGCGGCGGGCGCTGCTGAGACGGATCCCTCCGGTGCGGTGACGTGGTTGCGGCGTGGTCATGGTGACCGCGAACCGCGGCTTGCGGGCGCGTGTGCGAGGGAAGGAATGCGCGCCCCGTCAACGCTATGGGGTCTGACATGTCTCGCATTCTGCTCTTGGTTTCCACATCCGCACTCGCTCTCACGGCCGGCGCCGCGCGCGCCGATGACGGCAAAGTCGAAAAAGTCGTCGTCACCGCAAGTCGCATCGGCAAAGTCGCCGAAGATCGCCTCGGCACCGCGGCCACGATCATCGACAAGCGCCAGCTCGACGAGCGCCAAATCCGCTTCGTCTCCGACGTCTTGCGCGACGTGCCGTCGGTCGCGGTCAGCCGCTCCGGCGGTCCCGGCACCTCGACGCAAGTGCGCATGCGCGGGGGCGAGGCGAACCACACGCTCGTCCTGCTGGACGGCGCCGACGTCGCCGATCCGTTCCAGGGCGAGTTCGATTTTTCGGGGCTGCTCGCGAACGACATCGAACGCATCGAAATTCTGCGCGGATCGCAAAGCGCACTCTACGGTTCCGATGCCGTCGGCGGCGTGATCAACATCATCCCGCGCCGCGGCGCAGGCACGTTATCAGCAGAAGCCTTCGCCGAAGGCGGTTCATTCGGCACCTGGCAAGGGGCGGCGAACGTCGGCGCGGGCGGCGATGCCTGGGACATCTTCGCCAGCGCCACGCGCCACGAAACCGGCGGCACGAACATCTCGCGCTTCGGCAGCGAAAAGGACGGCGAGGCGCACACGGCCTATTTCTTCAACGCCGGGGTGAAGCCCGCAGCAAACCTCGAATTGCGCGCGCTGGCGCGCTACGTCGAGACCGAGGCCGACACCGACCCGCAAGACTTCGCGTTCCCCACGATGCCGACCGAAGGCCTCGTCATCGACGGCCCCGACAC
>JAEUML010000142.1 GCA_016792785.1 Alphaproteobacteria bacterium
GGAGCTAAAGCCCCATCCGCTCCTGCGGAATGTGGCTCGACAGGAATTGGACGAACGCGCTGACCTTCGGCAGCGTCGGTCCGAGCCTCGTATAGGCGATTTGCATCGCCGCCGGCGGAGGTTCATAGGCCTCGAGCAAAACAGCGAGCCTGTTCGCCCTCACATGATCGCGCACCTGGAACGACGGAATGCGCGCAACGCCTGAGCCCGCGAGCGCGGCGTTGAGCACGGCTTCCGCGTCGTCGCACGCCAGCCGCCCTTGGATGTGCTGCGAAATCTCTTCGCCGCCGTGCTTGAACGCCCACGTCGAAGCGGCTTCGGACGCCGACTCGACGATGCAGTCGTGATGCGCCAAATCTCGCGGATTGTCGGGCGTTCCGGCGCGCCGCAAATAGTCCGGCGCCGCGCATAAGACCTGGCGGAACGTGCCGAGCGTGCGGCATCCCTTATCCTCATTGCGCACGGAAGGCGTGCCCAATCCGATCGCCGCGTCTGCCGCGTCCGCGCCGCCTTGGGCGTCGCGAACCAAAGACAGATCAACGCGGATCCGCGGATAGCGGTTCAAGAACTCGGGGATCACCGGGGCAACGAATGTGCGCCCGAAAACGCTGGGCGCGGACACACGCAAAAGGCCCGCTGGCGCATGGCGCAGCCCGGCGAGTTCGAGCTCGACGGACTCGATCTCCGTCAGAATGCGGGTCGCCCGGTCGAAGTACATCTGACCATACTCGGTGCATTCCACGCTGCGCGTGGTGCGGTGGAGAAGCGGCATGCCGATGCGCTCCTCGAACCCCGACAAACGCCGGCTGATCGCCGGCACCGACACGCCAAGCCGCTTGGCGGCGGCGGAGAACGACCCCGCCTCGACGATCGCGACAAACGTGCGCATCGCATCCAATCTGTCGATGGTCATTGTTGTTTCACCTGCAAGAGACCCGAGTTGGCCGCCGCTCAATGATCATCAGTACACGGCAAAATCAAAGTGCCAGTTTCGATTCCTGTACCGATCCACCGGCGCAATTAAGAATCTGTCATCAGTGGGCGATCCAGATTTGCACGACGGTGAGCAATCCAGTTTCGTCGAACCGCGCCGCCGTTTTTGTGTGGAGATACGCGCGACAAACGCATTAAGCACGCGAAAGGGCGTTGATTGGTTGGATCGCGTTCGGCAGCTTCGATCACGCGCAATTGAACCGCCTGCAACGCAAGAGTGGTAGCTTCTGCAATAGTGGCTGGTGGGGAAGGGTGGCTGTGGCCCGTACTGCTCTCGGAATCGTGAATCTGGCACGTAAGGACGCCGATCGCGCATTGGCCGAGCGTTTGTTCGAGAACCTTCGCAACCTCATTCTGGATGGTGTCTGGCGCCACGGCGACAAGCTGCCCGGCACGCGCATCATTGCTCGCGACGCCGGCGTTTCGCGTTGGACCGCGGTGGTCGCCATCGACATGCTGATCGCCGAAGGCTTGGCGGAAGCCCGCAAGCGGTCCGGCACGTACGTGTCGTGGACCGGGCAAACTCGCGCGCCGGATCAACAGGAACGCGTACGCGAGCCGGCGGCTCCAACCGCGCCTTTCGCACTCGGTTTACCGGCGCTTGAACTCTTCCCGATGCAAGCATGGCGCAAGCTTCAGGGCCGCCGTTGGCGCGACATGCCCACGGCGGCATTGCAGGAGGCGACGTCGCCCGGCTGGCCCGCTTTGCGCCAAGCGATTGCCGAATTCGCGGCGACCGTGCGGGGCATCAACTGCACGGCCGACCAGGTGTTCGTGGTGACAAGCCTTGAGGCCGGCGGTCGGTTGGTGGGCGAAGTCCTGTGCGAGCCGGGAGGGTTGGCGTGGGTCGAAGACCCCGGCACTCGCGCCACGCATGCGCTGATCCGCAGCGCCCAGCTTGTTCCGATCACGGTCGGTGTCGATCGCGAGGGCATCGACGTCGAAGAGGGCCGCAGACTTGCACCCCGCGCCACGCTGGCTGCGGTCACGCCGGCGGCGCAGTTCCCGACAGGACTGCCGATGTCCGACAAGCGCCGGCGGCAACTGCTGGATTGGGCCGCCGCTGCGAACGCGTGGATCTTTGAGGGCGACCATGCCCTAGAGTTCCCACATGGCCGCAAGCCGCTCGCGGCAGCGCCGGGGAACGACCGCGTGGTCTACTTCGACACGTTCGGCAAGATGCTGTTTCCCTCCCTACGCCTTGCGTACATCATTGTGCCGAAGTCGACCGTGCCAAGGTTCGAGGCGGCAGACGTCAACTATGACCGGCCACCGCCGATGCCGACCCAACTCGTGCTTGCCGACTTTCTTGCGTCGGGCCAATTCGCAAAGCACCTGCGCCGCTGCCGGGAGGCCTACAATGAGCGCCGCGAAGCACTGCTGGCGGCGCTTGCCGAGGAATGCGGCACTTGGCTGACGGTCGAACCAGGCCAAGAAGGTCTTTTCATCTGCGCCCGGCTTCCGCGTGGTGCCGACGACGAGGCCATTGTTGCAAAAGCCGCCGAACGGGGCCTGGTGCTGGCGTCTCTGAGCGCCCACTACGAGCGGCCGACGGACGACCGCGGACTCGTTCTCGGTTACTCGGGATTTCGCCCGGACCAGCTGCGCGACGCCGCAAAGACGCTGGCACAAGTCCTCAAAAGTGTCGCGCCGTTACAAGAGCGCGCCGCGACCGGTTGAACCCCATTGCGGTGACAGCGTGTTCGCTTCACACGCATTTGAACGCCTGTCGCCGTGGCGATGTTACTCTCATCGCCAATACAGATGGGGGAAGAGGCGTTGGCGCGCCCGGTTCTAGGCATGATCGGTCCGACGCGCAGGGACAAGGACCTGGCGCTTGCGCAGGCCCTGTGCGAGATGCTGCGCAACCGCATTCTCGACGGTCTCTGGCGACACGGTGAAAAACTTCCCGGAACGCGCGTTATCGCGAAGGATGCAGGCGTCTCGCGATGGACGGCGGTCATGGCGGTCGACATGTTGCTCGCCGAAGGCTTGGTCGAAACGCGCCGCCGCTCCGGAACATACGTGAATTGGGCGGGCGCGGGCCCCGAGCTGCGGCCGTCCTCGCGTCCCGCCCATGGCCAGTCCGAAACGGTGAAGCCTCACGCCCCCTTCGCCGTGGGCGTACCGGGTCTCGATCTCTTCCCGATGCAGATCTGGCGCCGGCTGCAGGCGAAGCGATGGCGCGACATGCCTGTCGACGCGCTGCAGGCTGGGCATGATGGTGGCTGGCCCGAATTGCGCGCCGCGGTCGCGGCACACGTGGGCTCCGCGCGCGGCATCAAGTGCGCCGCCGAACAAGTCTTCATCACGGCGGGCATGCACGCCGCGATCCTTCTGGTCAGCGAAGTTCTATGCCGTCCCGGCAGCGTGGCGTGGACCGAAGACCCCGGCTACTTTCGAACGCGCACCGCGCTGAAAGCGGCGAACCTCGCTCCCGTCGCCGTCGCCGTCGACGATCAAGGGATCAGCGTCGATGACGGCCGCCGCTTGGCCCCGAAGGCGCCGCTGGCGGTGCTGACGTCGACCTACCAATTCCCGACAGGCGTGACGCTGTCGGACGCGCGCAAGAGGCAGCTTCTCGAATGGTCGGCCGAATCCGGCTCGTTCATTCTGGAAGACGACTTCGGCTGCGAGGCGCGCGCGCCCCGCGCGGCGACGTTGCCGCTCGCCGCGATGTCGAATGCGCCTCGCGTCGTCTACATGAATACGTTCACGACCACGATCTTCCCTTCGCTGCGGTTGTCCTATCTCATCGTGCCGCGCGCGGTCGTCGATCGCTTTGCCGAAGCCGTGCGGCGCGCCGACCGCTATGCGACGATTCCGAACCAGATCGTCCTTGCGGATTTCATGGCCGCCGGCCATTTCGCCAAACACATTCGCCGCTGCCGCGACGCGTACGAGGAACGCCGTGGCGTTTTGGAGTCGGCGCTACGCGACGAGTGTCCCGATGTCGTTGCCGGTCCGCCGCTCGCGTCCGGCCTTCACCTCTGCATTCGTTTCAAAAGGCGGATCGACGACCTGGCCGTCGCAGCCGCCGCCCAGGACGCGGGCTTGCTCGTCGATCCGCTCAGTCGGTTCTACGCCGGCCCGCCGCAAGAAACCGGTCTCGTGCTGGGCTTCGCTGGCTTCCGGCCGGAGACACTGCGGGAGGCTGCAAAGCGCCTCGGCAATGTGCTGGAGGCCTTTGTTGTTCAACCCGATCGCGCAGCCGCCGGCGCTTAAGAGAACATCGCGTTCAGATTCAGCGGCGGATCGTTGCCGGCGAACGCGTTGAACGTGCCGTGGTCGGCAATTTCGCGCGCCGCTTTGGCGAAACCCGCCCACGCGGCACGCGCCAGCGCGCCGCCGACGCTGATTCGTCGCACGCCGAGGTCGGCGGCTTCGCGAAGCGTGATCCACGGCTTGACGACGATCAGGTTCACGGGCTTAGGCGCGACGGCTTTCACGACGGCCGCCACGTCTTCCTTCTTGTTGAGGCCCGGTGCGAACAGACAGTCAGCGCCGGCGGCGGCAAAAGCTTCAAGCCGCCTGATCACCTCGCTTACATCCGGCCGTCCAACCAAGAAACCCTCGGCGCGCGCCGTCAGCATGACGCCTGTGCCGGACTTGTCGATCGCCGCACGCGCCGCCTTGATGCGCTCGACCGCAAGCGCCAAGTCGTACAGGGGTGCGCCGCCGTCGCGCGTCGAATCTTCGATCGAAAGGCCCGCGATGCCCGTTCCCGTGGCGCGCGTCACGTTCGCCGCCACGCGCTCGGGCTCCCTCGCGAAGCCGTCTTCGAAATCCGCGTTGATCGGAACATCGACCGCCTCGGCCAAGTCGTGCAGATGCGCAAGCACCTGCTCCACGGTCACCTTGTTGTCCGGCCGCGCCTGCGACCAGGCAAATCCGGCACTCGAACTTGCGAGCGCCTTGAACCCCGACTTGGCAAGGAACACCGCGCTGCCGCGATCCCACGGATTGGGAATGACGAAGCAGCCGCTCTCGTGAAGGCGGCGGAACGTGTCGGTTTTCGACGATGGCATAGGGGTGCACCTTTCGTGTTGCTGTGCGCACGCGTGTAACAACACGGGCGAGCAGGCAACCTCCCGAAAGGTGATGTCAACAGTCCGCTATTGCGGTGCGTCCTGGTCGATGTAGCGCAGGATCGAGTTCGCTTCGTGGATCATGGTCGCAAGCTCGTCGGGCACGTTTTCCGGCTCGAGCTTGGCTTGGTCGATCAGCGCGCGCAAAAGCGCCGCCATCTTCGGCGCGCTCGCGATCATGCGCGCCTGATGCTCGACCTTCTCCGGATAGAGATCGTATTCGGCGCCCGGCACACGCCAGCCGCCCCAATCCGCATCGCCCGTCACCACCTGCGGATGGGTGCCGGGGTAGGGGTGATGCGCGCATTCTTCGGCAGGCTTCCACTTATTGCGCCCGCGCACCAAACGCCATTGCTCGGCGGTGGCGCTCACCGGCGCATGTTGAACCTGATCCGACTGCAACTCTTCGGCCGCGAAGTCGCGTCCAAGACCCACGTCGTAGAAAATGCGCAACGGCTCATCGAGACCCTTGGCCCATTGTGGCAGGACCTTTTCGATCGCCGACCACGTGCCAACCGTCTTCACATAGACGCGCTGGTTCTTGTGAAATTGCGCTTTTGCCATACCCGCACCCCTGGATCCGCGTGACCGCGTTCCGTCCCTTTGCGCAGATGGTGCGGCATTTCGGCTTAAAGGGCAGTTAAGCGGTCACTCCGCGGGCGCGCCGCCGGGCCTGCGCGCGCCGCGTATGCGCGCCAAAAGCCGCTGATACGCCAAGTAGAGATCGGACATTAACGTGTAAGCAACCGGAACGATGAAAAGCGTCAGCAGGGTCGACGACAGAATGCCGCCGATCATCAGGACACCCATACCGTTCCGAAACTCCGCGCCCTGGCTGGTCGAGATCGCGACCGGGATCATGCCGAACACCGTCGCCAGCTGCGTCATCAGCACGGGCCGCATGCGGCGCGGCCCCGCCTCCTCGATCGCCTCGCGCGCGCCCAAGCCCCGCGTTTCGCGCGCGACATTGGCGTAGTCGATCAGCAAAATGCCGTTCTTCATCACGAGACCCATCAGCGCAATCATGCCGATCTGCGCGAACATGGTCATCGTCATGCCCGTGAACGAGAGCGCGGCGAACGCGCCCACGAACGACAACGGTGCCGTCAACATTACGATCGCAGGTTGTGAGAAGCTGTTGAACTGGCTCGCCAAGATCATGTAGAGCGCAAGCAAGGCGAGGACGAACGCAAAGCCGATTGCATCGGCCGATTCCTTCATGCGCTCGGCCTGACCAATGAACGTGCCTGCGTAGCCTGGCGGCAGCCCGACCTCGGTGATGATCTTCTGCAGTTTGTCGGTCGCCGTGCCGAGCGCGACGCCCGGCGGATTGTTCGCCAGGATCGTGATCGTCCGCGCGCGGTTGCGCCGGTCGACTTGGGCTGGCCCCTCTTCGATCTTAAATGTGGCCAGGCTCGCCAGATCCACAAGACCGCCGTTCGTGCTCCTGACCTGAATCTGATCGAGTTTCGTCGGGTCGTTTCGTTGCGTTTCTTCAAGCCGCACGCGCACGTCGTAGCGGTTGCCAAGCTCCTCGTAGGTGCCGGCGTCAACGCCGCCGACAAGTGCGCGCACAGTGGTGGCCAAGGGTCGGATCGCGACGCCGAGATCGGCCGCGCGACCGCGGTCGACATGGACCTGCACCTCGGGTTTGCCCGATTCGTACGACGAGCGCACGTCGATAAACGTCGCCGAGTCGGTACGCATGCGCGCAACGATCGTGTCCGCCTTCTCGCGCAACACGTCCAGCGACGTGCCTTGCAGCGAATACGTGATCGCCGTGTTGAAGCTCGAATTGCCGCCGATCCAAGGTACCTCGACGGCTTCGATGTGCTTGGCCTCGGGCACCGTGCGCGCCAGCAGTGCGCGCGCCTCTTGCATGATCAGGAATTGGTTTTCGGCGTAGCTGCGTTCCTTCTTCGGCGTCAGACCGACATAGAGGCTGATGCGATTGATGCGCGCCTGCGCGCCGCCGCCGATCGTCGCGAACACGGTCTTGACGTGCGGCGCGTCCTTCAGCGCGTTGCTGACCCGCGCCGCCACCTCCTTTGCGTCCGCGATGCCGGTGCCGTAGGGCAGGTCGATCGTCGCCAGGAATTCGGAGCGGTCGGTCTTCGACTGAAAGTCGAATGGAATGCCGCGCGCGAGCATGATGCCGACCACGATCGTCGCGAACCCGATGCCGAGCACGACCAAGCGATGCTCGAGCGACCAGTGCAGCACGCGCTTGTAGCCGCTCTCAAGCGCGTGGTGGAACCCCTCCACCCGCTGCGCCAACGGCCCGAGATGCAGCTTCGAGAGGAACTTCGCGCACAGGGCCGGCGTCAGCGTCAGCGAAACGAGCAGCGACACCAGCACCGAAAAGACGATCGCGAGCCCGTACTGATAGAAGAAGCGTCCGACCACGCCGTCCATGAAGGCGATCGGCACGAAGACGGCGACGACTGCCCACGTGCCCGCCATCACCGCAACCGCCACCTGCGAGGTGCCTTGCGATGCGGCCTCGTCCGGCGGCAGGCCCTCTTCCAGTTTGCGGTGCACGCTCTCGAGTACGACGATCGCATCGTCGACGAGCAAGCCGACCGCGACCGAAAACGCCATCAGCGTCAGATTGTTCAGCGTGAAGCCCGCCCAATAGAACGCGAAGAACGTCGCGATCAGCGAGGTCGGCATGGCGATCGCCACGATGATCGTAGCGCGGAAGTCGAGCAGAAACGCCATCGTGATCATGATGACGAGGAAGATGCCGAGGATGATGTCGAACCCGACGTCGTTGACAGTATCTTCGATGAAGAGCGAGATGTCGCGCGCCACGACCATCTCGACGCCGGCGGGCACGAGACCGCGCAGGGACTCGATCTCGGCCTTTACGGCCTTCGCCACCTCGACGGTGTTCTGTCCCGATTGCCGCCGCACCTCGAGCGAAACACCCGGCTTGCCGTTCAGCGTCGCGAATGTCCGCTCGTCTTCCGCGCCGTCCTCGATCCGCGCGACGTCGCCGAGCAGCGTCGGCAGGGCGAGTGGGCGAAACGCGACCACGATGTTCTTGAAGTCCTCGACGTTCTTGACCTCGCCCTTGGTCTTGACGCCGAACTCCGCCCGCTCGCCCGAAAGCGCCAGATTGCCGCCGGGCAGGTCGGCGTTTTCACGCCGGAGCGCCGTCACCACGTCGTCCGCTGTGATGTTGAGCGCGCGCATCTTGTCGGCGTCGAGCCAAATGCGGACCTGGCGCTTGCGCCCGCCCAGGATCGTCACCTGACCGACGCCGGCGACACGCTGCAGCCGCTCCTTGATCGTCTTGTCCGCGAACTCGGTCAGATCGCGCGTAGGCATGTCGCCCGACAGCATCACCGACAGAATCGGCTCCGCGTCGGGGTCGATCTTCTGAATGATCGGTTGTTCGGCGTCCTGTGGCAGGTCGCGAATCGCGAGATTGACCTTGTCGCGCACGTCCTGCGCCTTGACGTCGCCGTCCTCGCTCAACCCGAATTCGATCATGATCAGCGATTGGCCCTCGAAGCTCTGCGAGGACAACGACTTGATGCCGGAGATCGTATTGACCTGCGCTTCGATCGTGTCGGTGATATCGGTTTCGACCGCATCCGGGCTCGCCCCTTCGAGCACCGTGGTCACGGTCACGTAGGGAAACTCGACGCGCGGAAAAAGGTCGACGCCGATCCGCTGTAACGACACCCAACCAAGCGCGACCAGCGCGCCGATCACCATGGTGGCCAGAACGGGTCGCCGGATCGAAAGGTCGGAGATCCACATGGCGCTAGAGTTTGGCCTGCGTGGATACCTTCGCCGCAGCACCCTCGATCTTCACCGCCACGCCGTCGGCAAGTTGCGACAGGTTCGGCCCGACGAGGAATTCGGTGCCTTCGGGCACATTGCTCACGATCTCGACGCGCTCGCCGTCAACTTCGCGCGTCGACAACGCGATCTTCTTGGCCCGCCCGTTCAGCGCGATGAAGGCATAGCGCGACCCATCGGGCCCCAAGATCGCCTTGCGATCGACGACCAGCGCCTTGCGCGCCTCCGGAATCAACTCCACGCGCGCATAGAGACCCGGCAGAACTTTGTAGTCCGGATTGGGCAGCGCCAAGCGCACTTCGACGCTCCGCGCCTTGTAGTCGACGCCGTAGTTGATGACGGCGACTTTTGCTTCGAAAGGTTTGTCGATCCCGTCGACGAAGATACGCCCCGTCATTCCGAGCTTCAGTTGTCCGAAGTGGGTCGCCGACGTCGTCACGATCACGGCGAGCGGATCGATGCCCATGATCTGCACGACCCCGCTTGGCCCGCCCATCATCCCGCCGCCGCCGAAGCGCGACGCCATGAAGCGGCCTTCGTAAATGTCCTTCTTGGAGATCACGCCGTCATAAGGCGCGCGCACCAGCGTATCTTTCAGCTGCTGACGGCCCTGCGCGAGACGCGCTTCCCAAACGCCGAGCTGCGCCGCCGCGACGTCGGAATTCGTGCGCGTCGTGTCCATGCGTGATTGGCTAACCCAGCCGCCGCCCTTGAGCGAGTTCTGCCGGCGCAATTCGTTCTGCGCATTCCTCAGCTGCGCGCGCGCAAGCGCGACCTGCTTCTCGAGTTCAAGCACCTGAAGACGAATGTCGACGTCGCGCGTACGGAAAAGGGGATCGCCCTTCTTCACGCGGCTGCCGACGCCGACCATCACTTCTTCGATGATGCCGTCGACCGAAGGTCCGATATCCGTCTGCCGCGACGGCGTGAGCGAGCCCGTCGCCACGACCGGCGCGGCAATCTCGGCCGGCGTCACCTTTACCGCGGACACGACCACCGCGGCGGCAGAGGTGTCATTCTTTGGGTCCTTCGTTTCCGCAGGTTTCCCGCAGCTCGCCAGCGAAACAGCGAGCGCGATGGAGGCTGCGGCGGAGATGAGCCGGTGTGCGGTCATAACGCGGAGATACCTGTTGGCAGCAATTAGTATACAATATTACTATATGCTATGATACCAATTCGTGAACAGCGGTTAAGACCCCATTGAGTGAGACATTTTCGACGGGTGAACGGACGAAACCGGCGCGGAAATCCACGGCGCAAAAGTCCACGCGCGATGTGGAAAACGAACGGTTGAAAGCCGAGATGGAGGTCGAGCGCACGCTCGGCTGGCTGTTCCACGACATCCACCGTCTACTCGGCAAGGACTTCGAAAGCCGCATCGCCGGTCTCGGCCTCACGCGCGCGCAGTGGAGGGTGCTGGTCACGATCCAGCGCGCGGAGGCGCCGCTGACCCAAACCGAAATCGCCGAGCACACCGAAATCGAAAAGGCGCCGCTCGGCAAAACGCTCGACCGGTTGGAGCAGGGCGGGTGGATTGTCCGCAAGGCCGACCCGAACGACCGTCGCGCGCGCCGGGTTTCCGCTACGGCAAAAATCGAAAAGTTCATGCCCCAACTCGCTGCGGCCGCGAAGGGAACGTTTGCGCGCACGCTGCAAGGTGTGCGACAGAATGAAGTGAAGGAATTGATCGCGCGGCTGGAAAAGCTGAAGCGCAATCTCGGCGGCGCCGACGACTAGGTGCCAAGCGCCGCCCGAACAAGTTCAACCTTGAGGGCGACGATGAATTTCGATTTCTCCGACGACCAAAAAATGCTCAAGGATCAGGCGCGCAAGTTCCTGACCGAAAAATGCCCGACGAAGGTCGTGCGCAAGATCCTCGAAAGCGACGAGCCGTACGACAAGGCGCTTTGGAAACAGATCGCCGAGATGGGTTGGCTCGGCACCGCGATCCCAGAGGAATATGGGGGCCTCGGCCTCGGCCATCTCGAACTCTGCGTAATCGCTGAGGAACTGGGCCGCGCGATCGCCCCCGTGCCGTTTGCCTCGTCCGTCTATCTCGCGACCGAAGCGCTGCTGCTCGCAGGCAGCGACGCGCAGAAGAAGAAGTATCTGCCGAAGCTCGCCGCGGGCGAAACGATCGGCACATTTGCTATCGCAGAAGGCCCGCAACCGCCGAGCCCGAAGACAGTCAAGGCGACCTTGAAGGGCGGCAAGATTGACGGCGTGAAAGTCCCCGTTCCCGATGGCGACGTCGCGGACTTCGCCGTCGTCCTGGTGCGCACCGGCGAAGGGCAGGGCGAACGTGCGCTGTCGCTGGCCATCGTCGACCTGAAGGGCGCGGGCGTCTCGCGCCGCACGGTCAAGACGGTCGATCCGTCGCGCAGCCAGGCGGAACTCACATTCAAAGGCGCGGCCGCCGAAGCGCTCGGCGCCCCCGGCGACGGCTGGGACCTCGCGAAGCGCATTCTCGACCGTGCCGCCGTGCTCATGGCGTTCGAGCAAGTGGGCGGCGCCGACGCCTGTCTCGCGATGGCGAAGGACTACGCGCTGAACCGCTACGCCTTCGGCCGCACGATCGCCTCGTTCCAGGCGATCAAGCACAAGCTCGCCGACATGTATGTGCTGAACGAACTCGCGCGCTCGAACGCCTATTTCGGCGCTTGGGCACTCTCGACGAACGCGCCCGATCTGCCCGAAGCCGCATCCGGTGCGCGCATCAGCGCGACCGACGCGTTCCACAACGCCTCGAAGGAGAACATCCAAACCCACGGCGGCATGGGCTTCACCTGGGAGCTCGACTGCCACCTCTATTACAGACGTTCAAAAACGCTGAGCCTCGCCCTCGGCGCCTCGCGCGTATGGAAAGACCGCCTGGTCAACCACCTCGAGAAGAAGAACGTCGCTTAAGCGCCATTCATCATTGAAAGAACCGCACCCATGGATTTCAACGACACACCGCAAGAAGCCGCCTTCCGCACCGAAGTGCGCGCCTGGCTCGAAGCGAACGCGAAACCGAAAAGCTCGCTCGGCTTCTCGGCCGAGAACCCGCGCTTCCAACGCAACGAGCAAGAGGCACTGAAAGTCGCCAAGGCCTGGCAGGCGAAGAAGGCTGCGAAGGGCTACGCCCGCATCACCTGGCCGAAGGAGAACGGCGGCCTCGGCGGCACGCCGATGCAGCAGGTCGTCTACAATCAAGAGGAAGCGAAGTTCGACGTGCCGTCGGGCTTCTTCGAAATCGGGCTCGGCATGTGCATCCCGACCGTCACGCACTATGCCTCGAAAGAAGTCGCCGCGCGTTACGTGAAGCCGGCGCTCTACGGCGAAGAAATCTGGTGCCAGCTTTTCTCCGAACCGTCGGCCGGCTCCGACGTCGCGGGCCTGAAAACACGCGCAGAGAAGGACGGCAACGACTGGGTGATCAACGGCCAGAAGGTCTGGACCTCCGGCGCGCACTATTCCGACTACGGCATCCTGCTCACGCGAACGGACCCGAACGTGCCGAAGCACAAGGGTCTGACGATGTTCTACCTGTCGATGAAGTCGCCGGGCGTCGAAGTCCGTCCGATCAAGCAAATGTCGGGCGGCGCGAACTTCAACGAAGTGTTCTTCAACAACGTCCGCATCCCGGACAGCCAACGCCTCGGCAATGTCGGCGACGGTTGGTCCGTCGCGCTGACGACGCTGATGCATGAGCGCCTCGCCGTCGGCGGCGGGCAGGGCGGCGCAGGTCCCGACATCAAAGAGATGATCGCACTCGCCCGCGAAACCGAACTCGAAGACGGCCCCGCGATCAAGAACGCCTCGGTGCGCGA
>JAEUML010000160.1 GCA_016792785.1 Alphaproteobacteria bacterium
CTTCGGCCTTGCTGGACCGATAGTGAACCGCAACGTCGTAGCCCTCGCGCGCGAGCTTCAAAGCGATCGCGCGCCCCAACCGCTTCGCGGCACCCGTGACGAGGACGGCGCTCATTTCGCCTTCACCTCGGTCTGCTTGCCGTAGGTTTTGAACTTCTCGATCACTCGCGCCATCTCGCGACCCGACAAAATCCGCGGCCGGCCGATCGCAAGTGCGCGCGCATATTGCGCCGCCAGCGCTTCGACCGCCGCCGCGCGATCATACGCCTGGCGCAGCGTCTCGCCCACGGCAATCGCGCCGTGGTTGGCGAGCAGACACGCATGCCGCGGCCCCAACGCCTTCAACGCAAAGCGCGACAACTCTTCGCTGCCGTAGGTCGCGTACGGCGCGCACGCGACGCGGTCGCCACCGAACTCCGCCACCATATAGTGAAACGCCGGTATGCCGCGATGCAGACACGTGAGCGCGGTCGCGTTCAGCGAGTGCGTATGCACGATCGCGCCCACGTCGGGCCGCGCCTTGTAGATCGCAAGATGGATGCGCCATTCGCTTGACGCCACGCGCTGACCCGGCGCGACGCGACCGTCCAGGCGCACCTCGACAATGTCGGCGGACTTCATCTCCTGATAGGGAATGCCCGTCGGCGTAATCAGCATCCCGCCGTCAACGCGCAGCGAAAGATTGCCGCTCTTCCCCGGCGACAAGCCGCTCGCCGACATGCGCTGCCCGATCGCGACGATTTCGGCCCTGAGGTTGGGCGTCGCGCTCACGACCGCGGCACGCTTCGACAGCACGCGCGCCACACGCCGGCGCACCGCCGTGCGCTTCACGAGCGGCGCTCCGGAAAGAGCTTCAGCAACCCTTCGCGCGAAGCGGCGGCGACGCCGCGCTCGGTGATAAGTCCGGTCACAAGCCGCGCCGGCGTCACGTCGAACGCGGGATTGCGCGCAGGGCTTCCTGGTGCGGTCAGCTCGACGGTCATCACCTCGCCCTTCGGCGTTCGACCCTGCACATGCGTGATCTCGCGCCCCGAACGCTCCTCGATCTCGATCTCGTTCACGCCGTCCGCAATCGTCCAGTCGATCGTCGACGACGGCAGCGCGACATAGAACGGCACGCGATTGTCGTGCGCAGCGAGCGCCTTCAGATAGGTCCCAATCTTATTGGCGACGTCGCCCGAGGCCGTCGTCCGGTCCGTACCGACGATGCAGAGATCGACCTCGCCGTGCTGCATGTAGTGCCCGCCGGCATTGTCGGCGATGATCGCATGCTTCACGCCGTGCGCGCCGAGCTCATAGGCCGTCAGCGATCCGCCCTGATTGCGCGGCCGCGTCTCATCGACCCAAACGTGGATCGGGATACCCTTGTCATGCGCCATGTAAATCGGCGCGAGCGCCGTGCCCCAATCGACGCAGGCAAGCCACCCCGCATTGCAGTGCGTCAGCACGTTGACGTGCCCCTTCTTCGCCGCGACCGCCTCGATCAACGTCAGGCCGTGCCGCCCAATCGCTTCGTTCGTCGCCACATCATCGTCGCAGAGCTTTGCCGCCCTCGCATAGGCCGCTGCCACACGCCGGTCCTTAGGCTGGTTGCGCACGGCCGCGACCATCTCGTCGAGCGCCCATTTCAGATTGATCGCCGTCGGCCGCGTCTTGACGAGCATCTCGTACGCCCGCTCCAGCGCCTCATCCGACGCATCGACGCGCAGCGCCATGCAAAGTCCGTAGGCGCCCGTCGCTCCGATCAACGGCGCCCCGCGCACGACCATCGACTTGATCGCCTCGGCAGCTTCTTCGGCAGACGCCAACCGCTTCGTCTCGAACGCAAACGGCAACTTCGTCTGATCGATCACCTCGACCGACCATCCGTCCGCGGCAACCCAGATCGTGCGGTAGTGACGGCCGTGGATTTTCATACCCAATCACCGTCAAGCCCGGCCATGACGAACAGACGAGGCAAACTCAATGTCCCTCAAACTCGACGAGGCTCAACACCTTCTTACCCAGCTTCTCGAGCCGCCGCCGTCCTTTGAGCTCCGGCAAGTCGATGATGAAGCTGCAACCGACGACCGTGCCGCCAGCCTTCTCGATCAGCTTGATCGCGGCCTCGGCCGTGCCGCCGGTCGCGATCAGATCGTCGACCAGCAACACGCTGTCGCCCTTCTGAACCGCGTCCTCGTGAATCTCGACCGTGTCCGTGCCGTACTCGAGATCGTAGGTCTGCCCGATCGTCTTCCACGGCAGCTTGCCCTTCTTGCGGACCGGCACGAAGCCGACCGAAAGCTGATGCGCGACCGCGCCCGCGATGATGAACCCGCGCGCCTCGATCCCCGCCACCTTGTCGATCCTCAAGCCCGCATAAGGCTGCACCAGCAGATCGACTGTCGTGCGGAACGCCCGCGCATTGCCGAGCAGCGTGGTGACGTCCCGGAACATGATGCCGGGCTTCGGATAGTCGGGGATCGTGCGGATGACGGATTTGATGTCCATGGGGAGTGTCAGACCTTCTTCAACACGCGGCCGGCGACCGCGTCGAGTTTTGCGATGACGGCGGGGTCGCGCTTTTCCGGCGCGGTGATCAGCGCCGTGTCCAGTGTCGTTTCGATGCCGAGCGGCGAGGCCACGCGCTTAGGCCCGAGCTTCGGCGCCGCGCGCTTGAGCAGCGTCCGCGCCCGCTCCGCATTCCCGGTCAGAATCTTGATCACCTGATCGACGGTCACATGGTCGTGGTCCGGATGCCAGCAATCGTAATCCGTCACCATGGCGACGATCGCGTAGGGCAGCTCCGCCTCACGCGCGAGCTTGGCCTCCGGCATCGCCGTCATGCCGATGACGCTGCAGCCCCACGAGCGATAGAGATTGGACTCGGCGAGCGTCGAAAACTGCGGCCCTTCCATCGCGAGATAGGTGCCGCCGACGACGTGTTTGATGTCCGCCTCGCGTGCGGCTTCCGCCAGCGCGCCTTGCAGCTTCGGGCAGATCGGATGGGCGAGCGACACATGCGCGACGAAGCCCGGGCCGAAGAACGACTTTTCGCGGGCGAACGTCCGGTCGATGAATTGATCCGCGAACACGAACGTGCCCGGCGCCAGTTCTTGCCTGAACGACCCGCACGCCGACACGGAGATCACGTCGGTCACGCCGGCACGCTTCAGAACGTCGATATTGGCGCGGTAGTTGATGCTGGTCGGCGAATGCACATGCCCGCGCCCGTGCCGAGGCAGGAACACCATGTCGACGCCGCCGAGCGTGCCGAACAACAGCTCGTCCGACGCCTCGCCCCATGGCGAGCGCACCCGCTCCCACCGCCGGTTCGAAAGCCCGTCGATGTCATAAACGCCGCTGCCGCCGATGACGCCCAGCACCGTGTTGGTCATGTCCGAAGCCTCCAGGCCGGGAAACCGGCGGCGGTTTTAGCATCTGCCCTCGCCCCCGCAATGAAAAAAGGCCGGCTCGCGACAGAGCCGGCCCGAACTCGGAAACACCAAAGCGTCGCGCGCTTAGTGGTCCACGTCGCGCCAGAGGCGCTTGTAGGCGAAGTAGAGCAGCACCGAGAGGCCGAGCAGGAAGATCATCACCTGCACGCCCATGAGCTTGCGCTCTTCGAGTTTCG
>JAEUML010000198.1 GCA_016792785.1 Alphaproteobacteria bacterium
GGCTTGCCCGAAAACCCGTAACCCGGCAGCGACGGCACCACGACGTCGAATGCATCGCTCGCCTTGCCGGCGTGCTTCTCCGGATAGACGAGCGGCTCGATCACGTTCATGAACTCGAGGAACGATCCGGGCCATCCGTGACTGATGATCAGCGGCCGCCGCTTCGGCGAATTCGAACGCAGATGGATGAAGTGAATGTCGAGGTCGCGCACCCGCGCCTTGAAGTGGGGCAGGCGGTTGATGATCTCCTGCTCGCGGTACCAGTCATAGCCGTGCAGCCAATACTCGACGATCTCCTTCATCGTGGCGAGATCGGTGCCGTAACCCCACCCGCCGCCCGCCGGCGCATCCGGCCACTCGAAGTGGCGCACGCGCTCCATGATCTTGTTGATCGTCGCCTGCGGGATTTCGATTTTGAAGGGTGTCGGCGTGGTCATGATGCGAGCCTCGTCATCGGATGGCCCGCAGGTGACCGCATGCAGACGCCGCATGCAAGACCGAGATTGAGCGCGCGGAAACTCAGCCGGCCGCGCGCGCCGCCTCGCCCGCGATGTGCTTCGACGGCAACGTCACGATCGCGCGCGTGCCTTGGCCCGGCGCACTTTCCAGCCGGATCGCGCCCTTGTGCAATTCGACGAGCCGCTTGGAGATATAGAGCCCGAGTCCCGTGCCCTCATAGCGCCGGCTCGTCCCCGCATCGCCCTGGCGGAACGGCTGAAACAGCGTCGCGAGCTTCTCCGGCGAAATCCCGATGCCCGTATCCGCGATCGTGATCACGAGCGCGCCGTTCTCGGCCACGGCATTCGCCTCGATGCACCCGCCGGACGGCGTGAACTTCACCGCGTTCGACAACAGATTGAGCAGAACTTGTCTGAGCGCCCGCATATCGCAATCGATGAGCAACGAGGGCGCCGCCGCTGCGAACGAAACCGTGACGCCGCCTTTTTCGGCGAGCGTCGTAATCATCGCCATGCAGCCTTTCGCTTCTTCGACTGCGTTCACGGTCTCGATCGCGAGTTCATAACTGCCCGCCTCGATCTTCGACAGATCGAGGATGTCGCAAATCAAAGCATGCAAATGCTGCCCCGAACGATGGATGTCATGCGCGTACTCGACGTATTTGTCGGTCGCGTTGGGCCCGAACACCTGATCGCGGATCGTCTCGGCAAAGCCCAGGATAGCGTTCAACGGCGTGCGCAGCTCGTGGCTCATCGTGGCCAGGAATTGCGACTTTAGCTGGTTCGCCGATTCCGCCGCCGCCTTCGCCGCGGCCAACTCCTTCTCGCGAACCTTCAAATCGGTAATGTCGATCCAAGCGTTCAGGTACCCGCCGTCGAGCAACCGGCGTGAGCGCTGCTGGTACCAGCGTCCCGCGACCTTGATCTCGAGCGGCCACGACGCATCGCGCACATTGTCGATGGAAATCTTGACCCACGCCTCGGCGTGTTCCGGCGGGGCCTTGATGTCGCCGTTCTCGATCAGCCCGCGCGCACAACCGACGAGCGGCAGTCCGACGCCGAGCCGCGAACTTGCGCGTCCCAGCACGCGAGCGGCCGCCGTGTTCCAAGCGACGAAGTTCAATTCGGAATCGAGCACCATGAGCGGCCCCGGCCCGATCTCGATCGCATCGAGAAAACGCCGCTCCGCCGACGACAGCGCCTCGGCCGATTCGGCGCGCAGCTGCACTGTTGCCGATTCGAGCTCGCGCGTTTTTTCCGCCGCGTTCTCCGCGGCTAGCCGCCGCTCCCGGTCCAGCGTCTCGTAGGTGCGTGCGACCGCGTCCGCGAACGCCGCGACGTCGAGCGGTCCATCCGCCACGCCGCCGCGCGCGTCCAACAACTGACGCTCGAGAAGTTCTCGCATCGGATCCTGCCCCCGTGCCTTCAAGCTTAGGCGTTGGGCCTTAAAATCCGATGTTTCGAGGCGGTGTGTGCCGAAACGGACGGCAAACCCGCGAAAAACCTAGATCGCGTAGTCGATTTCGACCGCCAACGGCCGCCGTCGGCCGCTGACCATGCGCTCGTAGAGTTCGGCGATGATGCGGCTGCCCGTGCGCTGAAACACCCCCGGCAGCGCCGCATGGATCACGCAGGCGAAGGCGGCGGCGAACAACCGCGCCGCGAACGACAGCGCCATCTGCGCGTGTTCAAGATAGCTCTCGCCGACCGAACGCGGATGCTTGAAGAACAGCTCGTCGATCATCGATCACTCCTGCGTTCGCGCTCGGGGTCTTACAGCGCCCCGTGGCATTGTTTGAACTTCTTGCCCGATCCGCAAGGGCAGGGCGCATTGCGCTGCACTTTGCCCCAGGTTGCGGGGTCGTTCGGGTTCAAAGGCACGGGCTTTCCCCCGATGCGCGGCGCGTTGAGCCTAGGCCCCGGCGGCGCATCGTCGTCGAACTCGTTCTCGCCCGTGTCCGGGTTGATGTGCATCGCCTGCATCTGCGGCAGCGGGCGATTCTCGAGGTCCGGCGGCGCCTCGATCTGCAGCTGCACATGCATGAGCTGGCGCGTCACCTGCTGGCGCACGCGCGCAAGCAGGCCTTCGAACAGCAGGAACGCCTCGCTCTTGTACTCGTTCAGCGGATCGCGCTGGCCATAGCCGCGCAAGCCGATTGTGTGGCGCAAATGCTCGAGCGTGACGAGATGCTCGCGCCATTCGTGGTCGAGCGTCTGCAGCAGCACCGACCGTTCGACCTGGCCGATGATCTCCTCCGGCGCGTTGGCGAGCCGTTCGCCGCCGCGCTTGTCGGCCGCTTTCGTGATGCGCTCGATGATCTCTTCCTCGGCGATCCCGTCTTCCTTGCCCCATTTCTGGATCGGAAGCTCGAGCCCGAAATACTCCTTCACGTCGGTCTCGAGGTCGGCCGTGCGCCACTGTTCGGCATAGGAATTCTCGGGCACATAGCGCTTGACCAGATCTTCGATCAGCTGGTGGCGCATGCCCACGATCGTCTCGTGCACGTTCTCCGCGCTGATGAACTCGAGCCGCTGCTCGAAGATCGTCTTGCGTTGATCGTTCATGACGTTGTCGAACTTGAGCAGGTTCTTGCGGATTTCGAAGTTCCGCTGCTCCACCCGCTGCTGCGAGCGCGCGACCGCGGCGTTGACCATGCCGTGGCTGATCGCCTCGCCGTGCTTGAGGCCAAGCCGCTGCAGCATCCCGTCGAGCTTGTCCTGACCGAAGATGCGCATCAGATCGTCGTGCAGGCTGAGATAGAATTTCGAGTGCCCGGGGTCGCCCTGACGGCCTGAGCGGCCGCGCAGCTGGTTGTCGATGCGCCTGCTCTCGTGCCGTTCGGTGCCGAGCACGTAGAGCCCGCCGGCCTCGATCACCTTCTTCTTCGCCTCAGCGATCTCGGCACGGATGCGATCGGTGATGCGCTTCTTCTCGGCCTCGTCCTCGATGCCGATCGTCTCGACGGCGATGCGCATGTCGGCATTGCCGCCGAGCTGAATGTCGGTACCGCGGCCGGCCATGTTCGTCGCGATCGTCACCGCCCCGGGCTGTCCGGCCTGCGAGATGATCTGCGCTTCCATCTCGTGATAGCGCGCGTTCAAGACGTTGTGCTTGATCTTCTGCTTCTTGAGGATCGCCGCGAGCGATTCCGACTTCTCGATCGACACCGTGCCGACCAAGACCGGCTGCCCGCGCTTCACGCAGTCCTTGATCGTCTCGATGATCGCCTCGATCTTCTCCTCGACCGTGCGGTAGATTTCGTCGTCGTCGTCGACGCGCGCGACCGCGACGTTCGTCGGGATTTCCACGACGTCGAGTTCGTAGATGTCCATGAACTCGCTGGCTTCGGTCGAAGCCGTGCCCGTCATGCCGGCGAGCTTCGAATAGAGGCGGAAGTAATTCTGGAACGTGATCGAAGCGAGCGTCACGTTTTCGGGCTGGATCGCCGCGTTCTCCTTCGCTTCGAGCGCCTGGTGCAGGCCCTCGGAATAGCGCCGGCCCTCCATCATGCGGCCCGTGAACTCGTCGATAATGATGACCTTGTTGTCTTTGACGATGTAGTCCTTGTCCTTCTGGAACAGCTTGTGCGCGCGAAGCGCCTGGTTCACGTGATGGACAAGGCTGACGTTGGCGATGTCGTAGAGCCCGCCTTCGGTCATGACGCCGTTCTTGGCGAGCCAGCTTTCGACCGCCTCGTTGCCTTCTTCGGTCAAGCTCACCGAACGCTGCTTCTCGTCGAGTTCGTAGTGCTCGGGCTTGAGGTCCGGCATGAACGCGTCGATCACCTTGTAGAGATGCGTGTGATCTTCCGTGGGTCCGGAAATGATCAGCGGCGTGCGCGCTTCGTCGATCAGGATCGAGTCGACCTCGTCGACGATCGCGAAATTGTGCCCGCGCTGCACCATCTGCGCCTTCGTGTACTTCATGTTGTCGCGCAGATAGTCGAAGCCGTATTCGTTGTTCGTGCCGTAGGTCACGTCGGCCGCGTATTGCTCGCGCCGCTGCGGATCGGAAAGCCCGTGCACGATGCAGCCGACCGAAAGGCCGAGGAAGCGGTAGATCTGACCCATCCACTCCGCGTCGCGCTTGGCGAGGTAGTCGTTGACGGTGACGACGTGCACGCCCTTGCCCGACATCGCGTTCAGATAGACGGGAAGCGTCGCGACCAGCGTCTTGCCTTCGCCGGTCTTCATTTCGGAGATGTTGCCCTCGTGGAGCACCATGCCGCCGATCAGCTGCACGTCGAAGTGCCGCTGTCCGAGCGTGCGCTTGGCGGCCTCCCGCACCGTCGCGAACGCGTCGGGCAACAGGTCGTCGAGGCTGCGCCCCTTTGCGACCTGCTCACGGAACGTGATCGTGCGCGCCCGCAACTGATCGTCGCTGAGCTTCGCGATCTCGGCCTCGAGTGCGTTGATCTTGGGGACTCTGGCGTAGAACGGCTTCAGGCGGCGGTCGTTGCTGGTGCCGAAAATCTTCTTGGCCAAAGAGGTCAGGCCGAGCATCGGGAATGTCCTTGAGAAAACGGAAAAAGGTCACGGGCGCGCCGCACCGCCCATCGCGGGGGTTCGCCTCCAAGAGGTAGGTCACAGCAGGTTTCGCGCGGGAGCCGCCGGGGGGACAGATAAGGGGGGACCACCCCCCTGTCAACGCGACCCCGAGACAACTATTCACAGGTGTTGCATCCGCGGAAATCTGCCGTTCTTGACCGGTTCCAATAGGACGGGTACTGACAATCGCCGCCGGCCATGGAATCGTCGCCGGCGCAGGCGTCCTGAGGGGCGCCGCGAAAGGGATGAATCGATGGCCCCGCCAGCGGGCAAGTCTGCCAAAGCCTCGGCCGCGCTCAAGGTGGCGCCCGAACCGGCCGGAAAGGCCGCCAAGACCCACCCGCCAATCTCCCCGCTTGCCCCGAAATCGCCCGCAAAGCTCGCCCCCATTTCGGGCGTCCGCCTGGGGGCGGGGCAGGCTGGGATCAAGTACCCGGGCCGCGACGATGTGTTGATGGCCGTGATGGCCCCCGGCACGACGGTCGCGGGCGTGCTCACGACCTCGAAAACGGCCTCGGCCCCGGTCGACTGGTGCCGCAGCGCGCTGGCGCAGAAGTCGGCGCGCGCCCTGATCGTGAACTCCGGCAACGCGAACGCCTTCACCGGCCGTGCCGGCATCGACGCCGTGAAGGCGACGGCCGAGGCTGCCGCGGCCGTCGCCGGCTGCCGCCCACAGGAGGTCTTCCTCGCCTCGACCGGCGTGATCGGCGAACCGCTGCCGGTGAAGAAGATCACAGCCGTCCTGCCCGACATCTATGAGAACACGGGCGCGACCGCCTGGGACCAGGCCGCGCGCGCCATCATGACGACGGACACGTTCGCAAAACTCGCGACCGCGACCGCGATGATTGACGGCCAAGTGGTCAAGATCAACGGCATCGCGAAGGGCTCAGGCATGATCGCGCCCGACATGGCGACGATGCTGAGCTTCGTCTTCACCGATGCCGCGATCCCCGCCGACGTGCTGCAGCAGATGTTGGTGGCCGGCACGGAAACGAGCTTCAACGCAATCACCGTCGACGGCGACACCTCGACATCCGACACGCTGCTCCTCTTCGCGACCGGCAAGGGCGCGCGCCACAACCCGATCACGCGCCTCGCCGACAAGCGGCTCGACGATTTCCGCGCCAAGTTGAACGGCTTGCTGCAGGACCTGGCGGTTCAGGTCGTGCGCGACGGCGAGGGCGCGACGAAACTGATCCGCGTCAACGTCACGGGCGCCGAGTCGCCCGCCGCCGCCCGCAAGATCGCGCTCTCGATCGCAAACTCGCCGTTGGTGAAGACCGCGATCGCCGGCGGCGACGCGAACTGGGGCCGCGTTGTGATGGCGGTCGGCAAATCCGGCGAAGCCGCCAACCGCGACAAACTCGCGATCAAATTCGGCGGCCACAGGGTGGCGACCCAAGGCCAGCGCGATCCGAACTACTCCGAGGCCCTGATGGCCCGCTACATGGCTCGCGCGGAGATCGAAATCGACGTCGACGTCGGCATCGCCAAAGGCGCCTTCGGCGTCTGGACCTGCGACCTCACCCACGGCTACATCTCGATCAACGGCGACTATCGCAGTTGAGCGCGGCCGTCGCGCTGAAGCGCCCGCCG
>JAEUML010000220.1 GCA_016792785.1 Alphaproteobacteria bacterium
CAACGTCACGTCCCAATGCGGCGAAGACGGGCTGATCGAACATCTGCTGACGCTCATGCCGGCGACGCCCAAGACCTGCCTCGAAGTCGGCGCGGGCGACGGCATCAGTCTTTCGAACACGAACACGCTGTGGTCGAAGCATGGCTGGCGCGCGCTGTTGATCGAAGGCGTGCCGTTGGGCGTCGAGATGATCGAAAAGCGCGCCGCCGGCAACGCGAACGTGACGGCGGTCTGCACCTTTATCACCCCAAACGGCGAGAACTCGATCGACGCGATCGTCGCGCGCGCGAACTTTCCCGCACATCTGGGCGTGTTGTCGCTCGACATCGACTCGAATGATCTCGAAGTGCTCGAGAATTTGCGCGCCGTCACCGCCGACATCGTCGTCATCGAGTTCAACCACGAGATCCCGCCCGAGATCGACTACCGCGACCTACCCGGCGACGTCTTCTTCCGCCATTCCGCAAAGGCCGTCGAGCGCGTCGCGAAGACGAAAGCCTATCGCCTGATCGCCTGCACCGGCCCGAACGCGGTCCTGGTGCGCGAGGCGGCGCTGACGCCGGAGGCCGCGCGCACCCTGCCCGCCGTGACGGCGGAACAGGCGTTCGACCGCGCCTTCGTCGAAGGCCGCCGCACCCTCTCAAACGTCGTGCAATCGAAATTCATCACCGAGGATCGCGCGACGGTGGGCCCACCCGGCCCGCTGCTCGGCGCCTATGTGAAGGTGAGCGGGTTCCTGCGCAAACTCCGCCGTACCCTCCGCGGCCGCCCGCCCGGCGCCAAAGTCACCGACGAACGCCGCGCCCATCTGCGCAAAGCGGGTCTGTGGATCTGAGCCCACGCATGAACGCTCAACTCGACGGCCTGAAATCCCGCATCCAGGCGCTCCGCGCGAAGACGGTCGACAACGGCTGCACCGAGAGCGAGGCGCTGTCCGCGGCGGCAAAGGTGGCGGAACTGCTCGACCGCTACGATCTGTCGCTCAGCGACGTCGAGATCCGCGAGGCGGCATGCGAGAAGCGTGAGTTCGAGACGTTTCGCAAGAAGCGCGTGCCGCTCGACGGCTGCGTCGGCGCGATCGCGCATTTTTGCGACTGTCGCGTCTGGCGCGAGAAGAACGCCGCCGGCGAGGCGCGCTACGTCTTCTTCGGCCTGCGCGCGGACGTCGAGGTCGCACACTATCTGACCGAACTGATCGACGGCGCCGTGCGCCACGAACTCGGCCGCTACAAGACCTCGAAGGCCTATCAACGCTTCCGCCACAACGAGCGCCACTTGGCGAATTCGTCGTTCACGTTCGGCATGGTGAATTCGATCGCGGAGAAGCTCGTCGTCATGAAAGACGCGCGCGATGCCGCGAACGCCGGCACCGGCCGCGCCTTGGTCGTCGTGAAGACCGCGACCGTCGACGCCGAACTTGCCAAACTCAACTTAAATCTGCGCAGCGCGCGCGGCACCAGCCGCATGGTGTCCCCCGACGCCTTCGAAGCCGGCAACGCCGCCGGCGCATCGCTCGCGATCAACCCGGCGCTGCGGCGCGAAAAAAGGGGAACAGCATAGATGTCCCAACTCACCCGCGACGAACTCGTCCAATACATCGCGATCCGCATGGCGGCCGCGAACCGCAATCCGCCGATCTTGCGCGGCAAGGCCGCGCCGCGCGACCCATGGGAACGCGATCGCCTGCGGCGCGAGTTCGCCGCGTGGTTCGTCGAGCAATGCATCGAGGAGGCCGGGCTTGCGGTCGTGACGACGCACAAACCGCACACCGGTTCGGACATGGCAGGTTTCGCGCCGCGCGCAACACCGCCGCAGCTGTGGGCGAACTAAGCCTCGGAGGAAGTGATGATCCCTTCCAATGTCCAATCGTTCGCGCAGGCCTACGCAAAAGCCTGGTGCAGCGACAAACCCGAGCGCGTGGCAGCGTTCTTCGCGCCGGACGGCTCGCTCAAGGTGAACGACGGCGCGCCCGCCGTCGGGCGCGCGGCGATCGCGGACGTGGCGCGGGGCTTCATGACCGCGTTTCCCGACATGATCGTTTCGTTCGACCGCCTGGAGCGCAACGGCGAACGCGTCCACTTCCACTGGACGTTGACGGGTACGAACACCGGACCTGAGGGCACAGGAAACTTCGTTCGCGTCGGCGGATACGAAGACTGGCGCTTCGGCGCCGACGGCCTGGTCGCCCAATCCCTCGGCCACTTCGACGCCGCCGACTATGAAAGGCAGCTGCAACAGCCGAAACGCGCATAGCGATCCAGAAGGTAATTGCGCCGCTCTTCCGGTGGGCATTAGCCTGCAAGCAGCGGGAGGATTGCCGGCGATGAACGCGATACCGATCATGCTCTTGAAGGCGGCCTGTCTCGCCACCATTGGGACAGGCCTTATTTCGGTTGCGGCGAGCCACCCGGCCGGGAACGCGCTTTGGGCGCTTGTCTTCGACGTCTTGCAATGGCCTATCGATGGGCAACAAGGCACCTTCAGCACCGAGGCGCGCGTGCTGAACGCGGTTTGCGGCGGCGTGCTCGCGGGCTGGGGCGCGCTGATGTACTGGCTGGCCGCAGGCCCGATCGCGGCCGGCGATCAAAGCGCGCGAAGAGCGTTCCTCGCGAGCGTCTTGATCTGGTTCGCGACCGACAGCGCGGGATCGCTGGCCGCCGGTTGGCCGGGCAACGTCGCGCTCAACGTCATCTTCTTGATCGCGCTCGTCGGCCCCCTCGCCGCCTTGTCGCGGCGAGTATCTGCGAGATAGTTGCGCCACGCCGCATGCCGGGCACTCTTGCCCTGCCTGCCGATAGGAGCGACGCGATGACGCCGCATGCGTTTCACAAGTTCTGGCTGAAAGTCACCGCCATCGTGGTGGGCTCGTTCGGCCCGGTGTTCTTCTTGGGTACGATGGCCGCCACGTCGGAACCGGCGCGCCTGACCTTGGACATCTTGAGCTGGCCCGTCGACGGCGCGCAGACCTACGCCTCGCCCGACACGCGGTTTCTCTCCGCGCTGACCGGCGGGTTCCTGCTCGGTTGGGGCGTCATGATTTGGTGTCTGTCGGCGTGGGTCTACGACAAAGCGCCGGAGGCGGTGCGCCGGACGGTGCTGGCCGGCGTGCTGTCGTGGTTCGTCTTGGACAGCGCCGGATCGATCGCATCCGGCAACGCCTCGAACGCGCTCTTCAACGTGCTCGTCCTCCTCATCGCCGTCGGCCCGCTCTGGCGGCCCGCGAAGGACTGAGCCGCAGCGGCGGGCCTACACGAGAACCAGCTCATGGTAGGCGACCACGCCCACCAAGAGATAGAGCACCAACAACGCCACGCACTTCATCGCCAACGATTCACTCTCTGATCGCCGGACCGGGAACCAATCGGGGGCGAGCTGCACGTCAAAGCCCTCGATCGCGACAAAGTCGATAATCATGATTGTGAAGTAGATGACGAGCAGTACTAAAAAGCCGATCGCAACAGCCTGGCCAAACGCCTGCATCGAATAGTACGCGCAGAACATCGCAAACGCCGCGAGCGTGACCAAGAGCGGGATCGAGAGCGCGATGTAATCAATCTCAACACGCGCATGCCGTTCCCTTCTCTTGCGATGCGCTTGGCGGCTGCGCCGTCTCGTACCCCTTCGGCAGCCGCACCGCACGCAACGCGATCAGGTCCCCGCGCCACGTGATGACTTCGGCAATCACATGATCGCCGGGCCGCAAATCGCGACGGACGCTGCGCTTCTTCCTGAGAAACGCCACGCCATCCGGAACGTCGCGCAGGCGCAGAAAGCGATGGGGGTCGCCGGGGCCGTACCACTGAACGACGCAGATCACGCGCGCAATCTCGCCCACCGGCGGCCAACCGGGATGCGGTGCTGGGCCGGTGTGGATCTCCCAGACCCGGTCACCGGCCCCGCTGAAGCGGTAAGCGACCTTGCGCCCCAAATCGTCCGCCGAGATCCGACAGTTGTGATCGAAACGCACGAGCTTTCCGTCACGCGAAAGGATTGCGCCTCCGCCCGTGTCCGGATCGAACGCCGTGATCGTACCGACCGCAATTGTCATCCCAGGCTCCCGTCGAATGGGAACCCGAGATTACCACAACGCGCCTCACATCGCCTTGCGCGAAGGTGTCTTGCGTCGCGCCGTCTTCGGCGGAAGCGTGCCCACATACGCCAGTCCGCGCTTCAGCCACATTGCGAGCGCGCGTTTGTCTTCGACGATCGTGTCCGGCACGACGACGTATTCGCGCATCGCGCGCCCCGGCATCGGCTCGAAAGGTCGCCCGCCGTTTTTCACGAGAGCCGCGCGCTGCGCGTCGCCGAGCCGCACCATCAGGTTTTCCTGGTGCAGCCCCGTGAACAAATGCCCATGCGCGAACGCCGCCGGATAGCCGAACATCTTGCGCCGCTCGACGTGCGGGTCGTCAGGCAGCGCCGCGTCGAACGCCGCGATCAACGCCGGCGGGGATTTTCGCCACGCCATCGCGCTACGCCGCGCGCGAACCCGCGGGATACTTGAACTTCGGCTGCCAGCCCGCCGCCCCTTCCGGGATCAGGTCGAAGAGGTGCCAGGCCGCACAGAAATCGTCGTACGGCCCCTCGGCCGTGTCGGAAACGCGCACGATCCCGGCGCCCGCACGTTCGAACACCGAGATGCCGGGCTGCGGCCGGCCCTCGCCCACATAGCCCATCGCGGCGGCGAACTTCATGCCCGGATCGCTTGCCATCGGGAAGCGCCAACCCCGGCTCTGCGCGAACTGACGCTGCTGCGCCGGCGCGTCGGGGCTGACCACCAAGAACGCCGCGCGGTCGGCCAGGTGATCGTAGATGCCGTTATAGCCGTCGGCCCACATCGTGCAGTAGGCGCATGTCGTGCCCATATTGTGAATGACGATGAGCTGCTTTTTGGCGCCGAACAGTTGCGACAGCCGCACCTCGCCTTCGCCCGTCAACAATACGTGGTCGGCAACCGGCTCGCCCTCGATCTCGCTCTGCGTCTTGCGCATCTCCGCACGCAAAGCCATGACTTGCGAGCGCAGCTCCTTCAGCCGTGCGTTTGCCGCAGTGTACTTCATGGTCTGCCTCCTCTGGGTTTGCGTTTGGTCGCCGTCCGCGGGCTCGTCTTTTCGAGCCACGTTTTCAGCGTGTCGAACTGCGCCTGCCAGTATTTGCTGTAACGGTTGAGCCAGACGGCAGCCGCATAGATCGGCCCAACGTCGAGACTGCATCGGCTGATCCGCCCGCTGCGCTCTTGCTTCACGAGGCCGGCGCGCACCAGAACCTGGATGTGGCGCGACACCGCCTGAAGCGACATGTCGAACGGTTCCGCCAGCTCCGAAACGAGCAGCGCCCCGCGCTCGAGCCGCGTCAGGATCGCCCGCCGTACGGGATCGGACAGCGCGAAGAACACGCGGTCCAGCAGTTCTTCCTGAACGTCGTGAACGGCGCCGGCAAGCGCAAGGACGGGACGGGTCATGCCCATCAACTATCAACACATGCGTTGATAGTCAACACATGTGTTGATGAAGGCGCTAATCCGACGCCGCGCGCGGATCGCCGCCACGTCGACCCTGGGCGAGCCACTGGTTCAAGCCCGCGCTCATCTCGCGCGCCGCGCGCACACGGTAGAGCGCCGCGTCGTCTTCGCTCAGCGCCTCGCGCCAGCGTTCGTTGCGCCCGGCAAAGATGAAGCCGTCCGCGCCGCCGTCGAAGCCGGCGTCGGCCATCGGCAACAACGCAGCGCCTTCCCGCTTCATCGAGGCGAACGTGGCCGCCTCCACGAGTTTCGGCCACACCGCCGCCGGCGTTTCGATCTCAAGGAACGCCGCGATGCGCCGCATCTCGCCGTCGAGATCGGCAAGCAGGTCGTTGTAGTGCACGAGCAGCAGGTTCGCAGCCCGCCGCGCCGACCAATAGCTCTTCTCCGTATCGAAGAAGGCCGCCGCCGACACGTCGCTCTCGCGCTCTCGCCCTTCAAGCCCCATCCACTCGCGAAAGAACGCGCGCGGGTCTTCCGCGGGCCGCGGATACGGGCGCGCGACCGTCTCGTCGCCCAGCCCTGCCGCGTCGAGCGACGCGTGCCGTCTGTAGCGCAGCGAATGATTGTGCCACGACATCAACGCATCGAGCCCGTCGCGCGCGACGTGGATCGTGCGCACCTCATCGTAATGGGGCAACGCGTCGAACGGCAGATGCGACTTCAGCGAACGCCGATGCGTCTGCGCCTCGATGGCGGCAATCATGTCGTCGAGCGAGCGCGTGAAGCGCGCATCGATCCACGGCGCGCTCAGCGTCACGGCTCGCGGCTCTGGCGATTGAAAGATCAGCAGGCTGACGATCTGCTGCATCCATGTCGTGCCGCACTTCGGGTACGTCGCGACCAAGACGTCGCCCGCCCGCGGCCGATAGGCGTCCCACCGCCGGCTGTCCATATGCCAAGTCCGGATCACGCGCCGCGGCGCCGCACACTCGCTCATCTGCCCCACGGTAGAGCAGCTTGCGCACAATTGGAAACCGCATCCGTGACCGCTGCGCCACAAGGAAGATTCACACAAAGCAGCAAAGAAACAAAGCAACAAAGGACGGCCTGCTTTGCGCCGCAGGCGCAGTGGCGATGTGTTCGGTTGGCGCTCCGCGCCGAAGCGCGCCAGGCGCCTCTGCTTCTTCATTTCTTCGTTGCTTTGCGTGAAAAAACGTACCGCCTCGCCACCGCACCGGAGCTGATGCTAGGCTCCGACCACTTGAGGGGACACGACGAGGCTATGCCCACTTCGAACCGCATGTCGTTGCTGGTGACGCTCTTCATGATCGTCGCGCTGCCGCTGCTGCTGTGGCCGTTGTTCGTGCAGGCGCTGCAAAAGCTGCACCTCTCGCCCGAGATGGCGCTGAACCTGACGATTGCGATCGTGCTCGGCGGCCTCATCAACATTCCGGTCAAGCGCGTCGTGCGGGAACGCCCAGTGTGGTCGCATCCGCTCGCCGTCTACGGCCTCGACGCCACGTTGCCGCGCTGGCTCATCCACCGGCGCGAGACGGTGATCGCGGTCAATGTCGGCGGCTGCCTGATCCCGGTCGGCATCGCGATCTATCAGATCGTCCATCTCTGGCCGTTGGGCGCGGAGGCACTGTCGGCGGCCGCCCTCGCGACCGCCTTCGTCACATTCATCAGCTTCCTCGCGGCGACCCCGGTCGCGGGCGTCGGCATCGTCATGCCGAGTTTCATCGCGCCGGTCGCGGCCGCGTTGGCCGCACTCATCTTCGCGCCCGACTACGCCCCGCCGGTCGCGTTCATTTCGGGCGTGCTGGGCACGCTGATCGGTGCGGACTTCTTCCACATCGAAGACTTCATCGCCACACCCGTGGGCGTCGCCTCGATCGGCGGCGCAGGCACGTTCGACGGCATCGTGCTCGCAGGGATTTTGGCGGCCTTCCTCGCGCTGCCCTGAACGCCACAGCCGAATCGATTCGCCGCACGCCCGCCCTCGCGCGAAGGCCGCGCCCGCACTAGCGTCATGGGCAAGCTGATTCGGCTTCGCCCCCATGCGCTTGCTCGTCGTCCTCCTCGTTTTAGCCCTGCCGTTCGCCGCCGCGTACGCCGCCGACGGCGATGCGGAGACGCTCGTCGATTTCCTGACGCTCGCGATCGCGCCCGAGGGCGAAGACGGCCAAACGCTGATCGAAGTCGGCAAAGCGGAGGTCGAACAATCCCGCCTCGACGCCGTGATCGAAAAACTGCCGCGCGGTTTCTTGGGGCTCGATCTCCTAAACGCCAAGCGCTCGCTCGACGCCGGCGCCGCACTCGCACTCTGCCGCGAAGCCTGTCGCGCCAACGAAAGCTGCCGCGATGTGTCGTACGTCGCGCCGACGAACGAACGCGGCGTCGGCCTCTGCACGCTCAAGCGCGCGCGCGTCGTGGAGAACTTCGGCCGCATGTCGCCGGTCGTCGACGAAGGGACCCCTGTCCCTGAAGCGAGCGAATCCAAACCCACCGCGCCGGAAGAGGACATCGCAGAAGAGGAAGTCCCGCCACCCGAACTCCCCGCGATCACGCCGATGCGCGCGCACCTGCCGCCGCCGAAGAACCGCGAGCTTGCCGAAGACGTGCCGGCGCCGCCCGCGTTGCCGCCGATCGAGGTCGTCGACATCGGTCTGCCCCCGCGCGCGATCCCGACCGCCCCGCCGCGCGACATCACAAGGCCGCCGCCGTCGATGGTCGCCGAACCGGCACCGCCGCCCACCGTCGTCGCCGATGCCGAGCCGCCGGTGCGCAAGCGCGGCCTGCCCCTCTGGCTCGCGCTCGGCGCGATCGCGGTGATGATCGGCGGCGCAATGGTCTACCGGCGAAACTACAACGCCCGCCAGCGCGCGCGGCTGACCACGCGCCTCGTGTCGAACGGCCTCGACCGTCAGACGGTAACGATCGAAGGCGGCGATCCGGCGTTCAGCCTCAAGGTCGTGCGCGTCGCGGCAAACACGAACGCGCGCATCGAACTCATCCCGAAGGGAGCCCCCGCATGACCCCGCAAGCGCAATCCCTGGCGGCGTTCTTCGATCTGGACAGCGCCGCTGCCCGCAAGGACGGCCTCGCTGCGCTCGAAGGCACGGCGGCACTCTACGGCGTGAAGACGCTTCTGACCGCCGCCCCCGCACTGCTGCAAAAGAGCGTGGGCGACAGCGTGGCCGACGCGCTGAAAGCCGCACTCGACATCCGCATCGTCGACGTGATGGCGACCGCCTGGAATACGCGCCGCGACCTGATGCAATACGCCGACCGCGCGAAATTTCCGCCCGATCAGGTCATCGACCACGCGCTGGGCAAGCACGAGATCCGCTCGACCCACAAACCGCGCCTGCAGATCGTGCTCGACCACTCGCCGCTGGGCCCCGAGATCGAGTTCGAAATCGTCGTGTCCCTGCATCTCGAGGCCGCCGTCCTGCGCATCCAGGACGCCCGCATCATGTTCGCAAGACTGGGCAAGGTCTCCGGCACCGGCACGATCAAATGCGAAGGCGCGACCCTCTTCACCCGCGCAACGAAAGCGGTCACCCTGCCCCAAACCCTAAGCTTCGGCGCCGGCTTGCCCCTGGCGACAACCACCAAAGTCGCCGACGCAGCCTGAAACACTTGGCGCCATCGGAAGATTCACGCAAAGACGCCTGACGCGCGTCGGCGCGCAGCGCCATCCAAACACATCGCCACTGCGCCTACGGCGCAACACCTCGCACCCTTTGCTGCTTTGTGTCTTTGCGTCTTTGTGTGAAAAAACGTAGGCGCCTCCATGGCACCAACGCGAAATCCTGTCACCCCAGCCGGACGACGCGCTCGACCGCAGCCCCGACGGCGAACAACCGCCCGTCACCCATGTGTTCGCCGACGAGCATCAGCCCACTCGGCAACTCGCCTGCCGCATGCATCGGCAGGCTGAGCGCGCAGCGGTCGAGGAAATTGACGAGCCCCGGATTGCGCAGCGCCAGCGCATTCAGCCGCCCGAACGAAGCCGCCTCCGCAATCTCGTCGAACCGCGGCGCAACCGTCGGCGTCGTCGGAAACACAAGCGCGTCCAGCCCCACGCTGATCCGTGCAACCTCAGCGGTCACCGCCGCTCGCGCGCGCAACAGCTCGATGTAGTCCGCCGCCGTCATCCGCGCGCCGATGTCGATGCGCGCCGCGACGTTCGGATCGTAGCGCTCGCGCTGTTTGAACAACCCCGTCCGCGTGTGGATCGCAAACGCCTCCGCATGCACGATCCCGCCCTTCGCATTGATCTCCGGCACACGCGCAAGCGCTGGCACGCTGACACGCGAAACCACCGCGCCCGCATCGGCCAGCCGCTTCAGCGCCCGCTCGAACGCGCGCGCGACTGTCGCATCCATGCCGTCGAGCACAAGCTCGCTCGGCACGCCAAACCTCAAGCCCGCAACGCCGAGCGGCGGATGCGCGTCCACGGGCGCATCCGCGATCACGCCGTCAACCAGCGCGCAGCACGCGACCGAATTCGCGAGCGGCCCGATGGAATCGAGCGTCTCCGACAGCGGGAACGCGCCCTCGCGCGTCACCCGCGCCTGCGTCGGCTTGAACCCGACGACGCCGCAGAAGGCGGCCGGAATGCGCGTCGACCCGCCCGTGTCGGTGCCGAGCCCGACCGCCACCGCCCCTTGCGCGACCGAAACGGCAGCCCCCGAACTCGACCCGCCCGGCACCCGCGTGCGGTCATGCGGATTGGTGCACGGCGGCGAATGCGGATTGGCGCCGAGGCCCGAGAACGCGAACTCGCTCATATGCGTGCGCCCGACGATCACCGCGCCGGCCTGGCGCAGCCGCGCGACCGGCGGCGCATCGCGCAACGCCGGCACCGCCTCGCGCAGCAACACCGAGCCCGCCGCCGTCGCCTCACCCGCGATGTCGAACAGGTCTTTCACCGACACCGGAACGCCGTGCAGCGGCGACAGCACCCTGCCCTCCTGCCGCAACCGGTCCAGCGCATCCGCCTCGCCCCGCGCGCGTGCCGCGTTCAGATGCGTGAACGCAGTCCCATCCGTCGCAATCGCCGCAAGCGCAGCCTCAACCAACGCCCGGCTCGTCGCAGCGCCCGAGGCCAAGTCCGCCGCCAAAGACGCAATCGTTCGTCCCGAAATGCTCATGCCGGCATTTGCCGCGATCCCCTCACACTCGTCAACGCACAGCGCCCTTGGAGCGCTTCGGGCGACTGAGAAGCACGGCCCAGTGAGATGCGGGGACGGCAAACCCAGCTAGCCACCGCTCAAAGCCCTGATCAAACCCTCGGCCGCCCTGGTATCGAGATATTCGCGGAGGTCCGAAACCTTGCCGCCGCTCAGATCGGCGACCACGCAGACCGAGAGGCCAATCGGCCGCCGTCGGCAAGCGTGCCCCGCACCGCATGCTCCTCGACGAATCCGGACGCGGTCGCCGACCGGACAGAGTTCTCGTACCGGAAGTCGCGAACGACCTTGTGCACCGCGGCATTGAAGCCAAGCAGCGTTTCCAGGTCCATCGCCGCACCGCCGTTCTGGCTTGCACGAAAGTTGCGCGTGCAGAGCTTTCGCACGGCGTCGTCATCGCATCCCGCAAGCGCTTCAAACAGCAACTCTGCGACCTTTGTGCTTTCCACGCGGAAATGTCCCCGATTGCCGTTGCCCGGTTCCTAGCTTGCATCGCCCGAGCGCGCGCTTTCAATGGCGTCGTCCACCGTCGCGCGTGTCGCCGCATCGACCGTGTAACGCGCCTTCGCCCACCACGCGTGTGCACCAGGCCGCCGCATAGTCGTGATGACGGCCGTGCGCTGCAGCTCCGCTTCGATGGCGTCGCCGAACTTGATCCCGTAGGCGAAGTTCGTCACGACAAGCTGCATCAGCGCGCCGAAACGCCACTGCTCGACAGAGTCGAGCTTGCTCAGATCCTCGAGCCCGTCGCGGTAGATCCGCGCGCAATCGGCGTCGGTGGCGATGATCTTTCTGAATTCTTGGAGATCGGACACCGCCGTCGTGTAGCGCGCCTCGCGCGCCGCCGCAGCATACACGCGAAACTGCAGCGCGGCATATATCAGCGAGGCGACGACCGCGACGGAAGCGACGATCTGGCTGAGAACGGAAACGTCTTCCAATGTCATGTCGGCTCCTTTCCCGCCATGTCAGCCGCCTGCGCGCCCAGCAACATCGGGCTTTGTCGAGTCTCGGCTTCATCCATCTCGGCGATGAAGGCGCGCGTGAGCACCGAGTTGGTTTTTTCGATCTGCCAGATCTCGTTGAACACGGGATTGTTCATCAGGCTCTTGATGTAGGCGCGCCGCAAGCGCCAGACCTCCGCATCCAGCACGCCGTTCGTGTACAGCGCAAACTGCGCTTCGGTCCGCTGCAGAACGCCGCGCAGGAAGCGATGTGTTCGGTGCTTTTCGTAGTCGGTGAGGCCTTCCGGATGTGTGAGCGTCTTGAAGATCAACTCGCTGAGCGGTCCGCCGTTGGCTAGCATGTCGTTGATTTCCGCAAACGACGTTTGCGCATCCCAAGCGGCCTTCGCGCGCATCATCCGGCCGTTCTGGCGGGTTTGAATCGCGACGTAGACGAGCGAACCGAAAACCGCGATCACGCCGACGATCTGGCTGATGTAGCCGAGTTCTTCGAGGGTCATGGGCGATCCTTCGGCGCAGCTTGCGCGTCACGAATGAGTCCGTCGATGAAGGCGCGAAACTCGGCGCTGAGCGAGATCGGATTGGCGACCCACCACGCCTGAACGCCCGGATGGGTCACGGACCATTTCAGCGTCTTCAGCTCAGCATCGAACAGTTTCTTGTCCAAAGTGCCATTCTTGTATTGGTAGTAAAGCGTCTCGAAGATGCGCATGTTTGCCAGAAACATGAAGTTGGCGGATATGCGTTCATCTTCGTTGAACTCCTCCGATCCCGCCAAGGCGAGCCGCCAAATGCGCGCCACCTTCGGATCGCTGAGGATGAGGGTGTTGATCGCGTTGAAGCTGTCGGTGACCGCGTGATGCGACGTCGCCTTGATCGCCTTCGTATTCTGCCGGATCTGCAGGCCGACGAAGATCAGCGACGCGAAAATCCCGACGACGGCGACGATTTGGGAGATGTAGTAGATGGCTTCGAGTGTCACTTCGCGATCTCCGCGGACTTCGCCAGCTTGGCGATGTAGGTTCGAAACTCGGCGCAGAAGCCATAAGGGTTTTCGGCCCACCACTCCCGCACGCCGGGCGAGGCGAACGCCGTCCGGATGCCTTCTTCTTCGGCGTGCATGACGCTCTTGTCGCCGGCGCCGAGACCGGCTTGGATGAACATGGTTTCGCAGACGTGCAAGTAGGCCCGCGCCGTCGAGTCGAAGCGCCAGCGCTCCTCCGCCGAGAGCGCCTGCCGGTCGGCCATGCCGGTGAGCCAGATCTTCGTCAGGTCCGCATTCTCGGCAAACATGCGGTTGATCTCGTTGAGCGAGTCCGAAACCGCATTGTGCGACGCCGCCCGCGTCGCGCGCGTGTTCTGCCGAATCTGCAGACCGACGAAAACGAGCGAGGCGAAGATGCCGACGACGGCAACGATCTGAGAGATGTAGTAGAATTCTTCCAGAGACATTTCGGCGGGCTCCGCTGATCGCGGGCCGCGACCGTGAGGTTTGACGTTCGGCGCAGCGGCGTCAGGGCTTGGTGCCGGCCACTTCCGTTGTTCTAGCGCTACCGTCTCGGCGGGTGGAGCGTCAACGTGTTGCGCCTGCTAACGCCCCCGCCCCCGCAGCGAACGGTTGATCGCCTCGTCGAGCGCCGAGAGAAACCGCGACCGGTCGCCGGCCGCGAACGGCTTCGGCCCGCCGGTCACTTCGCCCGTCGAGCGCAGGTGCTCCATCAAACCGCGCTGCGCCATGGCGGCGCCGATGGAGGCGGTCGTGAACGCGCGCCCCGTCGGCCCGATCGCCTCGGCGCCCACCCGCAACGCGCGATGCGCGAGCGGAATGTCCGCCGTCACGACGATGTCGCCGCGCGCGAGCCGCTCGACGATCCAATCATCGGCCGCATCCGCCCCCTCCCCCACGACCACCATCTCGAGCAAAGGGTCCGCCGGCACGCGCACCCCGCCGTTCGACACGACATAGACTTTCAGCTGATACCGCCGCGCGACCCGGTACACCTCCTCCTTCACCGGACAGGCATCGGCATCGACAAAGATCTCGATCGGTTTGACGGCGGGCTCGTGCATCGCAAGCGATCTTGCGAACAATTCGTTTGGACACAACGCCAAACTGCGCCGCAGCTGGCGAGCAGAAGGGATTGCACGCCGCTTTTGGCAGAACGAGGGGCCGCGGCTACCGCACGCGCTTGGCGTTGTCGACGAATGAGAGCGGCCAACGATCTGGCGGTTCATCGGCGCGATTGAGACGTGTCTCCCAAATCATGGTATCGGCGTCCGGGAAGCGGATCACGCCCCAATTGCTTCGGCTCACGCGCCCGTCCGCCGAAGGTGCCGCGCCGCGAAAGACGTGCCAGCTGCCGTCCGGCATGATCCGCAACTCGAAGCGCTGTGTCTGCGACCAACTGCTATGCAGGGACAGCATCTCATAGCGGCGGTCGACGGCGTTGTAGTTGAAATAGAACAGATACGTGCGCTCCGTCCCCTTCGCCGACCGGCCGCGCGATTCGCAGCGGATATAGGTGTCGCCTAGGGCCAGCGCACATGTTCGTACGCCCGTTTCACGATAGCTGGCCCCATTGTCAGCAGCGGAAGCGTCTTCGAACGACCAAGTTCCAAGAATACGATCAAGGTCGCGCGTCGAAGGTTGCGCGTTCTGCGCTGAGGCCGGGGCGGTGCAATACACCAACGTTGCCAGTACGCAGACTGTCGCGAACACTCTGCTCATAGTGCCCCCAAGTGATACACTTCATCTTGGAGAGTCCTAACAGGACCTTCCGCGAAACGGGCATATCGCCTCGAGATACGGCCATCAAGAACGCGTGAAGGTTGGCGATGTGACCAGTTTCGTCGCTGGCTTTCGTACCAAATTTCTGAAGCCGGTGATCATCGACACAAGGACACAAACCTGCCGCCGCCGGTTATTATGCCCACTTACTTACTCCGACCCCGGCGGCCGCCCGTCTTTGCCGCTGAATGTCGGTTCGGGCAAAGGACGCGGCTTGCGCTCGCGCCGCTTGCCCGACAGTTCTTCCTCGTCGACCGTGCCGTCGCCGTCGACATCCGCCCGCTGGAACAGCGTGCGCCATTGCGTCGCGAATTCCGCGAACACGAGCCGCCCGTCGGCGTTCCAATCGAACACCGGCGAAAGCCCCGGCTCCCCGCGCAGCCGCTCATTCAGCGCCCGCGTTTCGCCGACGTCGAGCACCTCGTCGCTGTTTGCGTCTTCCTTCTTGAAGTCGGCGGTGAGCATCTGTTCGAGCTCCGCCCGCGCCACCATCCCGTCGGTGTTGACATCGAAACGCACAAGAGGCTGGGCCTCAACCACACGCCGCGACTTCGGCGGCTCGGCCGGCTGCGCACCGGCTGCGGCGGTGGCCGGCGCCGCCTTCGGCTTCGACGAACCGAAGGGGTTGAGGCTCGCGCACCCCGCCGCCACTGCTGCTAGTGCGAAGACGGCCGCGACCCCGATCGACTTCCTCATGATTTCCCCCGTTGGCACGCTTAAAGGCGTCACGCCGGACACTAGCGTAAACAGACCGCCGGTCCAAAACGCCACCCCACCAGTGCGCGCAAACCATAAAAACGATACACGCGCCGGTCGCTACTCCGGAAGGCGCTTGAACGTGCTAGGGTAAGGGACCCTCATGCGCGACAAAACACAACTCGTCCTTCTGCTCGCCGCGATCGCAGCCCTGCTGTTCGCGATCGCCGGCATCTACAACACCAAACTCTCGGCCGCCCCGACAAACCTCGAAGGCAACATCGCCGTCGAAGGCGGGCCGACGGCGAACCC
>JAEUML010000241.1 GCA_016792785.1 Alphaproteobacteria bacterium
GGCTGCGCGATCGGGAACAGCGGCGCGGGGCCTGACGTCGCCGCAGGCGCGGGCTCGCTTGGTGCGGCCGGCGGAACGTAAGCGGCCACCGGCGCGGTCGCAGCCGCCGCATCGCTCGGCGCTTCGCTGTCGCTCGTGGACGACGCGATCAAATCGGGCGTCGCCGAAGCGGCGAGCGATTCCGTTTCGCGTGATGGCGGTTGGAAGACATCGGCGGGCTCCGCAACCGGCTCGACCTTCTTCTTGCGCACCGGTTTCGGCTTTTCGACCGCGACGGGCTCGACGACGGCGCCTTCCGAAAGGTCGACCGCGGCAGCCGGCGCCGGTTTCGTGCGCGGCCGTGCGCTCGGCATTTGCGGTTCGATCGAGGCGACCGTTTCCGTCAGCAACGCTTGCGGCGACGGCGCGCTGATCGGCGTCGTCTTCAGCGCCATGACCGTGGGCGCAGGTTCTGCCTGCGCAATGGCGCTGGGCTCGGCGCTCGCCGTGTCGGACGAGGGCGCAACGCCGCCGAACATCGGGGCGAGGCGCAGGATCACGACAGGCTCGCCGTTCACGATTTTCGATGCGACCGGCGCGCTGACGCCCGATGCGGCGGTCGTGAACAACGGACCGCCTTGCCCGTTTTCCTTCGCAGCTTTCAGCGGCGCCGTCAGCGCCACTTCGTCGATCGCCGGTTGATCGAGCGGCAGGTCGACCGCCGCCGTGGATTCAGCGGCCTTCTTTGGTGCAGGCTTCGCAGCGTTCACGACCGGCCGCGACCCCGTCGCGGTTTGGCTCGCCGTGTCGGACGCATCGGCGATCTCGGCAACGGCCTTCGTGTTCGCGGGCAGGAACGCGAGCGACTCGGACGACAACGAACCGGTCGCCAGCGCCGCCACGTCGATCGACTGCGCAGCGTTCGCGCGCGCGAGCTGACGCTCTGCTTCGTCTTTCGCTTTTTGCGTCTTGATTTCGGCCCAGATCTGATCGACCGACGCTTCGCCGCCGCCGACATTGGCGGGCATGTATTTGGGGGCCGCGAAGATCACGGTGCCGTCGGCGTCGATGCGCTCGACGAAGATGCCGTGGAAGTCGTCACGCGTGGCGGGCGAGCCGGGCTCTTCGCACACGTCGCGGTCTTCCCGCATGAGCCCTTCGGAGAAGCGGCAGTCCTTACCTGTCACGATCGACACGGCGTGTTCGCCCAAATCGGCGCCCGTGAACAGTGTCGAGGCAAAGCCTGCGAATGAGGAGATTGAACTGAGCGACACCCCGGCGATTGTGCCGGCGCAACCACCCAAGATGGTCGTCGAAGCGAGGATTCCAGCAAGCGCGACTGGACGCATGAACCGACTCCGCTTTCTTACGCTACGACCCCGGACCTCGCTTCCCCCGAACCGTGGGGACCGGACTCGCCGTGTGACAGTTAACGAACTGCAACTTTGATGCCGCACCGTACATCGAATAGAAACTTGAATCAATAATTGAGTTGACAGTGGTGCATAAATCACATGCACACGTTGCGCTTGTGCGCTTGCGATTGAGTCGGCACATGCGCTACCCGTCCCACGGTTAATCTCGAAACGCCTCCCTCTCGATGAACGCGCGCGCGTTTGTGTTCCGCGTTCGCACAACCTCACGGAAGAAAGACCCAAAATGGCTCGCAAGAAAATCGCCCTGATCGGCGGCGGACAGATCGGCGGCACGCTCGCACATCTCGTTGGTCTCAAGGAGTTGGGCGACGTTGTTCTCTTCGACATCGTCGAAGGACTGCCGCAGGGAAAGTCCTTGGATATCGCACAATCCGCGCCGGTCGACGGCTTCGATGCGCGTTTCAAGGGGACACAATCCTACGCTGATATCGCAGGATCGGACGTCGTCATCGTAACCGCAGGCGTGCCGCGCAAACCCGGCATGAGCCGCGACGATTTACTGAATATTAATCTTGGGGTTATGCGCGCCGTAGGCGAAGGCATCAAGCAGCATGCACGTGACGCATTTGTCATCTGCATCACGAACCCGCTCGACGCGATGGTCTGGGCGCTGCGCGAGTTTTCGGGGCTTCCCCACAACAAGGTCGTCGGCATGGCCGGCGTTCTCGACAGCGCGCGCTTCCGCCACTTCCTCGCCGACGAGTTCAAGGTCTCCGTGGAAGACGTCACTGCCTTCGTGCTCGGCGGCCACGGGGACACGATGGTCCCGCTGACGCGCTTCTCGACGGTCGCGGGCATCCCGCTGCCCGAACTCGTGAAGCTCGGCTGGATCAAACAGGAGCGCCTCGACCAAATCGTGCAGCGCACGCGCGACGGCGGTGCGGAGATCGTGGGCCTCTTGAAGACCGGCTCCGCCTTCTACGCGCCGGCGACCTCCGCGATCGCGATGGCTGAAAGCTACCTGAAGGACAAGAAGCGCATCCTGCCCTGCGCCGCCCATCTGAAGGGCGAGTTCGGCCTGAAGGACATCTATGTCGGCGTGCCCTGTGTGATCGGCGCGGGCGGCGTGGAAAAGGTGATCTCGCTGAACCTGCTGCCCGACGAACAGGCGATGTTCCAGAAGTCCGTTGACGCCGTCCGCGGCCTCGTCGACGCCTGCAAGAAACTCGAACCGAAACTCGGCTGACGCGAAAGGGCGTGGGAGTTTGACAATGCAAATTCCCACGCTCACCACCGATCGGCTGATCCTGCGCGGCTACCGGGAAGACGATGCGCCGGCGATTGCCGCGCTTCACGGCGACCCGGAAGTCATCCGCTACATCTCGCCCGACGGCGTACCGGAGCCTTCGCTTGCCGATGCTTGGGATCACATCGCCAGGCATGTCGGCCACTGGGCGCTGAAGGGTTACGGCAAATGGGCGGTCGATGAGCGCGCGACCGGCCGCTTCGTCGGCCGCGCCGGCCTGTACGATCCGCCCTATGACTGGGTGGGCCTCGAACTCGGCTGGACGTTTGCGCGCGATGTTTGGGGGCGGGGCTATGCGACCGAGGCCGGCGCCGCCGCCATGCGCTGGGCGTTCGAGACCTTGGGCGCGAACGAAGTCGTCTCCGCGATCCACCCCGGCAACGCCGCCTCGATCCGCGTCGCCGAACGCCTGGGCGAGCGCAAGTGGCGCGACGGCACGCTGAACGGCAAACCGGCCCTGATCTACGGCATCACCAAAGACGAATGGCGCGCCCGGAACGCGCGCACTTGATTTGCGCCGCCCGTCAGGGTCGGATGCGCGAAACCAAACGGACTTCCATGGACCTCGCCCTCTCAGCCCAAGACGAAGCGTTCCGCGCCGACGTCCGCCGCTTCCTCGACGAGAAACTGACGCCCGATCTGCGCGAGGCCGGAAAGAAGACGGGCGGCGTGCTCTCCGATCCGCCGGCGACGACGAAGTGGCACAAGGCGCTCTATGAGAAGGGTTGGATCGCACCCGCTTGGCCGAAGGAATACGGCGGCCCGGGGTGGAGCGAGATGCAGCGCTACATCTTCTCCTCCGAATGCGCACGCGCGCACGCGCCGCTGTTGCCGAATTTCGGCACGCGCATGTGCGGTCCCGTGCTGATGAAGTTCGGCTCGCCCGATCAGAAGGCGTTCTATCTGCCGCGCATTCTCTCCGGCGATGACTATTGGTGCCAGGGCTATTCCGAGCCGGGCTCGGGCTCCGACCTCGCCTCGCTGCAGATGAAGGCCGTGCGCGACGGCGACCACTACGTCTTGAACGGCACAAAGCTCTGGACGACGCACGCGCACTTCGCGAACCGCATGTTCTGCCTCGTGCGCACCGCGCAAACGGCCAAGCCGCAAGAGGGCATCACGTTCCTTCTCCTCGAAACGTCGACGCCCGGCTTCGAAGTCCGCCCGATCATCACGCTGGCCGGCGACCACGAAGTGAACCAGTGCTTCTTCGACAATGTGCGCGTACCCGTCGCCAACCGCGTCGGCGAAGAGGGCCAAGGCTGGACGATCGCGAAATACCTGCTCGAGTTCGAACGCGGCAACGCCTACGCGGCCGCGCTGCAGGCAAAGCTCGCCGCCGTGAGGGAAGCCGCCCGCACCGAACGCAGCGACGGCGCCGCCTTGGCCGACGATGAGGACTTCAAGCGCAAGCTCGCCGAGACCGACATTGAGCTTCAAGGCTTGATGGTGACCGAACACCGCGTGATGTCGCAACTTGCGCAGGGCCAGAACCCGGGACCGGCCTCGTCGCTGCTGAAAGCCCGCGGCACGGAAATGTCGCAACGCATCACCGAGCTCGGCATCGAGGCGTTGGCGTTCTACATTGCCCCGTTCGAGCCCGAGGCGCGAAAGCAAGGCGCAAACGTGAAGCCGGTGGCCCCCGCGCACGGTCTCGTTATGATGCCGCAATATCTGAACTCGCGCGCCGCCACGATCTACGGCGGCTCGTCCGAGGTCCAGCGCAACATCATGGCCAAGCTGATTTTGGGGATCTGAGCCGCCGTGACGACGCGCAGCCAATGGCACGAGATCGAACTGCCGGCAAAGCCCGAGGCGGTATTCAATCTCCTGCTGTCGCCCAAGATCATCCGCGGCCGCTGGGATCAGGTTGGCGCGATCATCACGGAGATGGATGGGCTCTGGGTTTTCGTTTGGGGCGAACGCGAGAGCGATCCGGACTGCATCACCGGCGCGCGCATCCGCTCCTTCACCGCGCCGACCCGCGTCCTTCTCGCCTATGAATATTGCCGCACGCGCACCGGCATGATGCCGTTCGGTGCCACGATGACGGCGGAGTTTACGATCCAGCGCATCACCGCGGGTTCCGTCCTGCGCGTCACCCAATCCGGCTTCCCGCCGCCGGGCCAGCACGACGCGTTCTACGACTCATGCGGCCAAGGCTGGCGCGCCGCCCTCCAAGGCATCGGCACAATCCTGTCCCCGCCGCCGCCGAGGAAGTAATCCATGGGTAAGCAGCGACGAACAAAAGCAGGTGCTCGAATCCTAAAGGGAATGCGCGAGATTATGGAGCACTTGGAAGGCAAGCGCGCGCTGCGGACAACCATAGTTTGGGTCGACCGCACTTCGAAGACGTCGTGCGGACCTCAAAGCCAAAGAAGAAGAAACGCAAATATCGGTCATCCCGGAAGCTAGACGCGTCCGAACGCGGAACGCGTTCGGGTAACGCGTCTTGCTGTCCGGGACCCAGGGCCACAAACTGAAGCGCCACTCGATCCCCGCGATGCGCCACTACTTCGTCTACATCCTCGCCAGCCAACGCAACGGGACGCTGTACACTGGAGTGACCGGCGCACTCAGCAAACGCGTCTGGGAGCACCGCGAAGACCTATTCGGAGGGTTCACCAAGAAGTACGGCGTCAAGATGTTGGTCTACTACGAGGTCCACGACGATCCACAAAGTGCGATCACACGCGAGAAACAGATCAAGCGCTGGCGGCGTGAGTGGAAGAAAAACCTGATCGAGAAGAGCAATCCGCACTGGACCGATCTCTACGACAACCTCATGAACGAACTCCCGTTCGCTTGATTGTGTGACCCTGGGTCCCGGACAGCAAGACGCGTTACCCAAACGCGTTCCGCGTTTGGACGCGTCTAGCTTCCGGGATGACAGACTGTAACTACCGCCCCTCGAACTTCGGTTCCCGCTTCTCGAAGAACGCCTTCACGCCCTCGCGCACGTCGTTGCTCGGGTTCGACACCATCACGGACAGCGCCGCGTCCGCCAACGAATGGTCGAGCGTCGTCGTCAGCCCGCGCAA
>JAEUML010000259.1 GCA_016792785.1 Alphaproteobacteria bacterium
ACGCTCTTCATCGAAATGACGTTCACCGCAACCATCGGCCGACGCAAGGTCACCTGGGCTAACGTCGACCGCTTCCTATTCGCGAACGGCGCGGCGGTCGAACGCACTGCCTACTTCGACCCGACACCCGTGCGCCTCGCCCTCCTAACGAGCCCCCGCGGCTGGCGCCAATTCGCGACGATCATGTGGGGCTGACGCTGGAGCGGCACGCCCGCCCGTGCTAACCCGCAAGGCGACTCTTGAAGGAGCCGGCGATGCGCGAGAACGGACTGCGGAAAATCTGGGCGAGCGGTCGCGCCGCGACGAACGTCTGGGCGACGATCCCCGCCTCTTACGCGACCGAGATCATCGCACACCAAGGCTGGGACTCAATCACCGTCGACACGCAGCATGGCGTCATCGACTACGCCGATATGGTCGCGATGCTGACCGCGATCGCAACGACGCCGGCAACGCCGCTTGTCCGCGTCGGATGGAACAACCCGGGCGAGATCATGCGCGCGGCCGACGCGGGCGCGATGGGCGTCATCTGCCCGACAGTCAACACGAAGGACGAATGCGAACGCTTCGTCGGGGCGCTGCGCTACGCGCCGATGGGCTACCGCAGCTTGGGGCCGAACCGCGCGCGGCTCATGGGCGACGACTATGCCGCGAAGGCGAACACGACCGTCCTCGCGATCGCGCAAATCGAGACCGCATCCGGCCTCGATCACGTGGAGGCGATCGCCGGCGTCAAAAGCCTCGACATGCTCTATATCGGCCCGTCCGACCTCGGCCTCTCGCTCGGCCGCGAAGGCCGCATGGACCAAACCGACCCCGTCGTCGTCAAAGCCATCGACCGCATCCTCGCCGTCGCGAAAGCCGCGGGTCTGAAGGCCGGCATCTATTGCATTGCGCCCGATTATTCGAAGCAGATGCTCGCGAAGGGCTTCGATCTGGTGACAGTATTGTCCGACCTGACACTCATCAACGCCGGCGCCACGCTGAAGAAGCAGTTCACGTAACCACTGTCATCCCGGAAGTTAGGCGAGACCGTTGCGAAGCAACGGACTTGCGAGCCTTACTGTCCGGGACCCAGGGATCGTAGGTCTGTGCACTGTCCCTGGGTCCCGGACAGCAAGACGCGTTACCCAACTGCTTCGCAGTTGGACGCGTCTAGCTTCCGGGATGACAGTGCGTAGACAAACTGAACGTCGTTCAAACATTCGAACGCGCGGGCCGCACCGAAGAGCCACACACGCGCGATCTCGCCCTGGCGGCGTTGACACCCCTACACGCGGGGATTCAGCATCGCGTCCATGAATGCCGGACCGATTCCCGATCTCCTGAGCATCGTGATGCTGACCTGGCTTGGCGGTGTCCTACTGATGCTCGTGTGGTTGGGCGTGTCGGGCCGCATGTGGGTCACCGGGCTGTTCACGTCCGACCTGAACGGTGACGGCATTGCGGACGAATTCCATCCTGAGCGCGTGCAACTTCTGTTCGTCACGCTGCTCGGGATCGGAAGCTACGCGTACATGACGTTCAAGGCCGCGACCGCGTCGGATGCAGCACTCACTGCTCTCCCCGACGTATCGGAAGAACTGCTGATGCTGATGGGCGCAAGCCAGACGATGTTCTTGTCGGGGAAATACGGACGAAGTTTGAAGCGGGGATAACGCACATGCTGCCTTTCGATCTGGCGATGCTCGTCGCCATCGTATTGTCGATCATCCTGCTGGGCTTCGGCGCGGTCATTCTAGGCATGATCATGACCGGTCAAATCGACCTGTCCGACATCCTGGTCGAGTCGAACGACAACGGTTCGAAGAAGGCGAGCCTATCGCGCCTTCAGTTCCTGATCTTCTCGTTCGTCATCGCGGGCCTCTATCTCGTGATTTGCGTTGAGAGCGGCACGTTCGTCGACGTGCCGCCGGGCGTGCTGATCTTGCTCGGCATATCGGGCGGCAGCTATGTCGCCTCGAAGGGCATCGGCAAGGGCATGCACAAATCCTCAGCGCCTCAACCGCGCCAAGCCCAGCCCCGTCCATCGCCCGTGCACGCACAACAGCAACACATCGCCGAAGCACAGCAGGCCGTCGGCCAGTAGCGCCTATGCCGCGCAGACTTCTAGCCGTCGTGCTGATCTGCGCCGCCGCGAGCGCCGCCCCCGCGCGCGCCGACTTCGACGCCTGCCGCGCCGCCTATGCGGAAGCAGGTCTACCGCAACGCCTGGGCGACACCGACGTCGGCGAAACGCAGGATCGCTGCCTCAAAGGTTTCGCGCTGCTCTACAACATGCGCACCAAAACGCCCGATTGGGTGATCGAGCGGCTGAGCGCGGACTCCTTTCGCGGCACCGCCACGCGATCGAAGTCTGCCTTCGCCGCCGACACCGTGATCGCCGAGAATGCGCGCGCCGAACTCGCCGACTACGAAGCCGCCTGGCAGGGTCAGCGCTTCGACCGCGGCCACCAGGCTCCGGCCGCGAACGCGAAGTTCGATCAACAGGCGATGAACGAGACGTTCCTGCTCTCGAACATGGCCCCGCAGGTCGGCATCGGCTTCAACCGCCATGCCTGGAGTTATCTCGAGAAAGCGATTCGCGGCTGGGTGCTGTGCGGCGGTCGCGACCGGCTCTACGTGATGACCGGCCCGATCTACTCGCCGAACGCGAACAAGGTTCTCGGCGCGAACAAGATCGCGATCCCGGATGCGTTCTTCAAAATCGTCTACGACCCGTCGCGCGGCCGCGCAATCGGCTTCATCCTCGATAACAAGCGCCACCAGGGCCGCGACCTAAGCCCCTATCGCCGCTCGATCGCCGAGATCGAGGAAGTGACCGGCATCGACTTTCTGACGAACCTGCCCGAACGTCAGCAGACGGTCCTGGAGTCGAACATCGCCCCGATGTGGGCCTACGATCGCGCCTGCAACGTCCGCTGAGCCGGCGCCGTTTCCAACATAGAAACGCACTGCTACAAACAGCACTCCGCCATGTTGAAGGACCGCCATGTCCGACCCCGTCATTCTCGTCGAACACTATGGTGAAGCGGCGATCGTCACGCTGAACCGTCCCCAGGCGATGAACGCCCTGTCGCGCGAGCTGCGCACCGCGATTGCCGACACGTTCGACAAGCTCGAAGCCGATCCCAAAACGCGCGTCGTGATCCTAACCGGCGCGGGCAAGGCGTTCTGCGCCGGTCTCGACCTCAAAGAACTCGGCCAAGGCCGCGACAGCGTGCAAGGCACGGTCGAAACGAAAGACCCGGTGACCTCGATGGCGCGCTTCACCGGCCCTATCATCGGTGCGATCAACGGCGTTGCGATCACCGGTGGCTTCGAGATCGCGCTCGCCTGCGACGTGCTGCTCTGCTCGACCGAAGCGCGCTTCGCCGACACGCACGGCCGCGTCGGCATCCTGCCCGGCTGGGGTCTGTCGCAACGCCTCTCGCGCACGATCGGCATCTATCGCGCGAAGGAACTGTCGTTGACCGGCAACTTCATGACCGCCGGGCAAGCCTACGACTGGGGCTTGGTCAACCGCGTGGTGGCGCCCGCAGAGTTGATCCCGGCGGCCAAGAAACTCGCCGACGACATGCTGACGCTCGTACCCGAAGCATTGAGCGGCTACAAGCGCGTCATCGACGACGGCTACGCCCAGAGTTTCGGCGATGGCTTGAAAACGGAACTACGCCTCTCCGCCGCCGCGAACACATCGGTCCGCGCGACAGACATCGAATCCCGCCGCGAAGCCATCCGCCAACGCGGCCAGGCGCAAAAGAGTTGACTGCATAGGCCGACCGAACAACCAACTCTGCCGTCACGGTCGGCCATGACGGCTGTTTTGGTTTACGTTTCTTCATGGACAGAAGCATCGCACAAGGACCCAACGCTTGCGAAAGCGCGCATTTCTGCGTTCGGGACGCAACCGTTCGAGCCCCAGCCTAAGCCTCCATTAACGGCATTTGTTTAGTGTCCCCGGTTCGTGTGTGCGAGCTGGGAGCAACCGATGTCGGCGCCGCCATTGGGTGAAGTCGTTGTGCGGGCGAAGGATGTCCGGCGCGGGCTTCTGCCCATCTTCGCCACCACCATCCTGATCAGCGCATTCTTGCTGTTCAGCGTCCAGCCGCTGTTCTCGAAGATGGTGCTGCCGCAACTCGGCGGAAGCCCGGTCGTGTGGTCGTTCTCGCTCGTCTTCTTCCAGGCAGCCGTTCTCGCGGGCTATGCCTACGCCCACGTGATCGCAACCTATATGAGGCCGGCGCTGGCCTTGGCGCTTCACGCCTTCGTTCTGGCGATCGCCCTTGCAGCGCTTCCGATCGCGGTGCCCCAAGACTGGGCCGCAGCCGCGGGACAAGCAGACATTCTGGCGCTTGCCGCCGTCTATATCTGGGGCGTCGGCCTTCCGGTCTTCGCGATCTCGGCAACCGCGCCGCTGCTGCAAAGCTGGTTCTCGCGCACCGGTCACCACCAAGCCGCCGATCCCTACTTCCTCTATGGCGCAAGCAACATCGGAAGCTTCGCGGCGCTCGCGCTCTATCCGTTCGCCATCGAACCGCTCACTGCGCTCGGCTGGCAGGTGTCGAATTGGAGCATGCTCTACGCGGTGCTTGCGCTTCTGCTCCTGCTCTGCGGCATGATGAGCCTCACCGACGATGCGCCCGCCCGGCGCACGGAAGCGCCGGCGGCACCCCTCGGCTGGAGCGAACGCTTCAAGTGGATGGGGCTCTCGGCCGTTCCCTCCGGCCTTCTCGTCGCCGTCACCGCCCATGTGGCGACGGACGTGGTCTCGGCGCCCTTCGTGTGGGTGGTGCCGCTCGCACTGTTTCTTCTGACCTTCGTCATCGTCTTCCGCGCCGATCCCTGGATCAGCCACGCGCGCGTCCTCCAGGTCCACGCACTCGTCGTAGCGCCGCTCATCGCGCTCCTATTCTTCCGCGCCTTTGAAATGGCGATGGTGGTGCTCCACCTGGCCGCCTTCTTCGTCGCCGCGATGGTGTGCCATGGCGAACTCGCGCGCCGCCGTCCGGAAGCCAGGCGCCTGACGGAGTTCTATCTCCTGATGTCGCTGGGCGGCGTCATCGGCGGCATTTTCGCGAGCCTCATCTCGCCGATGATCTTCAGCCGCATCTACGAATATCCCATCCTGCTCGTGGCCGTATTCGCCTGCCGCGCCGATTTCTGGGAAGCGCTTCGCGGCAGCGGCAAACTCACCCTTCTGCCCGCAGCCGCCGCTCTCGCGATCATCGCCTTCGTCGCGTTCGGCGGGCAGCACGTGCTGACGGTCAACAAACTCGTGGAACAAAGCATCTTGCCGATCGCAGCCGGTCTTGCGCTCGCAGCCTTCGTCGCCCGCCATCAGCGCGTGTTGCAGACCGGCATCGTCGCCGTCGGCCTCTGCGTCATGTCCCTCTTCGGCATCAGCGCCACCTCGGTCGAAACCGTGCGCAGCCTCTTTGGCGTGCACATGGTGCTCAAGGATCCGGAGGCGAAGTTCCACCTTCTCGCGCACGGCACCACGCTCCACGGCGCGCAGCGCTGGTTCGACGACGCCGGCCGCGACGTCAGCGCCAATCCGCAGCCCATCGCCTACTACTACAGAGGCGGCCCGTATGAGCACGCTATCTCCGCCGTGCGCGCAGCGCGTGGCGGAAGCCTCGGCCATGTCGGCATCATGGGCCTCGGCTCAGGCGGGCTCTCCTGCTACCAGCAGCCAGGCGAAGCCTGGCGCTTCTTCGAGATCGACCATGAAGTCACGCGCATCGCGCGCGATCCGCGCTTGTTCACGTTCCTGAAGCATTGCCCCGCCGACGTGGTCATGGGCGACGGCCGCATCAAGATCGCCGAAGAACCGGACCAGAGCTACGACCTCCTGATCATGGATGCCTTCTCGTCGGACTCCATTCCGGTGCACTTGCTCACGGCTGAGGCGCTCGATGTCTACCGCCGCAAGCTGAAGCCAGGCGGTGTGATGCTGTTCCATGTCTCCAACCGCTACATGGAACTCGGCAGCGTGGTGGCCGCCATCGCGCAATCGAGGGGCGAGGTAGCGCGCCTCAACCGCCGCGACGCAGCGCCGGCCTCGCGTCCTGCCGAACCCGGCGTCGCCCGCGTGTGGCCCGCCGCGCCGCAAGACCGCGCGATCGAACCCTGGATCGTGCTCGTCGCGAAGAATGAGAAGGACTTCGGCGCGATCGCTACGGATGCGCGCTGGTACAGCCTTAAGGACGACGAGCTCTCGGCGCCTTGGACAGACGATTACTCGAACGTGCTCGGCGCCATCTATCGCTTCAAAACCGCGGACGGAAAAATCGGCGTCCGCTAAGAGGGTCATGCGGGGCACTTGCCCAAGCTGTTGCGATCGTCTCCACTGATCGCAACAGCCAAGGACCCGCCATGACAAAGCAGCTCTGGGCGCTCGACGCGACCGAAACCGCAAACCTGATCAAGAAGAAGAAACTGTCTGCGCGCGAGGCGGTGGAAGCCCACCTCGCCCGCCTCGACACAGTCAATCCGAAGCTGAACGCGGTCGTGCGCGTGCTGCGGAAGGAGGCGCTGGCCGAAGCCGCGGTCGCCGACGAAGCGGTCGCGCACGGCGACAGGCTCGGTCCCCTGCACGGCGTGCCGATCACGACGAAGATCAACGTCGACCAGCAAGGCTGCCCCACCGACAACGGCGTCGTGATGCTGAAGGATCTGATCGCCAAGGAAGACAGCCCCCAGGTCGCCTGCCTGCGCGACGCCGGCGCGATCGTCATCGGCCGCACGAACTCGCCCGCCTTCGCGATGCGCGCCGTCACCGACAACGCGCTGCACGGCCTGACGCTGAACCCGTGGAACAAAGACGTCACCTGCGGCGGCTCGAGCGGCGGCGCGGGCGCAAGCCTTGCCGTCGGCATCGGCGCCTTCGCGCAAGGCAACGACATCGGCGGTTCGATCCGCTGGCCCTCCTATTGCAACGGCGTCGCGGGCTTGCGCCCTTCGATCGGCCGCGTCGCAGCGTTCAACCCGACGGCCCCCGCGCCCCGCGCCTTCGCCGCGCAGCTCATGGCGGTGAACGGACCGATGGCCCGCTCGATCCGCGACCTGCGCCTCGGCCTGCGGATCATGTCCCAAGGCGATCCGCGCGATCCGGTGTGGACGCCGGCGCCGCTCGACCCGTCGCCGTTGCAGGCGCCGCACGGCGTCGCCGTCGCGATCGACGACGCGCTGCCGCATCCGATCAAGGCGACGCTGCGGCGCGCCGCAGCGCATCTGCAGGACGCGGGCTACGATGTGGAAGAAGTCTCGCCGCCCGCCATCGATCGCTTGAGCGAACTCTGGGCCGACATCGGCCTCGCCGAAATTGGCGCCATGCTGCGCCCCGTGATCCCCGCAACCGGCGACAAGGGCATGCAGGCGTTCATGGACGTGTTTTGGGAACTGCGCGGCAGCGGCGACCTAGCGACGTATCAAGCGGCGCTGCGCGAACGCGAGGCCATTCTGATCAAATGGCAGATCTTCCTGGACACGCACCCGTTGATCCTGATGCCCGCTTGCGCCGAACAGGCGCTGCCCGTCGGCATCGACACCCAAGGCCCCGACGCCGTGAAGCGCATGCTGAACGCGCTGAAGTACCAACTCGCAATCCCGGTGTTGGGCTTGCCCAGCCTCGCCGTGCCGATGGGCCAGCGCGACGGCCTGCCCGACGGCATCCAAATCGTCTCGCGCCGCTTCCGCGAAGACCTCTGCCTCGCCGCCGGCGAACTCATCGAATCCCGCGAACCGCCGGTCTGCCCGATCGAGCCGAAGTGGTAGATTGACCAAGGGAGATGCGGCCATGAAACGAGCGAAAACAAGGAGCCAGCCCAAGCGGCCGAAGACGAGCAAGAAGCGCTACTCTCTTAAGCGCCTGCTTGCCGAGTCGAAAAAGATGGGCCTCTTTCGCAGGACGAAAGAGGACGAGGAGTGGCTCAACAGGCCCCGTGTTGGTCGCGAACTGATCTAAGAAATCTCTGTCATCCTGTGCGCGGTGCAGCACGAAGTGCTGTTCCGCAGACACGGGATGACAGAGATTGAGACGCGCGATGCGCCGCGCTCAATCCATCAACTTCTGCGTCAGATACACATAGTGCCGCGCCCAGCGGTCGGCGTTCATTGCGGGGTCGGCGTCGTTCGAGTGACCGCCGAACGTGTTCTCGAAATAGATGTAGGGTGCGCCGATCTCCGCGAGTTTGGCTGAGAACTTTCGCGCGTGCCCCGGATGCACGCGGTCGTCTTCCGTGTTCGTCGTGACGTAGGGCTCAGGATACGTCACGCCGGGCTTCAGCTTCTGATACGCGGAATAGGCCGCGATGAACGCGCGATCGCCCGCGACGTCCGGATCACCGTACTCGCCCGTCCACGACGCACCGGCCGAAAGCTTATGATAGCGCAGCATGTCGACGAGCGGGCTTTCGACCACGACCGCGTTGAACAACTCCGGCCGCTGCGTCATCAGCACGGTCGTGAGCACGCCGCCGTTCGAACGCCCATAGATGCCGAGCCGCCGCGCGCTCGTCACCTTGCGCGCGATCAAATCCTCTCCCACCGCCGCGAAATCATCGAACGCCCGCTGCCGGTTCTCGCGCAGCGCGGATTGATGCCAGGCGGGTCCGAACTCGCCGCCGCCGCGAATGTTCGCGATGACATAAGCGCCGCCGCGCTCGAGCCACAGCTTGCCCATCTCCGGCAGATAGGCCGGCGGCTTCGACAGCTGAAACCCGCCGTAGCCGAATAGCAACGTCGGCGTCGACCCGTCGCCCTTCATCTTCTTCGGTCGCACCAGGAAATAGGGCACCTTCGTTCCGTCGCGTGACACCGCCCAATTCTGTTCGACGACATGGGCCGATGCGCTGAACCGCGCCGGTAGTGACGTCACTTCACTGACGCGTGCCGCCTCGGCGTCCGCCCACCACAATTTTGTGGGCTGTAGAAAGCTCTCTGAAGTTACGAACACCAGAGATCCCGACGCTTGCGCGCTCCGAACGACTAGAGACGAATCCTGCGGCAAACCGAGACGTCTGCCCCGCCACGACTGACCATCGTGCCGATAGACCTCGACCGCACCTTTGACATTGTCGAGAAACTGCACAACGACGGTACTCCGCGTGACATGAACGGCGTCAATGGTCTGACGCGCATTGGGTTGCACAATCAATGTTGCGGCGGTGAGAGTCTCCCGAGGCCGTCCCTGATGCTGCCATTCATAGTTGAGACCAAGCCGGGTCTTCTCGATGTCGAAAGCGATCAGCGAGCCGGATTCAAAGTCGCGCCATTTCTCCTGCAATGTGAATATCAGTTGCCCATCGAGGTACCCTCGCAACGACGATTGCCGCGGCAGCGGTAGCTTCACAGACTTCCCGCCATCCAGAAGGTGATACTCCGCCTCAAAGAACCCGACGCGCCGCTCTGCGATCGTCGCCTGCAGCTTCCCATCCGCATCGCGGATCGCGCGCGGCGCAACGGACACGTCCTTGCGCTCTCCGCGGAACACCTCTTTCGCGGCCTCCCACGGTTGGCCGCGCTTCAGCAGTTTCAGCGTGAACGGATAACCCGACTCCGTCGTATCGGCATCCGACGTCGGCCGCGCGACGAGCAGCGTGTCGCGGTCGATCCATTCGACGGTCTGTTTCGCCCGGTCGAGCCGGAACCCGCCATCGACGAACGTCTTCGTTTTGGTGTCGAACTCACGGATCTCGACCGCGTCCCCGCCGCCGTCCGACAATTCGACAAGGCAAAGCCGATCCTCCGGCGCCAGACAATCGACGCGCTTCCAAAACCAGTTCTTGCCCTCCGCCTTTGCCAGCGCATCGACGTCGAGCAGCGTCGTCCATTTCGGCCGCCCCGCACGGAACGAGGCGGTCGACGCATGCCGCCACAGCCCGTGCGGATGCTTGTCGTCCTGCCAGATATTGTCGATGCCGCCCGCGCGGAACTGCGGCAACGACAGGCGATCCTTCGCCGTGAAGATCGCAAGCGCCTCGCGCCGGTAGGTCGCAAACCGCTTGTCGCCGTCGAGCCGCGCTTGGGCCTTCGCGTTCTCACCCTTGACCCAATCGAGCGCCTGCGCGCCGTGCACGTCCTCGAGCCACATGTAGGGGTCGGCATCCTCAGGCGTGTTCACGCTGGTGCACGCCGTCACGAGAAGCGCCGCAGCGCAGGCAAGGAACGCAATCCGCATGTCATCTCACTCGAAGAACGTTGGAAGGGCCGAGGCATGGAGTCTCATACCTGTATCGCTGGTCACAGCGCCAATCCCGGTGACGCCGGAGTCAGGCGCCCAACCGCTTGTACGCGTTCACGGAATCGCGAGCCGCACGGAAATTGTGCACCGCGCCAATAGGTTGGAAAGGCGGGTGTCCCCAGTTCACTGTGACCAACGTTCCATTGACGAACTGGCCGGACCACCCCCACTTACCGCAGATATCCGGGAGGCTCAGGATAAGAATGAACGGCTTGCTCAACAACAAGAAGTACTGGCTGGCGGGTGCCGCGGTGGTCGCGCTCGCCGCGGGCGCACTCTATTTCGGTGGCGTCTACCCGCCGTCAAGCGGCGAGACCGCCGGCACGATCGTGCCTGCCGAACGCTACCGCTCCTCGCAAGTGCAAGACGCCGACGTCACGCTCGGCGACCAGGGCGTGGCCCAGCTGATGCAGACCGACGCGTTCCAGCTGATGGTCACCGACCCGTCATTCCGCGCGCTCGTCGCCGATCCGGGCTTTGCCGCGCTCGCCGCACAACCGAAAGCGCTCGAAGCGATCAGCCAGAACGCCGAAGCGTTCGCCGCCTTCGCGCGTCAACCCAAGGCGCTTGAAGCGCTCGCGAACAACGCCGAAGCATTCGCCGCACTCGCAAACGCCAAGGCGCTCGACGCCGACGCGGTGAGCGGCCTTGCCAAGGCGGCGGAAGACAGCGCCGTCGCGGGTGTCGCCAAGGCGACAAGCGACGCATCGGTCAACGCGCTCGCAGCCCTTGCCGACAACGCTGCGGCGTTCGCGGCGTTCAGCAAGCAACCCAAGGCTCTTGAAGCGATGGCGAACCATGCCAGCGCCTTCGCAGCGTTGGCTGGCCATCCCAAGGCCCTTGAAGCCATGGCCAAGAACGCCGCCGCATTCGCGTCCTACGCCAAGAATGCGAAGTCGTTCGCCGCCGATGCAGCGTCCGCCAAAGCCGCGCACTTGTCGGCAAATGCGTCCGCCTTTGCCGCGCTCGCCAGGGATTCGAAAGCGATGTCAGCGCTTGAAGCTGACTCGACCGCCTTCTCGGCCCTCGCCGACAATGCGGAGGCCTTTGCCGCACTCGCCAACGATGCCGATGCGCTCTCCGCACTCGGCAATACGAAGGCGCTCGACGCAATGGCAAGAAACGCGTCTGCCTTCGCGGCGTTCGCCCGCCAACCCAAGGCGCTCGAAGCGCT
>JAEUML010000339.1 GCA_016792785.1 Alphaproteobacteria bacterium
GGCGAAGTCGACCGACCAGAGAATCAGTTTCGCCGAGTGGTGGCCGCCGAGCCGTGCACGCACGCCGTCGTTGATCAGGCGGTAGTAGATCGCCGTGCTTTCCGCGCTCATCCCGCCGATCAGGCCGACCGTCTTCATGACCCGCATCCCTTGCATTTCCGCCGATCGTGGCAGTTTGCTCAGGGGTCGCGCAATTGCTAATCAGGCGGCGCCATGAGCATGCGTTGGAAGAAACTGATCGGGATTTTCGTGCTGCTCGCGTTCCTTGCAGTCTATGTGCTGCTGGTGATGCGGGCGGCGGTCGCGATTCTGCCCGAAGCCGGGCGGATCGCCGAGTTCTTCTTCTACGCCATCGCCGGCATGGCGTGGGTGGTGCCGGTCCGGTACCTGATCGTTTGGATGAACACGCCCGGGCGTGTCGACCGGGAACGCGGCGAACATGTCTGACAAGATCAAGAAAGCGTTGAGCGCGGCGGCGACGAATCCGATGGGCCAGATCCAGACGGTGATCGAGCGGATCATCCTCTACAGCCGCTACATCCTCGTCGTTTTCTACATGGGCCTTGCCGTCGCGCTTGCGGCCTATGCCGTCAGCTTCGTTTTCGAAGTGCTGCACGTGGCCCAACTGGCGTTCAACCCGCCTGAGCGGGAGAACGGCGAGTTCTCGATGATTATGCCGATCCTGGAACTGATCGACGGGGCGCTGGTCTCAGGGCTCATCGTCATGGTCATGCTGAGTTCGTACGAGAACTTCGTCGGCCGGTTCGGCGACGAGGCACTGGACGATTCGCCCGAGTGGCTGCGCCGGCTCGACCCCGGGTCGCTGAAGGTCAAGGTCGCGACCGCGCTGCTTACGATTTCGGCGGTGAAGCTGCTCCAGGTGTTCATGGACCGCGAGCAGTTCACCGACAACGACATCTTCTGGAAGGTTGTGATCCACGTCGTGTTTATCGCATCGGCTGTGTTCCTGGCCCTGCTCGACCGGATTTCGATCCACCAGCCTTATCGCAAGCCGCATGTGAAGAGCGACGACAAGCGCGAGTAACGCGGGCATAGTGCTCCCACCCCTCGAACAGCAGACAGGCAGACCCCATGGCTGAACCCGGAACGATTTTCCTCGGCAAGGGCGAGGCGCCGCAGAGTTTGAAACTGTCCGTCGCAAACCGACACGGCCTGATCGCAGGCGCGACGGGCACCGGCAAGACCGCGACGCTGCGGGTGCTGGCCGAAGGGTTCAGCCGCGCGGGCGTGCCGTGCTTCGTCGCCGACATCAAGGGCGACCTTGCGGGGCTTTGCCAGCCCGCAGAGGTGAAGCCGTTCATCACGGAGCGCTTGCAGAAGATCGGCGTGACCGATTGGAAGCCCGAGGCGCATCCGGTCGTGTTCTGGGACCTGTTCGGCGAGCTCGGCCATCCGTTGCGCGCGACGGTGTCGGAGATGGGGCCGACGCTGCTTGCCCGGATGCTGGGGCTCAACGACACGCAGGAAGGCGTGCTGAATATCGTGTTCCGCGTCGCCGACGAGCAGGGTTTGCTTTTGCTCGACTTGAAAGACCTGCGCGCGATGCTCGTGAACGTCGGCGAGAACGCCGACAAATACACGATGCAGTTCGGCAATATCGCGCCTGCCTCGGTCGGTGCGATCCAGCGGTCGCTGCTGACGCTGGAGAACCAGGGCGGCGATGCCTTCTTCGGCGAACCGGCGTTGAAGCTCTCGGACCTTCTGATCGCGGACGACAAGGGGCGCGGCGCGATCCATGTGTTGGCGGCCGAAAAGCTGTTCGGCAGCCCGATGCTCTACGCGACGTTCCTTCTTTGGATGCTCGCCGAGCTTTACGAGCAGATGCCGGAGGTCGGCGATCTCGACAAGCCGCGCTTCGTGTTCTTTTTCGACGAGGCACATCTTCTGTTCGACGACACGCCCAAAGCGCTCGTCGACCAGGTGGAGCAGGTCGTGCGCCTGATCCGCTCGAAGGGCGTCGGCGTCTATTTCATCACGCAGTCGCCGCTCGACATTCCGGACGACGTGCTGGGCCAGCTCGGCAACAAGGTGCAGCACGCGCTGCGCGCCTTCACGCCGAAGGACCGCAAGTCGGTGAAGGCGGTCGCGGATAACTTCCGTGAGAACCCGAAGTTCTCCGCCTCCGACGCGGTGCAGGAACTTGCCGTCGGCGAGGCTTTGGTCTCGACCCTCGACACGAAGGGCATTCCCTCGATCGTCGACCGCGTGCTGATCGCGCCGCCGTCATGCCGCATGGGTTCGATCACGCCGGATGAGCGCGCCGCCGTCATGGCGCAAAGCCCGCTTAAGGGCGCCTACGACGAGACGGTCGACCGCGAGTCCGCGTATGAGATTCTGATGGGCCGCGCGCGGGCGGCGACGGGCGGCAGCACGGCTTCGTCCGCGCCGTCGGGTCCGGCGCCCGCACGGCGCAGCTGGGGCACCGGTGGTGCGGCACCGCAGGGGTCCGAACCGCAGGCGCAACGCCGGTCCACGAGCTATCCGATGCCCGAGACCTCACGGCCCGCCCCTGCCCCGCGCGCCAGCAACCGCCAGACGATCGGCGAGGCAGTGGCCAAGAGTGCCGCTCGATCGGTCACGTCGGCGATCGGCGGCAGCATCGGGCGCGCGTTGGTTCGCGGCGTGCTAGGATCGCTGCTCAAGCGGTGACGTGAGCGGAGGCGGTCGTGGCAAAGCGAATGGCGTTCGTGATGGCAATGGTGGCGGGACTTGCCGCGTGCGAGTCCGCGATCTCCGATCCGGCCGACGGCGAGGATCGCTTGGCGCTCCAAGACTGGGTCGCGCAATCGATTGCGGGCAAGCCCGTCGTGCAGCCCGGCCGTGTGACGCTGTCCTTCAGAGAGGGCCGCGTGTCGGGGCGCGGCGGATGCAATCTCTACTCAGGGCCGGTCGAGTATGAGAAGGGTGCGATCAAAGTGGGGCCGTTGATTTCGACCAAGATGGCGTGCGCGGAGCCCGGGCTGATGCAGCAGGAGAGCGCCTATCTCGGCGCGCTCCAGTCAGCCGAACGCTATACGATCAGCGCGAACGGCGGACTTACCATCACTTCGAAGGCTGGGTTCATCGTCTATAGCGGCGTGCCGCGTCAGGTGAGGCCCGATCAATAAGCGGCCCGCCGAAACGCTTGCGCATTCGCGGCGGGCCGGCCCAACCTCCATGGGGAGACCATGTTGATAAAGGCGACGAAAGCCTACCACGCCCTGCGCACACGTGAGGCACACGATTGCGTTAATGCTGAAAGGGTCGCGCGGATTCTGGTGCTCGCAGTTGCAGCAAGCTTGTCGCTTGCCGCGTGTTCGGAAACTACCCCTCCCGCCAGGCAAGCGCCGGCGAGTGAGGTCGCACCCGCTTCACCTGCGCCGGAGCCTGCGAAGTCCAACGCGACGCTGATCCGCGAAGGGGTCGGTGTCGGCGGCGTCGAACTCGGCATGACGGCGGCTGAGGTCGAGGCGCGGCTGGGCAAGCCCGATCACGTCAACAAAGCGGGCAGCGAAACGGTGTTCATGGCGTTCCGAGAGCCGGACAATTTCGGCGTCTATTTCGGGGACGCAGATCGTGTGCGCATGCTGATCGTCAGCATCAAAGACGGGTCGGCGTGCACGGACTACGGCGCGTGCCTCTATCGCGAGGGCGATCTCGCCAAGCTGAAAGCGCGGCACGGAGACAAGCTGCTGCGGTACGTCGATCGCGACGGCTCGGTGACGTATCGGCTGCTCGAAGCGAAAGGCGACCGGCACGTCATGACCGAGTACACGCCCGCGGAAGACCGCAACGGCGTCGTCCAGGTCGCGATCCTCTACTGGACGGGGCCGATCGACAAATCGAGCTTCGACTGAGCCTTCATTCACCCCCCGGGGGATCGAGGTGGTCCATCATTCGCCTGAGAGGCGAATACGCCATGGGCGCGCCCAATTTGCTGCGTGTGTCGCAGCCGACCGTGCTTAAGCTCGGGCCCTGAGCCGGACCTTGGGGGCGCACTTTGGATTGGTTGTTCGAGTTGTCGCGCATATTGACCCATCCGTTGACTGCCACGGCGGCGGCGGCGGTGATGCTGGCGGGCGCGACGGCTTATCTGCTTCGCCGCAGACCGGAGCAAACACTTCCGCCGATCCCTGCGGCACCCGAGCGGCTGACGCTCGCCGCGAGCGATCTCCGCAGCGAACATGTCGCCAGCAGCGGGGCGAGCACGGCGCCTTGGGCGGATGCGATCCGGCAATTGGAGACCAAGCGCAAGTCGCATGTCGTCGGCTTCATACACTATCTCTCGCGCAACGACGGGCGGCACCAAGGCATCTCGAGCTTTCACCTGCAGGACTTTCTTTGGTCGCTGAAGCATGTGCCCACGGACGTGCCGCTCGACATCATCTTGCACAGCCCGGGCGGCGATCCTTCGTCGATCCAGCAAATCGCGCGCGCGATCAAGGCGCACAAGGGGCCGACGACGGTGTTCGTGCCCTACTACGCCTATGGGTTCTCGCCGCTCATCGCGCTTGCCGCCGATCGCGTCGTGATGGGACCGCAGGCGGCATTCACGTTTCCGCACGCGCGCGACGTCGAACTCGCCACATTGGTGCGCAACAAAGGCGTGCGTCACGTCGAAGACGAGACGCTGATCGATTTGCACTATGCGCGCAATCTGTGGCGCGAGTTCAAAGCGTTCGCGAAGGAGGTCACGAAGCCTGCCGCGAGGCGGTTCGCCGACCACCTGTTCGACCCGGCGCGCGTGATCACGACACCGATCGGCCCCACGGAGGCAGCGGCGCTGGGGCTTACCGTTGCGGTCGACATGCCGGCGGAGGTCAGCGACGTCATCGAAGCCTGCCACTGCTATCCGAACGACACGATCGAAGCGAAGCTCGGCAATCAAGTCGACGCCGGTGGCGCGCAGAACTCCGCTGGCGCCTTCAGCCAAACGGACACAGGCTATGGCTGGTGCGAGCCGAGCTGTCACATCGGCGTTGCGCCGTTGTTGCGCGCGATGCAGGAGCGGCGCGGCACCCACGTCGTGTGCGTCGTACATGGGCCGGGCATGGACAGCAAACATGTCGATATGGCGACCGCGAAGGACGTGCTTCGCGCGCTTTCCATGGTGCCGCCGGAAGCACCGCTGGACGTCATCTTGCATACGCCCGGCGGCGTGAGCTTCCACGGGCAGCAGATCGCACGCGCGTTGAAGGCGCATCGCGGGCGCAAGACGGTGTTCGTGCCGTACTTCGCGTGGTCGGCAGGTACGTTGATCGCGCTGGCGGCGGACGAGATCGTGATGTCGGATCACGCAGCGCTGGGGCCGATCGACACGCAATATGACGGCGTGCCGGCGAGCGCGTGGATCACCGTCGTCAAGCAGAAGCCGCGTAAGAAGATCGAGGACCAGACCTTGCTCTACGCGCAAACCTGCGAGCGGCTTGTTGCGGACGATCACGCCAAGGCGGTGGAGTTGATGCGTGGCGTGTACGCGCCGGGCGTCGCCGAGCGCATCGTGCGGACGCTCAACGAAGGGTCGCTCACGCACGGCTATCCCGTGACTTTTCAGGCGGCGCGGGCGATGGGGCTCAAGGTCAGCAACGCCATGCTGCCCGAGGCCGAAAAGATCGTCCATGAGTTCCGCGATCCCAACATGGGTTATCGCAGCGTGATCTTCTGCGCATCGTGATCAGTCTTCGGCGGCGGGCAGTTGGCGCATCAGTTCGCGCGCGGTCTGTACGCCGGACGGGTCGACCTCGAGACCCGCAGCGGCGAGCGCGCGGGCTGTCCAGGTGTTGCACGTGTTGAACAAATGGAACTCGCCGGTCGCCGGGTAGAAACGACTGAACGCGTAGATGCCTGGCCCTGCCACGCGATCGCCTGAGCGGTCGAAGCTGGCGTGGAGGTGGTCGACAAGCCGGGCGAACTGATCGGCATCAAGCGTGAGCGTGACCTCTTCCAGCTCGCGGAACGTCA
>JAEUML010000019.1 GCA_016792785.1 Alphaproteobacteria bacterium
GTTCGCGATCGGCTACTCGGGCATCGGCTACCGCACCGCCGACGTTAAGGCGATCGCCGTCTCAGGCCGCGATGGCCAATGTCAAGAACCCAGCCAGGCGAACGCCTATGCCGGCAAATACCCGATCACGCGCTTCCTCTACGTCTACGTGAACAAGAACCCTTCGGCGGCGCTCGACCCGCTGCGCGCCGAGTTCTTGAAGTTCATCTTGTCGAGGAGCGGCCAGGACGACACGGTGAAGGACGGCTACTACCCGATGCCGTTCGTCTTCGCGAACGAAGACCGCAACAAGCTCGGACTGAATTAGTTCACAGCCTTTGTTGCTCCGGCGGCGCCCATGACAGCGCCGCCGGAGTTTCGCGTGTACTGGGGCAGTTGCGCCAACGTGGGGGTCCGGGCTTAAAAGAACCCGGGTGAGACAGGTGGACACGAATGTCCCAATCTGATGCGGGGGCGCCGGCAGAAAAGCGGCCGGCTTCTGTCGTCTACAAGCGCGAAAAGAAGACGAAAGCGTCGGTCCTCTTCACCGATGCGCTCGCCCGCTACAGCATTACGATCGGCGGTACGCTGGTCATTCTGGCCGTCTTCACGATCATGCTGTTTCTGCTCTGGGTTTGTTGGCCGCTGCTCGACGGCGGCCGCGTCGACGGAACACGCAAGTTCGCGCTGGGACCCGCGAGCGCACCATTCCTCGAATCGCAGATGGACGAGCATCAGACGATTGCCGTCGACTTGCAGCCCGACGGTGTCATCAAGGCGTTCCATGTCGGCACCGGAACGCCGATCGAGGTTCCCACTTTCGATCTCGGCGGCCAAGTCGCGACGGCGTTCGCCTCGACGCTGCGCGGCGACGACATCCTGTTCGGCTTTCAGGACGGCACCATCCGCACCGGCAAACTGAACTTGACCGCACAGATCACGCCGGCCGAACAAGCGCCGGTCGATCTTCGAAAGCTGGACGAGCGCGACTCGACCGACGGGCGGCAAGTTTTCTCGCGCATTCCCGGACAGTTCCGCCGCACGACGGTGGACATCGCGCTCGATGCCCCGGTTCAGATCGCCGACGCAGGCGTTGCGATCCTGAAGGCGGACTACCGCTTCGGCGGTACGGCTGAACGGCCTTTGCGCACTTTCGTGACGTTGGATGCGATGGGCAAACTGCGCCTGACGCAGGCCTATACCGAAATCAACATGATGACGGGCGAAGGCACAACCCAACTCACGAACGCGGAAATCCCGCTGACCGCAGTTGCGGCCGACGTCGCCAAGATCCTCTTGAACACGCCCGGCGACCGCGTGCTCGTCGTCATGCGCGACGGCAAGATCTACCGCTACAACACGCGCAATTTCGCAAAGCCCGAACTCGCCGAGACCGCCCAGGTCGAACCCGCCGGCGTCCAGGTCACGGCAATCACCTACATGAATGCCGAAAACTCGATCATCGTCGGCGGCTCCGACGGCTCGATATCCATCTGGTTCGGCGTCGACCGCAAGTCGAAGGAAACCACGGACGGTATCGTTCTGACGAAAGTCCACGGCGATTTCGAGAAGCAACCGGCCGCCATCACCGACATCCGCGTCAGCCAGCGCACGCGCATGTTCACGACCACGGACGCGAAGGGCAATGTCTGGGTCCGCCATGGCACGACCGAGCGCACGCTGCTAGAACTGCCCGGCACGCCCGACGGCAACGGTCTGCAGGCGACGATGTTCGCCCCGAAGGACGACGGCGTTCTCGCCGTCGGCAAGAACGGCGAGGCGTTGCTTTGGAAGATCAACATCCCGCACCCCGAGACCACGCTACAGTCGATCTTCGGCAAGGTCTGGTACGAAGGCTACAGCGAACCGACCTTCGTCTGGCAATCGACGGCTGGCACCGACGCGGTCGAACCGAAGCTGTCATTGATCCCGTTGATCTTTGGCACGTTCAAGGCCGCGATCTACTCGCTGATGCTGGCCATCCCGATCGCCCTGCTGGCCGCCATCTACACATCCGAATTCGTGCCGCCGCGCACCCGCGCTGTCGTGAAGCCCGTCATGGAACTCATGGCGACGCTGCCCTCCGTCGTCATCGGCTTCGTCGCGGCGCTCGTCTTGTCGCCCATTGTCGAAAACTGGATCGCCGCCATCGTCATCGCGTTCGGGGTCATACCCTTGGTCCTGATCACGATGTCGTTCCTGTGGCAGTTGCTGCCGCAACCGGTCGCAAACCTGCTCGACGGCGCTCCGAAGCTTTTCGCTTATCTGCTGGCGATCCTCGCCGCTGTGTGGCTGAGCCGCCAGGCCGGTCCCATCGTCGAGACTGCCTTCTTCGGCGGCGACTTCAAGAAATGGACGACCGGCGAAGGCTCGGCCCAGCCGTTCCTGTTTCTGGTGCTGATCCCGGCATCGTTCGTGCTCGTCCTCATCGCAACGCGACCGATATACAACGCCGCCTATCGCCTCAACCTGCGCGACATGCCGAGGATTCTTGCGGCGTCGCGTGAACTGTTCGGCTGGTTCATCATCGCGGCTCTGTCGCTCGGCCTCGCCTGGGCACTCTCCATGCTCCTGCAGGAGGTCGGCTACGACGCCCGCGGCGGCATCGTCGACACCTACGTACAGCGCAACGCTCTCGTCGTCGCCTTCGCGATCGCGTTCGCCGAAATCCCGATCATCTACACGATCTCCGAGGACGCATTGAACGCCGTGCCGTCCTATCTGCGCTCCGGTTCGCTCGCCTGTGGCGCGTCGAAGTGGCAGACGACAAGCTGGATCGTGCTGCCGACCGCGGCATCGGGCATCTTCTCGGCGATCATGATCGGCCTCGGCCGTGCGGTCGGCGAAACCATGATCGTCGTGATGGCGACGGGCAACACGCCGATCCTCGACGTCAACATCTTTAACGGTCTGCGCACGCTCTCGGCCAACATCAACGTCGAGCTGCCAGAGGCGGTCCGAGACTCGACGCTCTACCGAACGTTGTTCCTCTGCGCACTCGTCCTGTTCGTGATGACGTTCGTCATCAACACGGTCGCCGAACTCGTCCGCCAGCGCTATCGCAAGCGCGCGGCGCAGCTCTAGCGGGGGGCAAACGACGTGAGCGACCCGACAGCGACCACCGCCAAACCCATCCTGCCCGTGCGGCGCATCGCGCGCAGCGACCTCGCCGCACGTGGCGAGCCCTTCGTCTGGATCATGGGCGCTGCCCTCGTTATCGGCCTTACCATGATCACGGGCTTCCTCGCCTTTGTGATCTACGTCGGCGCGTTGACGTTCTGGCCGCAGCCGGTCGCTGTCGTCACGACGACCCAAGGCAAAGTCATCGCCGGCGAACCGTTCCGGACGGAAACCTTCAAGCCGCGCCCCGAACAGCTGGAGGGTGCCTCCCCCGAGGCCCGTGCGCAGGTGGAGGCAGATCTCGGAATTGTCGAGCGCACGCTCTACCGCGTCGGCAACTACGACCTCTTCGGCGAAGACTTCGCGTGGGTGTCGACGTTCGAGGTCAAATCGACCACCTATCCGAAGGACATGTACTTCACCGAGCGCCTGGAGTGGGGTCCGTTCGTGGGCCGCATGAAGGAGCTCGATGCGGCGGGCGCCAAACAGGCGAGCCCCACTTACAAACAACTGCGCGACGCGCACGCGCTGGCCGTCGTTCGCCGCGCCGAGATCGCCCGCCTGGAAAAGGTCGAGATCGCCGGGATCAACCACGATATCGAAGACCTGCGCCTAGGCATCCGGCGCGCCGACCTCGAGTACGGTGCCGGCAGTCCGGAAGCGGCGGCAGCGAAAGCCAGGGCGGCAGAAGAGACCGCCAAGCTCGAAGCGCGCTACAAAGTGCTGGAACAAAAGGTCACGAGCCTTCGCCAGATTGACGAAACCTATGCCGTGACGCTGGAGGCGATCGACGGCCAGACCAAGACGCTGCCGCTCTCGAACCTCGTGCGTTTCTATCCCGCCAACGATCTGTCGGTCGGCGAAAAATGGTCGATCTACGGCGCGCGTTGGATCGAGTTCATCACCACCCAACCGCGCGAGGCCAATACTGAAGGCGGCATCCTGCCGGCGCTCGTCGGCACGCTGACGATGATGATCCTGCTCAGCCTCGCGGTGGCGCCCTTCGGCGTTGTCACGGCCCTCTATCTGCGCGAGTACGCGAAGCAAGGCGCCTTCGTATCGTTCATCCGCATCTGCGTGAACAATCTGGCCGGCGTGCCGTCCATCGTCTACGGCGTCTTCGGCCTCGGCTTCTTCTGTTACATCCTGGGCGGCTCGATCGACCAGATCTTCTTCCCCGAAAAGCTGCCGAGCCCGACCTTCGGCACCGGCGGCATGTTGTGGGCTTCGCTCACGCTGGCCCTTCTCACCGTCCCGGTCGTGATCGTCGCGACCGAAGAGGCGCTGGCCGCGGTACCGCGCTCGATGCGCGAAGGCTCGCTCGCCTGCGGCGCATCGAAGTGGCAGACCATCGCGCGCATCGTGCTGCCCCGCGCCGCCCCCGGCATCATGACGGGCCTGATCCTCGCCATGGCGCGCGGCGCCGGCGAAGTGGCCCCGCTGATGATCGTCGGCGTCGTCAAGCTCGCGCCGGAACTGCCGATCGACATGACCGCGCCGTTCGTGCACTTCGAGCGCAGCTTCATGCACTTGGGCTTCCACATCTATGACGTCGGCTTTCAGTCGCGGAACTCCGAGGCCGGTCGCCCTATGGTGTTCGTGACGACGTTGTTGTTGATTTCGCTGGTTCTGATGCTGAACGCGTTCGCGATCTATGTCCGCAATCGCCTGAAGCGATCGTACCAAGTCGGTCAGTTCTAGGGGAACGATGGCGATGGCCAAGGCAAGTGTGGTTCAAGGCGACGACTTCGCGCCGACCGCCTATCATCCAAAGGCCGGCGATCAGGGCGTCAGCCTGAAGGTCGAGGATTTCAGTCTCTGGTACGGCGCGGCGCGCGCGCTTTGGAACAACACGCTCGATTTCCAGAAAGGCCTATGCACGGCGCTCATCGGCCCTTCCGGTTGCGGCAAGTCGACCCTGCTGCGCTCGATGAATCGCATGAACGACCTGATCGACGGCATGAAGACCCAAGGCCAGATGACGCTGGAGGGCGAGCCGATCTACGGCGCCACGATCGATGTCATTGCGCTCAGAAAGCGCATGGGCATGGTCTTCCAAAAGCCGAACCCGTTCCCGATGTCGATCACCGAGAACGTGATCTACCCCCTTCGCGTCGACGGCGTGACGAACCGCAAGTTCCTGAAGGAAGCGGCCGAAGCGGCGCTGCGCGGCGCCGCCCTTTGGGAAGAGGTCAAGGACCGTTTGGACGAAAGCGCGCTCGGCCTTTCTGGCGGCCAGCAGCAGCGTTTGTGCATCGCACGCGCCATCGCCGGCAACCCGGAAGTCCTCCTGATGGACGAGCCCTGCTCGGCGCTCGACCCGATCGCAACGGCGAAGATCGAGGAGCTGATCGACGAACTGAAGGGGCGCTACACGCTCATCATCGTCACGCACAACATGCAGCAGGCGGCCCGCGTCTCGGACAACACCGCCTTCATGTACCTGGGGCGCCTGATCGAGTACGGCGACACCAAGTCCATGTTCGAAAAGCCCCAGGTCAAGCGGACCGAGGACTACCTAACCGGCCGCTTCGGCTAGGCTTTCTGCCGCGCCGCCGGGGACTTGCCTCAGCCCCCTTCGCACTATAAGAAGCGCCCCTCTGGACGGCCGGGAAATGCCGTCTTTGCGCCCTTCGTCTATCGGTTAGGACTCAAGATTTTCAATCTTGCAAGAGGGGTTCGACTCCCCTAGGGCGCGCCACTTCCGAGACTGACCGGCTCGCAATCGTCTCGCCTCGTCCGCGTCCCCGAAATCATCGCCCGTTCCGCCCTTGTTTTGACCCTGTGTTGGACGCTCCGCGTGCGGACGATAGATCGTCAGTGCACAACCGCTTTGAGTCCGTTTCGTCACGCCGTTCGGACGAAGCGCACGCCGTGCGTGTCACACGCTTGTCATAATGCGCACGATGTGCATATTAGGCATATGCAACACGGGGAAATGGCCCCGGTGGGCACCCAAAGTGCAGGAGATGCAATCATGCGCTCCCCCTATCCTGTCTGGTTCTTCCTGGCCCCCCTGTGGCCGATCGTGGCAACCGGCGCCGTGCTGCTCGGCATTTGGGCGTTGAACTAATCGCCCCGGAAAGCCGCGCCACGCTGGCGCGGCAGCCCTCGCTTCTCCCAACACGAACGGCACCAGGCCTCCATCGCGCCTAAAGTCTCGTCGGACCCCGCCGCACGACGTTCGCGGCCATCCACAATTTGCTGCGCTGTGACGTGAACATCGCAGCGAATCCCGCCACAGTTGCAAACCTGTGAAATCGGCATTCGGCACCACCGTTTCCGCGGCAAGCAGCCCGAAGCAGTGGCACGCGGAAGTGTCGCCGGATCGCCACGACCCAATGCCCAAAGCCCGCCTGTCAAATAGATGTCACGGAGGTGTCATGCATTGCCGGAACACTCCGCCCGCGAAAGAGGCACAACGGTCGGCTCGATCGGGCAAGCAAAGGGGTTGATGAAATGACGAAGACGGTTTGGCTCGCGTCCACGGCGATCGTGGCGGCAGCGTTGTTGACGGCGCCGGCCCACGCGGGCGGCACGACCAAGGAAAACGCGCGCGACCAGGAGATTCAGGAGCTGAAGGCGCGCCTCGACCGCCTCGAACGCGAAGCCGAGGACGAGAAGATCCAAACGGGCTCGCGTCTGAACAAGGTCGAAGAGACCCAGAACGCGGTTCAGTGGACGTTCAACGACGGCCGCCCGACGATCCGCTCCGGCGACGGCCGTTTCGAAATGTCGATCCGCGGCCGGGTGCAACTCGACTGGGCTCTCTTTGATCAGGACCAATCCGACTTCGGCGCCGGATACGGTGCCGTCGGTTCCTGCGCGGCGACGAACGCGCTCTGCGACCTCGGCTCCGGCGCGGTCTTCCGCCGCCTGCGCTTCGGCGTCGAAGGCCGCTTCTTCCGCGACTTTATCTATGAGATCCGCTTCGACTTCGGCGGCACGGACATCGAGGGCGCGGGCATCATCAACGTCGCCCGCGTCGGCTATGTCGGCGTCCCGGGCCTGCGCGTCCAAGCGGGCGCGCTGCAGCCGATCCTGACGATGTACGACGCCACCTCCTCCGCCGAACTCACGACCATGGAGCGCGCCGCCGTCGTCACCACGCTGGTCGGCAATTTCGGCGGCGACAACGGCCGCCGCGGCGTGGAAGTCACGTACCAGAAGGAAGGCTTGCTCTATGACGGCGACAACTTCCTGATCTCGGGAGCCTTCACGGGCGACCGCGTCGCTACGAACGGCACCAGCCACTCCGGCGGCCCCGACGACGAACGCACGCAACTGATCGGCCGC
>JAEUML010000107.1 GCA_016792785.1 Alphaproteobacteria bacterium
GGCGAGCGCGATCAGCGTGCCGCCCGACATCGCCAGATGCGGCACGAAGACCGTCTTCTTCGCCGGATGGGCCTTGATCGCGCGGGCAATCTGCAACGCATGCAGCACGAAGCCGCCGGGCGTGTGCAGGATGATGTCGAGTGGCTTTGCGGGGTTCGTGGCGCGGATCGTCGCCAGCACCTGTTCGGCGTCGTCCTGGCGGATGTGGCCGCGCACGGGGAAGGGAAAGCCCGGCAGCATTTCTTCCTTGTGGACAATCGCGATCACGCGGGAGCGCCGTCTGCTCTGCAGGCGGGCGAGCCTATCGCGCCGCGTGTGGGCCACGCGCTCGCGTTCTTTCGCCCGGCGGCGCACGCCGGCGGTCGCGCGCCACACGGCGATCACCGGCACGAGGAGCAACAGCCAGAGCCAGTTCCAGCCGAAGTCCACGGCCCATGCGATGAAGGCTTGAAGCGCCGTTTCCGCCGTCACGAACGTCCCCCAACAACGCCGCGTTTCGTAACGACCAAGTGCGCAGGTTCAACGAAGCGTTGCAAGTTCAAGAGTTTGAACTTTCGCTGCGTGTGCGCGCGATGCTTGCGTTGCGCGTCGCGCGTCGGCCGCTAAGCTGGCCCCGAATTCAACAAATGAGGGAATCGCCCATGCGTTCGTTCGCCTTGCTGTCGTTGGCCGCCGTCGCGTTTGGAACTTTGCCCGCGCATGCGGCGGGTGCGGCCTCCGTGCTCGGGCAATGGTCCGGCGAAATGCGCCAGGTCGATGTCGAGCGTGAGACCCGCTATCCGATGACGCTCGCGATCAAAGGCAAGACGGGTACGACGTCGTATCCGACGCTGAAATGCGCCGGCACGCTCTCCAAGATCGGCGAGACCAAAGGCGGCTACGTGCTCTATCAGGAGACGGTGAAGAACGACCCCGGCGGAACCTGCATCGACGGCGTCGTCATGGTGACAACGGACGCGGGCAAGCTCGTGCTCGGCTGGTATGCGGCGTTCGAGGGGCAGCCATCGATGGCGTCGGCGGTGTTGTCGAAGGATGCCGTCAAGTAGTGCGTGCGGAACTGGGGTCACTTCTGCGTTCCGTGGAGGTATAGCGCGATGGGTGTCAGAGCGATCGTCCTGGCAATGCTCTCCGCAATGTGCCTTACCAGCGCGGCGAGTTCCTTCAACGTGACGGAACGCTCAATGGCTGAACGCTACCATTTGGCAGATGTCGTGTTGGTCGGACAGGCGCTCTCCGCGCCGACTACGATCAGCCTACGTGGTCAGATACGGCGTGCGGTTAGGATGCGCAGCCTGTATGCTTTGAAGGGGATCGCGGGTACCGAATTTGATTTGTTGATTGACAGCGGATTTGCGGAGCTACGGGTGCAATGCTGTGTGCTCGGAGGGCGATACTTGCTTTTTTTGAAGCAGGTTGACGGCGAACGCTTTGGCACCGTCAATGGCCGTTTCGGAGCGCTAAGGTTGGAACCGAGTGAGTCCTGACGCCTTGGAGAGGAGTCCGAAGTGCGACCTGCGAAAATCAGCATTTCTAGGTTCGTTTGGTTCTCGGCGCTTCTTTACGCAATCGTTCTTGCGGTTTGTGTCGCAGGATGGATGCTCCTGGGAGCGCCCGGTGACGCGAATTCGACTAACCTGGAAACTGTTGTCATCGCGGCATCCTTTCCGGTTCTATTTGGTGTTGTGAGCGCGTTCTTCGTGTTGGTGGCAAAGGGTTTGATCGTCTTTCGTCCATAGAACGATCGAGTTGGTCCCCCCCGCCGCATTCTTCATGAACGAGCGACTGTGAAGTTGGGCGTATCCATGAAGGTAGACGACTTGGCTGAATTGTTCCGCAAGCTTGGAGCTCGCGATCCAGATGTGTGGGCGCGCTCTCAAGTGGACGAGCAGTTGCCCCAGCTCGCCCGTTTTCTTTTCTTGCGGCAAGCGTGGAAGCTGGTCATCTCCGTCGACGATCGTTCGTGGTTGGCTGAGAACTTCGCGGAGTTGGGTGAGCCAGGCGGCGATTTGGTTCCGGCGTTGAAGAGGTTGCTTGCTACCGGCGCGTCTGAAGGTGACCTGACAGCCGTCGTTCGCGTCATGCAATGGAGGGTTCTCTCGGGCCTGTGCGTACTGTTGGACGATCCTGGCGAGCTCGAGGCTGAGGTCGCGGACATTGGGTGGCGGCTCTTCCAGGTGGACGAAAACGATCGCCCGATTGTGCCGCTTGGCGGACTCGTTGAGTCCGTGTTGGAGACGGATCCCAGCGGCCGTGAAAGGCGCTCGACCTGAAATGAAGCACTTCACGGTGATCGTCGAAGGGAAAGGGATCGCCACGACTATTGGTGGCGAACCGGCCCGCGTGGGCTTCTTCACGCCGCGATGGGTCTTCGCTGAGTCTGCAAGCGCTGCCGGTGCCATGGCGATCCAAATGGTCGAAGCAGAGGAGAAGTACCGTCGACTGATATCGACGACCAAGATCGCGCCGATCCTAGAGGCGGCGGATATCTCCGAGTCCGATCCCGCGACCAGATCTGACATGCCTCCCGGATATGCGTTGTATCGAGAAGGGACGTAATCGCCACGCGCGCGTTCTGCGTTTGATCAGCCAAGAGGTTGCAGTAGGCGTTCTGGGGGCATGTGATGATCTCGGGCCGTCACGTTCAGAGTCTGTGACGTGTTCCTGAAATTCCCGTGCTGCCTAGCTCCCAGAGGCCGCTTTCACGACTGAATGGACAAGCAGCTGCTCGGACAAAACGGCAGCCAAATCTACTCTGATCCCGAAGGTCGTACTGAGTTGGCCAGCCGGGCTATAGCGTGGTTTAAGGCAACGTTATGCAGCCAATGAGTTCATTCGAGGCATTGTAGAATGACATCAC
>JAEUML010000284.1 GCA_016792785.1 Alphaproteobacteria bacterium
GTCGGGCGCCGTCGCCGAAGCGGTGATGACCGCGATGTTCTTGCTCATCATCTTGGGCGTAACCGGCAAGAAGGCCCCACCCGGATTCGCGCCGCTTGCGATAGGCCTCGCGTTGACGCTGATCCATCTGATCACGATCCCGGTGACGAATACCTCGGTCAATCCGGCACGCAGCACCGGCCCTGCGATCTTCGTTGGCGGCTGGACGCTGGAGCAGCTTTGGTTGTTCTGGGTCGCCCCGCTCGTCGGCGCGATCGCCGCCGGCTTCTTCAACCGCTGGCTCAACGAAGAAAAATAACCGCGGGCGTCGCGCCCTCTAAAAAAGGAAGGGGCCGGTACGCTGTTGGGGAGACGCATACCGGCCCATTGGCAACATCGCGCGCGAGGCAACAGCGCGCAGAGCGCCACTTCAAGTGTCCGAGTAACCGCCCCCGCTTAGGGACGCACATTGACATTGGCGCAGGGCGCCTTGCGCCAGTATGTCCGGTGCATGAATAGCGCGTAATCGGCAGCTCAAACCTCGGCGAGCGCCAGCACGAACACGGTGCCGAGCCCTGCCATCAGTACGATCGAATAGACGAGAAGCAGCGCCAAGTATTTCAACGACGTAAGCCACCAGCTGCGTCCGTAAACCCTGTACATCGCCATCCAGAGATAGACGGCGAGGATCAGCCACACCGACCACAGAAATCCCGCATCGCCGAGAATAGCCGTGGCGAGCGCCACGAGCGACAGCGTGACGAACAGCACGGTGTGAATGTGCGTCGAGAACACCAGATGCTCGATCAAGAACACGCGCGGCCACCAATGCATCACAGCCAACAGCAGCGCGAAGACTGGCACGAGCACGAGCATCAATCGCGGCAACCAGGTGTTCAGTGGTCCGTTCAACTTCATCGGATCGGCCATCGCATGCTCGATCCCGAGTTGAATGCGCGCGATCTTTTCCTGAACCCAGCGCAACCAGGCCGCTTCCTCGGCGTCCGCAAGTTTGTCCTGAGGATCGACGGTGGCATCGAGCATGGACTTCTTCTGCTCTTCCGTCAGCGTGATCGGCTTGATGGTGTCTGCCGGCACGAAGAACTTGAACGACAGCGTATCGATCGTGTCGCCGCCCTTGATCTTGTCCGGCGAATTTCGACGCATCTCGGCGACCGCCGCCTCTGGCAACGAACTCAAAGGAACGCGCTCGATTTGGAAGGCGACCATGGCAAGCCCGGTCAGCTGAAGCGTCAGGAAGAAGACCACCGACGCCACCACGAAGAGACGGAACGGCGGTAACAACGACGCGCGCTGTCCGGCGTTGTAGCGCCGCGTGAACTCGCCGGGCTCGGCGAACAAAAGCCAGATGGTGCGAAACGTGCGCGAGTCGTAGTTGAAGACGGAATCGAGAAATTCGCCGAAAATCCACCAGAACGGCCGATGATAGTCCGACGCCTTCTGCCCGCAATTCGAGCAGTAAGGCCCGTTCAACGCCGTTCCGCAGTTGGCGCAACTGGGCATGACGGTCATGCGCGAAGCTCCCCCTCCGCGCATTATTGACCGCGCCGCAAGAATGATCAAACGGCGGTCAGAGTAACCTAAACCTCAGGTGTTGAAGCGGAAGTGCATCACGTCGCCGTCCTGCACGACGTATTCCTTGCCTTCGAGCCGCATCTTGCCCGCATCCTTCGCGCCCGCCTCGCCGTTGTTGGCGACGAAGTCGGCGAACGCGATCGTCTCCGCGCGGATGAAGCCCTTTTCGAAGTCCGTGTGGATGACACCCGCGGCCTGCGGTGCACGCGCGCCCTTGTGCACGGTCCACGCCCGCGCCTCTTTGGGCCCCACCGTGAAGAACGTGATCAGGTGGAGCAGCGAATACCCCGCGCGGATCAACCGGTTCAGGCCGGGCTCTTCAAGACCCAGCGTCGCCAGAAAGTCGTCGCGCTCCGCAGGCGACAACTGCGCAATCTCGGATTCGATTTTGGCCGAGATGACCACATAAGCCGCGCCCTCCGCCTTCGCCCGCTCTTCGACGCGCTTCGAAAACGAATTGCCCGTCGCCGCCGATCCTTCGTCGACGTTCGCGACATAGACGATCGGCTTGGCCGTCAACAGCTGCAGCTGATCGAACATCGCCCGCTGCTCGTCATTGATCTTGACCATCCGCGCGGGCTTACCGTCGCGCAGCAGCGCCAGCGCCGCCGACATGACGTCGAACAGCGCCTTCGATTCCTTGTCGCCTTGCTTCGCCTTCTTCTCGGTCGCCGAGACACGCCGTTCCAGACTGTCGAGATCGGAGAGCATCAGTTCCGTCTCGACCGTGTCCGCATCCGCCAAGGGATCGATCCGGTTTTCGACATGCGTAATGTCGCCGTCCTCGAAGCACCGCAGCACATAGGCGACTGCGTCGACCTCGCGGATATGCGACAGGAACTGGTTGCCGAGCCCCTCCCCCTTCGACGCCCCGCGCACGAGCCCCGCGATGTCGACGAACGTCAGCCGCGTCGGAATAATCTGTGCCGACTTCCCGATCTTCGCGAGCGTATCGAGCCGCGGATCCGGCACCGCGACCTCGCCCACGTTCGGCTCGATCGTACAGAACGGATAATTCGCCGCCTGCGCCGCCGCCGTTTGCGTCAACGCGTTGAACAGCGTGGACTTGCCCACGTTCGGCAACCCGACGATGCCGCATTTGAAACCCATGTCACTCGTCCTTCTTGGCGTCGTCTTTCGGTTTCGGCTTCGGCTCTTTCTTCGGCGTCGTCAGCAAGGTGACCTTGTTCATGAAACCGGCCTCATCGCCCGCGGCCAGGAACGGCGCCGCCTGCGCGACGGCGTCAAGCAACGGATCGACCCACGACCGGTCGGCCTTCGTGAAATTGCCCAGCACATGACCCGTCACGCGTTCTTTGTCGCCCGGATGACCGATGCCGATCCGCACGCGCCAGTAGTCGTTGCCGCAATGCGTCGAGATCGAGCGCAGCCCATTGTGACCCGCGTTCCCGCCGCCGAGCTTCACGCGCACCTTGCCCGCCGCAAGGTCGAGTTCGTCGTAGATCACGAAGACGCGCTCGAGCGGAATCTTGTGGAACGACGACGCCTCGCGCACGGCAACGCCACTGTCGTTCATATAGGTCATCGGCTTCAGGATCAGCGCCTTCTCAGACCCGAGCGTGCCCTCGCGCGCCTGCCCGCGAAAGCGCACGCGCGAAGGGCCGAAGCCGTGCGCATCGGCGATCGCATCGACCGCCATGAATCCGACGTTGTGGCGGTGGTTCTGATAGGCCTCGCCCGGATTGCCGAGGCCGACGATGAGCAGCATGTCCGTTTCTTGAAGTGCGAACGGCCGCCGGTTTCCCGGGCGGCCGCCGCATCGTTGACGATGGTGTCCCGCTTATTTCTTCGCGGCGGGCGCCTTGGCAGCAGGCGCCTTTGCGGCAGGCGCGCCCTTCGCACCGGCGGCAGGCGCCGCGGCAGCAGGCGCACCCTTCGCACCGGCGGCAGGTGCCGCACCCGCAGCAGGCGCGGCCGCACCGGCGGCGGTCGCCGCGGCGGCGGCTTCGCCTTCGGCGGCGGCCGTGGGCTTCGTCTCGACTTCGGCAAAGGCCGACGGCGCCGCGACCGTCGCAACCGTGAAGTCGCGGTTGCGGATCACCGGCACCAAGCCTTCCGGCAGTTTGATCGCCGAGATGTGCAAGCTGTCGCCGATATCCATGCCGGCGAGATTCGCCTCGATGAATTGCGGAATGCGTTCCGACGGACAGAAAAACTCGATCTCGTGACGCACGATGTTCAACACGCCGCCACGCTTCAGGCCCGGCGAGTCGCCGTGATTGTTGAAGTGGACGGGAATGAACAAACGAATGCGCGCGCCTGCGACCAGGCGCTGAAAGTCTGCGTGGATCGGCCGCTCGCTGACCGGATCGACCTGCACCTCGCGCGGAATGACGCGCAGCTTCTCGCCCTCGATGTCGAGCGTGAACAGCGTCGAGGTGAAGCGGCCGGTCTGATAGTGCTTTTCGATGTCGCGCAGCGCGAACTTGATCGGCGTCGGATCGCCGCCGGCGCCATAGACGATGCCGGGGATCATGCCTTCGCGGCGGACGGCCCGCGCGGATCCTGTGCCGGAACCGACGCGTGTTTTGACGGGAATAGTGGCGTGTTCGCTCATGTGCTCCTGAACCCTTTCAGGGGCCCGATTGCCCCTTATCTTGTTCATTCCGCTGATCGGAAGAAGGCGCGGGATTTATACGAACCGCCGCCCGAACGCAAACGGAACGAAGAGGTTCAGTCGAACAGGCTCGACACCGAGCGTTCCTCGGCGATGCGGCGGATTGCCTCGCCCAGCAGCGGCGCCGTGGGCAGAATGCGGATGTTGGGACACCCGCGCACGGCCTCGGTGGGTGCAATGGAGTCCGTGATCACGAGCGCCTTCAGCGCCGAGCCCCGCACGCGCGCGACCGCCCCGCCGGAAAGCACGCCGTGCGTGATATAGCCGTACGTCGCCTTCGCGCCCTTGCTCATCAGCGCCTCGGCTGCGTTGCACAAAGTGCCCGCGGAATCGACGATGTCGTCGACCATCACGCAAACGCGGCCTGAGACGTCGCCGATGATGTTCATGACCTCGGACTCGCCTGCCCGCTCGCGCCGCTTGTCGACGATTGCGAGGTCCGCGTCGATCCGCCGGGCGAGAGCGCGCGCACGCACCACGCCGCCGACGTCCGGCGACACGACCATCAGCCGCTCGCCGTCGAGGTGCTCTTTGATGTCGTGTTCGAAGATCGGCGCCCCATAGAGATTGTCGGTCGGGATGTCGAAGAAGCCCTGAATCTGACCCGCGTGCAGGTCAAGCGTCAGCACGCGCCCCGCCCCTGCCTGCGTGATCAGGTTGGCGACGAGCTTCGCCGAGATCGGCGTGCGCGGGCCGGGCTTCCGGTCCTGCCGCGCGTAACCGAAATAAGGAATGACCGCGGTGATCCGCTTGGCCGACGAACGCCGCAGTGCGTCGATGCAGATCAAGAGTTCCATCAGATGGTCGTTCGCCGGAAACGACGTCGATTGGATGACGAACACGTCTTCGCCGCGCACGTTTTCCTGTATCTCGACGAACACTTCCATGTCGGCGAAGCGCCGCACGATCGCCTTGGTCAGCGGGACCTTCAGATATTCGCCGATCTGATTCGCGAGCGGATGATTGCTGTTGCCGGCAAGCAGTTTCATGTCGCGTGGGTTCCGGGGCTCGCCTTGGGCACGAACGGCGAACACATGTCGTTTCGATGATGCCGCGCGGGCTTGTAGCAACGGCAGTAGGCCGTTGCAATGCGGCTTAGGCGGGCTTGGCCTGCGCAATCTGTTGAAGAAGCTGGGCAATTCCCTCTGCCGCCGCCTCCGCTGCGAAGCCCGCTATCTCCGCCCAAGGCTTAAGCAGCCGGCCGCGCGGTACGGCGTTCTCCTGCGTGATGGTTCCCGCTTCTTTGCCGTTGGCGTCGAGCACGCGCCACGACAGCGTGACAATGTCGGTATCGCCGGGTCCGCGCGCGACCTTGACGACGCCCTCGATGCGCCAGGCCGCCGCATCTTTCTTCGCGTCGACGCGCACGCCTTTGAGCGGCAACACGGCGCGCAATGCCTCGGCCAGCGCGCTGTTGCCGTCACCTGGCGCACCTTTGACACCGCCGACGACAGCGACCGGCCGCGTCGTCGTCACTTGCTGCTCGACCATCTGAGTACGCGGCCGTGCGAGCGCCACATCCAAAGCGTTCGCGGTTTGCTCCGCCAATAGCTTCACACCGCCCTGCATCAGCACATCGTCGCCGCCGCTGAACGCGACCGGAAACTGCGTCCGCTCGTTGCCCTCGGGATCGAACAACTGCCAAGAAACGATGCGCTGCTCCGAACCCGGCGCGCCGGCAGCCGCGATCGTCGCCGTCTGCCCCTTCAGCACCCACGCCATCGGCGTCGGCGCGCCGAACGCGGGCACGTCGTGCCGGCGCGCGGCTTCGACCACCTGATCCCGCAACAGCACCCCAAGCTCTTCCGCGAGACCTTGGGGCGCCTCGACGACGAGCGCCGAAACCAGGATCGCCTGATTGACCATCGCATCGTTGCGCTCAACGCCCTGGAACGGCTGAGGAATTGCAAACGGGTCCTTCATGCCCAACGGCTCGGTGATCCCGGCGCATCCCGTGACGGCGAGGATCGAAGCGAGGACTGTAAACAAACGAGACATCATGGCTTCAACATGATCGCCGAAAGATTGCGCCCATACTGCGTTTCGGCGCGATGGGTCGTCCGCCGGAACGAAAAGTAGCTCGCCTCATCGGCATAAGTACACACACCGAGCGCCTCAACCTGCACCCCGGCTGCCTGCGCCCTGAGCGTCACATAGCCAGGCAGATCGAACTGCCAATGCCCGCGCCGCGCACCCGGCGCAAAGAAGCGCGCGTTCGCCGCCGCGTGCTCCAAAAAGCGCTCGCGAAACTCCGGCCCGACTTCATAAGCGGTCTGGCTGATGCACGGACCGATCGCCGCTCGCACGCGAGCGCGCCGGGCGCCCAAACCTTCCATCGCGCTCACGACCGCCTCAACGACACCGCCAATCGCGCCCTTCCAACCCGCATGCGCCGACCCGACAACCCCGGCCTCAGCATCGGCAAACAGCACGGGCGCGCAGTCGGCAGCCAAAACGCCGAGCGCGATACCGCGCACGCTCGTCGCCATACCGTCGGCCTTCGGTGCATCGCCGCGCGTCCAAGGCGCCGTCACGCAAACGGCTTCTGCGCTGTGCACCTGATAGACCGTCAGCAATCGCGGCTCGCCCGTGCCGAGCCACGCTGCAACACGCGTGCGGTTCTCGCGCACCAGGTCCGCATCGTCGTCGGAGCCATAGCCGCAGTTGAGCGACGCGAACACGCCCGTCGACACGCCGCCCCGCCGCCCGAAATATCCGTGCGCGATTCCGTTGAGCGCGGACAACGAAGGAGACGTGAGCGGTTTCATGAACTCGCAAAGCCAGCCGGTTGAAGCGAGGCCGGCGCGAATGCGCACAGCACTTTGAACAAGCTGCCCATCGCCTCGTCGCCGGTCAACCTTTGATAGGCCGAGTCCAGCACGGCCGCTTGTTCGAGCGTTGCGCCGGCCTTGAGCTTCGCAACACGCGCCGCCGCACCCAACGCGTTCAAAAACGCGCCCTGCCCCGTCAAAGACGCAACGCGAAGGCCGGCGCCCGCAAACGCTTCGCCAAGTGCGGTAAAATCGACGTGAGTTGTAAGGTCGGCCGAGCCGGGCTCGTCCAAAACGTCGACGAAACGATGCGACCGCAGAGCTTGAAGCGTATCGCCGACGGCCGGTCCCTCGAAGCCATAATCGATGGCAAGCACTGCGCCGCCAACGCGCGCAACAAGATCGCCGACAGCAGACGCAGCCGCGGCGCGCATCGGCGAAATCTCGAAAACGCATCCCAAGGCGGCACCGTGCAAGGGCGCCGGCACGACCACATTCGCAGCCGGCGCCAATCCGAACCTAAGGGCGTCGCCTTCACCCAGGCCGACGCACCGCTCCGCCCAGCCGTCCAGCGTTCTCACGAACTGCCGCACCGGCAACGCATCGAAGAACTCGTTGGCGATCACGATGAGCGGGCTCTGAGCGTCGATATCCTCGACACGGTCGCGCCAAACGACGGGCGCCACACCGCCCAGCGCATCCCGTTGAACGCGTTTCAACGGCTCGCTCACCTCGACAAAGACGACGGACACAGCGTCGCGGAAACCGGGAACGATCCCCGCCGCCCGCAGCACGTCTTTCATCAAGGTGCCTCGGCCTGGCCCGAGTTCCGCAAGCGTGCACCGCGCGGGCGCGCCGAGCTGCCGCCACACATCCGCGCACCACAACCCGATCAACTCGCCGAAGATCTGCGAAATCTCGGGCGCCGTCACGAAATCGCCCGCGGCACCGAACGGATCACCGCGCTGGTAATAACTGTCGCCACGCACGGTCAGGCAGACGCGCATGAACTCCGCAATCGAGATCGGACCGCCGGCGCGAATGAGATCCGCCAGGTGCCGCGCCACGTCCGTCATTGCGTCTGCAGCGCGGGGCCCTTGCGGTAGAGCGCATACCAAAAGAAGAACCCGGCGAACGCCCACATCGCGAGCGAAAGAACCGTTCCCATCGCGACCGCGCCGCCGAACAAGGACTGATGCGTGTTCTCACGAAAGAACAACTCGACGAAGATGCGGAAGGTCCCATACCCCGCCCAGAACACGGCGATCGCAAGTCCCGGCCGCTTCAAGATCCCGAACCGATGGATCAGGACATAGAGAATGGCGAACAGCACGACACCTTCCAGCGCCGCTTCGTAAAGTTGGCTCGGGTGGCGGGCCGGATTGCTGAGTACCGTGCCGTCCGGCGCGCGGATCGCAGCTGCCGGGAACTGCATCGCCCACGGAACGTCGCTGACCTTGCCCCAGAGTTCGCCGTTCACGAAATTCGCCATGCGCCCGAAGAACAGGCCGATCGGCGTCGCGGCGGCGACGAGATCGCCGAGCGCCACCATGTCGAGCTTGTTAACGCGCGCAAAGATGATGATCGCGAGCACAACGCCGATAGCCCCGCCATGGAACGACATGCCGCCTTCCCAGGCCGCGAACACGCGCCACGGGCTCTCCAGATATATCTCCGGCTGATAGACGAAACCGTAGAAGAGAACGTAGCCGAGCCGCCCGCCCAGGATGACGCCGAGCGCCGCCCACACGAAAAGATCGCCGATGTGATCGCGCGTCGCCTGCGGTTTGCCGTTGAACGGCAGCCCCGCCCAAAGCCGATCCGTCTTCAACATGCGCAGAATGAACGACCACGCGCCGAGCAGCCCCGCGATATAGGCGAGCGCATACCACCGTATGGGTAGCCACCCGACGAACGGAATGGGGATGTAGAACGCGGCCGGGTCGATTTCCGGAAAGGCGATCGAGATCATGCGCGAAGAGCACTCTGGCAACTGATCGGCGAGACTTGGGGCTGGCGGTTCCGGCGTGTCAAGCCGCATTGCAGGACAGCCAGCCCGTACCTACGTTTCAGTGACAGGACGCGGGAGCCGGACATGCAAAGCGAAAATCCTATTCTCGACCAGATCGCCAAGCTGATGACGAACGCCGCCGGCGCCGCAAAGGGCGTGCGCGACGAAATCGGCACGATGATCAAGACGCAGGCCGAGCGCCTGGTGAACGATCTCGATCTGGTGCCGCGCGAGGAATTCGAAGCAATGAAGGCGATGGCAGCCAAGTCCCGCCGCGAAGTTGAAGAGTTGCACGCGCGACTCACGAAGCTGGAAACGGCGCACAAAAATGATTCACGCGATTCACGCCTGTTCAAAACTCGGTTGAGCACGCCTGTTCGCAAGCAATCCCCAAAACCGAAACGCCGCCGCTGACGGATTCCACAACCGATCCGCGACACACACAGACTTATCGGCAGGCGGACTCTTGCGCGCGATTCAACTGATAGTGCACGCTTCGATTCATGGAGGGTGCTTCGCGTCGGGCTACTAGATGTGGAGCGTTTGTAATTCCGGGCCCGGAGCACCTTCCTGCGTACCCTTGCTGATTTGCCCTCGCGTGTCACCGCCGCCGGCCCCCTCCGGCGGCGGGCTGACTCTGGGGGCCGAGAAAGGCTGCAGTCGATATGAGCACACCGCAAATCCAAACCACCGACGTGACTCAAGGCAACCCCCTCGACCTGATGGAGCAAATAGCAGTTCAGAACGAATGGCTTTTCGACCGTGCGGGCGAGGACGAGATGCACCTCTCCTTCCCCGGCCAAAGCGAAGACCATCATTTGTCGTTCAATTGGCGCCACGACGTCGAAACGCTGCAGCTCTCCGTGCAGCTCGAGGTCAAGGTGCCGAAGCTCAAGCGCGCCGAAGTGGCGAGCCTGCTCAACATCATCAACGAGCAGCTTTGGCTCGGGCACTTCGAAATGTGGCCGGACAGCGGCCAGATCATTTTCCGGCATGGCCTGCTGCTGCGCGGCGCGATGGCTGTTCCCGAACAATGCGAGGGCCTGATCGATGCGGCCCTGGAAGCCTGCGACCGCTACTATTCCGCCTTCCAATTCGTGATCTGGGCCGGTAAGTCCGCATCAGAAGCTGCGGCAACGGTCGTCTATCAGTGCCAGGGAAGCGCCTGAAACCCAAGAAAGCGGTCAACCCATCGGCCGACGCCAAGCGACCGATCGTCGTCGTGGGCGTCGGCCACATGGGCGGCGCCATCGCGCGCGGCCTAGTTGCGGCCGGCTGGGGGCCGCGCTTGATCCTGATCGATCCGGCGATCAAGTCCACCGATGCCCGCGCATTCACGAAGTCGGGCGCCGCGGTCGAAGCCGACGCCGCCGCAATGGACGGCCTCACGCCAGAAGCCATCGTGCTCGCCGTCAAGCCGCAGCTGATGCGAACGGTCGCCCCGGCCTATGCGGCGGCAGCGCGCAAAGCGCTGATCATCTCGATCGCCGCCGGCACGCCGATCGAGAGTCTAAACCTCTGGCTTGGTGAACCGCGCGCCATCATCCGCGCCATGCCGAACCTTCCCGCATCGATCGGCAAGGGCATCTCCGCCGCCTACGCGACACCAGGGACGACCGCCGCCCAACGAAAGCTCGCAGGAACCTTGCTCGCGGCAATCGGTGACGTCGTTTGGCTCGACGGCGAGGAATTGTTGAACGCGGTCACGGCCGTGTCCGGTTCCGGACCTGCGTACGTCTTCTTGTTGGTCGAAGCACTCGCCGCCGCCGCCGAACGCCAAGGCCTGAGCGCCGACATCGCCAAGCGCCTCGCCCGCAAGACGATCGAAGGCGCAGGCGCGCTCCTTGCCGTGACGCCGATGGACCCCGCGACGCTGCGCCAATCGGTGACGAGCCCGGGTGGCACGACGGAAGCGGCCCTCAAAGTGCTGATGGGCGACGGGCGTCTGGAAACGATGTTGAAAGAGGCCGTCGACGCCGCCACCGCGCGCGGTTTCGAACTCGCCAAAACGCGATAGCGCCGCACCTACCCGACGCCTTAGACTGATCACGCTATGGCCACGAAGAAACTGTCTCCCGAAGAAAAGCTGGTGAGCGCGGCACTCGCCGCGATCGAGAAATCGGGTTGGAAGTCCTTGTCCCTCACGGCTCTGGCCCGCAAGGCCAAAATCGACGCGGCGACGTTGTACGAACTCTGCCCCGACAAACGGGCACTGCTGGCGTTGATCGCCAAGCGCGTCGATATCGGTCTGATCGAACGCGCACCGGAACCCGATTCCGACATTCCGCCGCGCGACCGGGCCTTCGACGCTATCTTGAGCTGCTTCGAGGCCATGGGTCCGTTGAAACCCGCGATCCAGATCATCTACGACGACAGCGCTGGCGATCCGGCCGCGTTTCTGGATGTGCTGCCCGCCACGGTGCGCAGCGCCCAGTGGGTAGCGGACATCGCGGGACTCCCGACGTCGGGCTGGCGGGGCCTCCTCGTGACCCGAGGCATCGGCTTCTTGCTCGCCGAGAGCATCGGCGTGTGGCTCACGGACGGCGACGACCTAGCCAAGACCATGGCCCATGTCGACCGCCGTCTACGCACGATCGAAGAATGGATGGAAACGCTGCAGCGCGCGCGCACCGGTGCGGACTCGGATGACGGCGCCGAGGCGCCCGCCGCCGCCGATTGACGCGACCGCCGGGCAAGGTTCATCTTGGGGCTCACGCGCGCCCCAAGCGAGGAGAACTGACCATGGCGAAGAATCCCTTTCCCGAATTCGACTTCAAATGGCCGAACTTCGATCAGGGGTTCTGGGACCGCTTCAGCGTGCCGGGGATCGACGGCAATGCGCTGATGGAAAGCCAGAAGCGCAACTTCGAAGCTCTGGTGAAGGCGAACCAGAAGGCCGCCGAAGGCTATCAGAACATGATGCGTCGCCAGGCCGAGATCATGACCGAAACGATGCAGGCCATTCAGGAGTCCGTCGCCGACCTGATGAAGGCGAACGACGGCAAGGACCTTCCGAAGAAGCAAGCCGAACTCGTCGAGAAGACGATCGGCCGCGCACTGAAGCACATGAAGGAAATCGCCGAACTCGCCATTACCGCGAACGGCGACGCCTTCAAGGTTATGCAGGAGCGCGCCAAAGAATCGATCGGCGAAATGCAGGAACTCGCCGAGAAGATTTCCGCCGGCAGGAAATGAACGCCCCTCGCGGGGTAGCGGCAGTCAGAAGGCGGCCCGGGATGTACCTCGGGCCATTCGACGGAGGCATTGGCCCCAACCTGCTTGTCGAGCAAGCAGTCGGTTGCGCCATTGAAGAAGCGCTCACGTTCCAGCCCACTCAGATTTGGGTTCGCCTTGACGCTGACGGCTCCTGCTCAGTCGAAGATGATGGCCGCGGCCTTCCAACCGCTCCGTACCGCGATCTTGGAGTTTCGTACGCCGAAGCCGCCTTCACGATTGATCACGTAACTCCAGCGTTTCATGCCAATGGACCGGTGGCGAGCTACTGCACCGTGAACGCTCTCTCGGAAACACTCGAGTTGCGAGTGTGGCGAGACGGAGAAGAGCATCGAATGACCTTCCGCAGCGGAGAACGCGAAACCAGCAAAGTCTTGCAAGCACAGCCGCGCGACAAACATGGCACGATGGTCAAATTCGTCCCGGACGCACTCATCCTCGGTGCGGTTGCTTTCGACGGGCCGCGCCTTGCGACAAGATTGCAGGAACTCGCAAGGCAATATGGCGTGACGATTGGTTTCGACGACCGGCGTCGCCGCGGACAGCCATGAACGCGATTGCGCAGCGAAGCCCGAGACACGGCAATCCCTATCCCGAAAGCCTACACCGGCAGCCGAACCACCGCGCGCAAACCGCCAAGCTTGCTTTCGCCGAGCGAGATGTCGCCGCCGTGTCCGCGCGCGATGTCGCGCGCGATCGCAAGACCCAGGCCCACGCCGCCTGACGACAGCGTGCGACCGCTGTCGAGCCGGTGGAACGGCCGGAACGCCTCTTCCCGCTGCTCGGGCGGAATACCCGGCCCGTCGTCGTCGACCGCGATCTCGATCGTGGAACCGTTCATCGCGGCGCTGACCTCGGAGCGTGTCCCGTGGCGCAGCGCGTTTTCGAGCAGGTTCGTCACGCAGCGCCGCATCGCATTCGGCCGCAGTTCGACGATCAAGTCGTCTTTGACTGAAAGCTCGACGGGCTTGGCGGCTTTTGCGTCGCTCTTTCGCTTGGCGCTCGCCACCACGTCCTTGAGCAGCTGGCCGAGGTCCGTCTCAGACGCGCTCTCACCCGCTTGACCGCGCGCGAAGGCCAGATACTCCTCGAGCATCCGCTCCATTTCCTCGACGTCGCCCTTGAGCGCCTGGATCGAGCCGCTGTCCTTCATCATCGCAAGCTCGAGCTTCATGCGCGTCAGCGGCGTGCGCAAATCATGGCTGACGCCTGCCAGCATGTCGGTGCGCTGCTGCACGAAACGCGAGATGCGCTCGCGCATGTCGATGAAGGCGAGCGACGCGCGCCGCACCTCCGTCGCGCCGGATGGCCGGAAGTCGGGCACGTCGCGCCCCTTGCCGAACGCCTCCGCAGCGTCCGCAAGCCGCACGATCGGCCGTATCTGATTGCGCAGGAACAGGATTGCGACCGACAGCAGCACAAGCGCCGTTCCCATCATCCACAGCACCCAGACATGCGTGTTCGTCGACATCACGCGCTTGCGCTCGGCCATCACCTGCATCACCGCGCCGTCGAGCTGGATGCGGATGTCGACGAGGTCTTCCAGCGAATCGGAATCGACCCAAACCGGCCGGCCGATGCGCGTCGACAGTTCGCGCACGAACACCTGCTTCAAGACCTCGAACGCCGGCGACTCCGTCTCAGGCAATTTCTCGCCCTGCTTGACCACAGGCACAAGGCCGAACGTCGTTTCCTGCAGACGCACGACCTCGCCCGCGAAACGGTCGGGCCCAAGCGTCTCGTAGCTTTGCACGAAGAGCGCAATCTGCGCCGCCACGCCGCGCGAGATGCGCGTCGTCACCGCTTCCCACTGCCGGTCGAACAGCAAATAGGTTACGACCGCCTGCAACACCACGACGGGCATCACGATGATGATAAGCGAGCGCCCGAACAACCCGCGGGGCATCGAACGGCGAAACCACCCGCGCGAAAACATGCTCACCCCACCCGGTCCGGCATCAGCACATAGCCGACGCCACGGACCGTCTGCAGATAGAGCGGCAGCTTTGGATCGTTCTCGATCTTGCGCCTCAACCGCGTGATTTGAACGTCCACCGTACGCTCCAGCACGGCGCCCATGCGTTGCGACAAGTCGCTGCGCGTGAACGTCGTTCCGGGGTTGGCCGCAAGCACGCGCATCAGCTGCAACTCCGCCGAGGTCAACTTCACCGGCTTGCCGTCGCGCGAAAGCTCACCCCGTTCGGCGTCGAACCGGCACGTGCCCAGCTGAATGACTTGGCGCACCGGCTCGACCGGTGTGCCGGCCCGCCTGAGGATCGTGGCGATCCGCAGCAGCAGCTCGCGCGGCTCGAACGGCTTCGCCAGGTAATCGTCCGCGCCGCGCTCAAGACCTTCGATGCGGTCGGTGGTTTCGCCGCGCGCCGTCAACAGCAAGATCGGCACACGCGACGTCTCGCGAATGGCCTTGGTCAGCGAGAATCCGTCTTCACCCGGCATCATCACGTCGAGCACGATGAAATCGAAGTCGAGGCTCGCCATCAATTGCCGCGCCTCGGCCGCGTCCTTTGCCGCCGTCACGCGGTACCCGTTCTCGCTCAAATAGCGCTGCAGCAACGTGCGAATGCGCGTATCGTCGTCGACGATCAACAGGTGATGCACCTGCGTCTCGGCATCGTCGATTTCGAGAGCGTCGCTGGTCATCGCTTTGCGATCAGGCGCATCACGCCTGCCCGTTCCTGTTCGGCCAGAAGTCCCTGCAGCACCTGACGAAACCCGGCGACCGCCTCGGGCCCCGCCTCGCGGTAAGCTTTGGCAAGGCGCGTACGCTGCAGCGCCGTCAGCTCCGCCTCGATGGCCGCGCCTTTGGCAGTCAGCCGCAGCAGCCGCTGCCGGCGGTCGCGCGCGCCTTGCGCCTGAGTCAGCAGTCCGCCATCGGTCAAAGCCTTCACCACCCGGCTGAGGGATTGTTTCGTGATTCCGAGGATACCAAGCAAATCTGAAACCGGAATCCCCGGGTGGCGCGCAACAAAATGCAAGGCACGGTAGTGCGCGCGGCCGAGTTCAAGCTCGCCCAGCCTCGCATCCACGGATTTCGCAAAATCGCGTCCGGCAAAAAAGAACAGCTCAACGCCGTCCGTCAGTTCTTCCTCGCGCAAATAGAGCAGCGACGGCGCAGCCTTCATCTCGAATGCCTAGTGGTGTCATGCACGGGGGTTATGGCAGATATGCTGCCACAATAGGGCGTCGGCTGTACCTGCCGCAAGCGCGAGCGGTTATAGTTGGCCCTCCGAAGACTTAACCACGCGTGGGAGCCTTTCATGTCGCTCATACCCTTCGACGATCGCGACGGCCATATCTGGTTCGACGGCAAGCTCGTGGCCTGGCGCGACGCGAAGGTCCACGTTCTGACGCACGGCCTGCACTACGGCTCCTGCATCTTCGAGGGCCAACGCGTCTACAACAGGAAGGTCTTCAAACTCGAACAGCACACGAAGCGCCTCTTCGAATCGGCCCGCCTCATGGGCTTCGAAATCCCATTCACCGAGGCCGAGATCAACGACGCCTGCAAGCAGGTCGTCGAAGCGCAAGGCATGGACGACGCTTATATGCGCCCCGTCGCCTGGCGCGGCAGCGAGCAGATGGCGGTCAGCGCCCAGAAATCGAAGATCCACGTCGCGATCGCCGTGTGGCCCTGGCCCTCGATGTTCGACCCCGAGATCAAGAAGAAGGGAATCCGCCTCGACATCGCCCGCTGGCGCCGCCCCGCACCCGACACGACGCCCTGGCGCGCCAAGGCCGCCGGCCTCTACATGATCTGCACGCTGTCGAAGCACGAAGCTGAAGCGAAAGGCTACGCCGACGCGATGATGTACGACTGGCGCGGCCTCGTCGCCGAGGCGACAGGCGCGAACATCTTCTTCGTCAAGGAAGGCAAACTGTTCACGCCGCACGCCGACTGCTTCCTGAACGGCATCACGCGCCAGACGGTCATGGATCTTGCCCGCGCTCGCCAGATCGAGGTCGTTGAGAAATACATCCAAAGCTCCGAGGTCGGCTCGTTCGAGCAGTGCTTCCTCACCGGCTCGGCCGCAGAAGTCTCACCCGTCGGCTCGATCGGCGACTGGAAGTTCGAAGTCGGCAACATCACCACCACGCTGATGGACGACTATTCGAACTTCGTGCGCGGCAAGCACAAGATCTAATCGCGCCGCCAGCGCGCGGCGGCCTCATCGTCGCTGCCGCGCGCCTCGACCCAGTGCTCGCCCGAAGGGCGCAGTTCGCGCTTCCAGAACGGCGCGCGCGTTTTCAGATAGTCCATCAGGAATTCGCCCGCCTCGAAGGCCGCCCGCCGGTGCGCTGCCGCCGTCACCACGAGCACGATCCGCTCGCCCGGTTTCAGTTCTCCGATGCGATGGACGACCGTCACGCCCTGAAGCGACCAGCGCGCGCGCGCCTCGTCCGCGATGCGCTCAAGCTCGCGCTCCGTCATTCCGGGAAAATGCTCGAGCGTCATGCTGCGCAGCGCTTCGCCGTGGCTCTCGCCGCGCACAAGCCCGACGAAGCTCACGACCGCGCCGATGTCGCTGCGCCCCGCGTGCAACCGCGCAATCTCCGCGCCCGGATCGAAGTCTTCGCGCTGAACCTTGACCGTCATCCGCCCGTGACCGGAGGAAAGAACGCGACCTCGTCCCCCGCCTTGATCGGCGCGTCGAAGCCGACATGTTCCTGGTTGACCGCGGCGCGCACCCGCTTCAAGTCGGCGAACGCCTCGGCATAACCGCCGCCCCGCGCTTGCAGCCATTGCGCCAACGCGCCGACCGTCGCCGCCTCGCTCGGCGCGTCGACGACCTCCTCACCGCGCCCGACCTTCTGGCGCACCCAGGCGAAGTAGAGGACCTTCATGACGTACGGCCGGCTTCGCGCGGACGCGGCCGCGCATGCTCACCCGACACATGCGCAACGTTCGCCTGCACGTAAGAGAACCCGGTGTAGAGCGTCAACACGGCCGCGCCCCAGAGCGCCACGATCCCCGCCTGATGCAGCCAGCCCCACACATGCTCGATCGCCGGCGCCACGATGAGCATCGCGATCGCGATCACTTGCACGACGGTCTTGAACTTCGAGATCGACGACACCGGTACCTGAATAGCGATCGTCGCCAGGAACTCGCGCATGCCCGACACCAAAATCTCACGCGCCAGGATGACGAGCGCCGGAATGATCACGAAACCGCGGATGTCATCCTTGTAGACGAGCATCACGAGGGCGGACGCGATCAGCAACTTGTCGGCGATCGGATCGAGCATGGCGCCGAGGCGCGACTCCATATTCCGCCGCCGCGCGATCCATCCGTCGGCATAGTCGGTGATCGCAGCGATCAGAAACAGCGCCAAGACCACCCAACGCCCACCCATCTCCGCAGGCCACCAAAACGCTGCCACGAACACGGGCGTCAGCGCGATACGCGCGAACGTCAGCAGATTGGGAAGGTGATCGCCCATGTCTCGAACTCTAGCTCGCGGGCCGCGTCAACTCTTGTCGTGGAAGTGGTCATAGATCTTCCGCGCCATGGCCTTGGAGATACCTTTAACCGATTCCAGATCGGAAAGCCCGGCCTTCGTCACCGCCCGGCCAGAGCCGAAATGGTTCAAAAGCGCCCGTTTCCGCGTCGGTCCGATGCCCTCGATTTCATCAAGCGGCGAAGAAGTGATCGTCTGCGCCCGCTTGGCGCGGTGCGAGCCGATGGCAAAGCGATGCGCCTCGTCGCGCAACCGTTGCAGGTAGAAGAGGACCGGGCTCTTGAACTCCAGGTGGAACGGCTCGCGTCCGGTCATGAAAAACCGTTCGCGCCCCGCGTCGCGGTCCGGCCCTTTGGCGATCGAAACGATCTTGACCCCTTTCACGTCGAGCGCTTGAAGCACCTCGGACGCCACGGCAAACTGCCCCTGCCCGCCGTCGATCAGGATGAGGTCCGGCGCCGAAACATCGTCCGAGTCGTCCGCGTCGCCGCGCTCGTCGAACGCGACGCCACCCTCGGCCTGCGCTTCTTGCTCTTTGACGAGGCGTTTGAACCGGCGCGTCAGCACCTCCCGCATCATCGCATAGTCGTCGCCGGGCGTGAGGTCCGCGTTCTTGATGTTGAACTTGCGGTACTGCCCTTTGATGAAACCCTCCGGCCCCGCCACGATCATCGCACCGACCGCGTTCGTGCCCGAGATGTGGCTGTTGTCGTAGACCTCAATCCGCCGCGGCGCGTCATCGAGCCCGAACGCCGCCGCCACCCCGTCGAGCAGCTGCAGCTGCGTCGCGCTCTCTGCCATACGCCGGGCAAGCGACTCGCGCGCGTTCATCACCGCTTGCGCCATCACTTCGCGCTTCTCGCCGCGCTGCGGCACCAAGACTTCGACGCGCCGCTCGGCCTTCACCGACAGCGCCTCTTCGAGCAACGCGCGCTCCGGCATGTCGTGGCTGATGATGACGAGCTTCGGCGGTTCGCGCTCGTCGTAGAACTGCGCCAGGAAACTATCGAGAATTTCGGGAACCTCGACACCGCGATCATGCTTCGGGAAATAGGCGCGATTGCCCCAGTTCTGCCCTGAGCGGAAGAAGAACACCTGAATGCACGTATGCCCGCCGTCTTGATAGGCGGCGAAAAGATCGGCCTCATCGATCGTCTGCGGATTGATCCCTTGCTGAAGCTGCACATGCGCCAGCGCGCGAATCCGATCACGCAACCGCGCCGCCTTCTCGAAGTCGAGAGCTTCAGCGCTCGCTTCCATGTCGCGCGTCAGCTCCTCCTTCACATCCTGGCTCTTGCCGCGCAAAAAGGCGACCGCCTGATCGACGAGGTGCTGATAATCGTCCGGCGGAACCTTGCCCACACACGGCGCCGCGCAGCGCTTGATCTGGTGCAGCAGACACGGCCGCGTCCGGCTCTCGAACACCGAATCCGTGCAGCTGCGCAGAAGAAACGCCCGCTGCAACGTGTTCAGCGTCCGGTTCACCGAATAGGCCGAGGCGAATGGCCCGAAATACTCGCCCTTTCGGTTCTTCGCGCCACGATGCTTGATCAATTGCGGCGCCGCGTGATCGCCAGTGACGAGGATGTACGGAAACGATTTGTCGTCGCGCAGGTGGACGTTGTAGCGCGGCTTCAAGCGTTTAATGAGGTTCGCCTCGAGCAGCAGCGCCTCGACTTCGGACGCCGTCTGCACGAACTCCATCGACGCCGTGTTCGCGATCATGCGCGCAATACGCGCCGGCTGATCGAACGGCTTCGTGTAGGCAACGACGCGCTTCTTCAGGTTCGCAGCCTTGCCGACGTAAAGCACGTCGCCATTCGCCGCGATCATCCGATAAACGCCCGGCGCATTCGGCAGCCGCGTCAGATAGTCCGAAATGACCGCCACCCCGCTGGCAATCAACCCAGGCCCGTCGCCAGCAATCTGATCGTGAGAGTCGCTCATTGGGTGCGGAAGATAGTTGCTGGCGGAACCAGGACCAAGCGTCCCCTCATCAGTCTCGCCGCTGTCGCGGCGAGCCAGCTTCTCCCAATGGGAGAAGCGCAAGGGTTACGTTGGTTGTCCTTCTCCCGCTTGCGGGAGAAGGTGGATCGCCGCCGTCAGGCGGCGAGACGGATGAGGGGACGCCGCGCCTACCGCTCCGCCTCGCGCTCGATCTCGACACCCACGGATTGCGCTTCGGCCAACACCTTCAGCTTCTCGATCCGCACCCGCGCAACGCGCACGCGGCTGTCGGCGAGGCAGTGCGCGGCAACCTTTTCGGCCAACGTCTCGACCAGGTTCAGGTGTCCGCTGGCCAGGATCGCCTTCACGCCCTTCACCACCGCCCCGTAGTCGACGACGTTCTCAAGCTTGTCGCCGAGTTCGCCTTCCATCTCCTCCACGGTCAGGTCGATGTTGATCCTGACAGGCTGAAGCTGCCCCTTCTCGTGCCGGTGCACGCCGATGTCCGCGTTGAGCTCAAGGTCGCGCACGAACACGTGCCGGATCCGCATGCGCGCGTCGGCGATGCGCAAGGGCTGCACTTTCGGACGCTCGCTCATGGCCCATTCACTCCAGAAACTGATCGCGCGACCAGCCGAGGTGCTGTCCGCTATCGACCGCGATCATCTGCCCCGTGACCGCGGGCGCCGCGAGAAGATAGGCGACCGCCGCCGCAATGTCCTCCGGCGACGATGGCCGTTGCAGCAGTGTCGCCTTCACGTGCCCGTCGAAATTCGCTTGGCTCTGCCGCTCGGCCTTGAGCGAGGGCCCAGGCGCAACCGCATTCACGCGAATGCGCGGCGCCAGCGCCTGCGCCAACGTTTGCGTCAACGTCCAAAGCGCCGCCTTCGACACCGTGTAGGACAAAAACTGCGGCGTCAAATTGAGCACCTGCTGATCGATCAGATTGACGATCCCGCCATGTGCGCCCGCCGGCAGTTGCGCCGCAAACGCCTGCGATAGCACCAACGGCGCGCGCAAGTTCGTGTCGAGATGCTTGTCCCAGCTCGCCCGCGTCGCGGTCTCGACGCGATCGTCCTCGAACACGGACGCGCTGTTGACGAGCGCGGTCAGCGGTCCAAGCGCGGAAACCGCACGCGGCACGATGGCCGCAACATCCGCCTCTTTCGACAACTCGCCTTCGACGAGCGCCGCACGCCGCCCGAGTGCCTTGATCTCCGCCGCGACCGCATCCGCTTCGGCCTTGCTGGACCGATAGTGAACCGCAACGTCGTAGCCCTCGCGCGCGAGCTTCAAAGCGATCGCGCGCCCCAACCGCTTCGCGGCACCCGTGACGAGGACGGCGCTCATTTCGCCTTCACCTCGGTCTGCTTGCC
>JAEUML010000166.1 GCA_016792785.1 Alphaproteobacteria bacterium
ATAGCCGATGAACGTCCATACCGCGGTCGCCAGCGTCGCCCAAGGCAAGAGGTAGACGAACTGCACCAGCGACGTGTCGATAATGACGTCGAGCCCCTCGTCCCCGATCGCAACGCCGTTGAACGCCAGCACGAACGCGAACACGAGCAGATAGACGAGCACGAAAAGGCCCGCGATCAGCACGCCCGAGCGAAACCTGTTCGCCCGGATGTGCGAATAGAGCCCGTAGGCCTCGCTCATTTGGCTCGGCTCAGAACTTCACCTGCGGCGCCGTATCCAGCGTCTTGCGCTGATCGTCGCCGACGTCGAAGAACTCGCGGTTCGTAAAGCCCAACGATCGCGCGAACAGCACGGCCGGAAACGCTTCGATCGCCGCGTTCAGTTCGCTGACCGCGTTGTTGAAGAAACGTCGCGCTGCCGAAAGCTTGTTCTCCACGTCGCTCAAGTCGCGCTGCAGCTGTTGGAAATTCGCGCTCGCCTTCAGGTCCGGATAAGCCTCCGACAGCGCAAACAGCTGCCTGAGAGCGCCCGAAAGCACGTTCTCCGCCTGCGCCTGTGCCGCCGGGCCGTGCGCCGAGAGGGCGGCGTTGCGCGCTTGCACGACCGCATCCAGCGTCGACTTCTCGTGCGCGGCATAGCCCTTCACGGTCTCGACGAGATTGGGAATCAAATCGTGCCGCTGTTTCAGCTGCACGTCGATGTCGGCGAACGATTGGTTCGCCCGCTGCCTGAGCGCGACGAGGCCGTTGTAGATCATGATGATCCACACGATGATGAGCGCGATGCCGCCCAAGACAATCCAAATGCCGTAACCGTCCATGGGGCCAGATACCTCCTGCCGACTCGATGCCCGACCTTAACACGCGGCCGCGCCGTGAATTAATTGGGGATGGTCGACCCCGCAAGCAAGACGTCGGCCTCGGCCGCGCGTTTCTGCCCCTCTTTCATGCGTGCGCCGCCGACGGCCTCACGCAACAGGAACCGCGCCAAATCCGCCGCCTCTGCCAACCCCGCCGCGTCGAGTACGGCGGTGTCCCAAGGCGCCACCCGATCTGCCGGCGCGCGATTGACACGATAGCGCACAAGCCGCGCCGCTGCCATCGCGGTCAGCGCCGCCGCCGACTTATCTCCGAGACAGGCATTGTACGAGCCGGAAGGCGCCTTCAAACCCTCGACGACGACCGCGGCGTCGGCCGTCACCGTGACACCGCCCGCGGCATCCTGCGGCGCGTCCAGGCACAGATCGCCGTCGGGATGCCGTGCGTCGAACACGACGGTGAAGAACGGCAGCGCCACATCGTCATTGATCCGCCGGCTGACGAGTTCGCACCGGGCACGCCACACCTCGCACGTCACGCTCTGCACGCCGCCGGGCACGACGGGGCCGGGCGCCATGACCGTGCTCACCAGATGCGACGTGATCAAAGGCCGCTCGAGCGACGCCAGAATACGCTGCCCGTCCGCGGTCGCATGATAGCGGTAACTGTACCCGCCGATACGCCCCAGAAACTCCTGCTGGCGGATGACGCTGACCCCGCGCCCGATCCTCTTCTCGATCAGAGCCCCGGCGAAGAGTTCGCCCTCCGTGAACCCGCCGCGCGCCGCGACGAACGCTCGCGTCAAGACAACGTCCGCACAGTCGCGCGTAAAGGCCTGCCGACGCACCTCGCCCGCCGCCGGCCAAGGATCGGACTCCACATAACGCGACGATGCCGCATCGCACTTCGGCCGCCATGCGGCGCCGATCGCAAACGGATGCGCCGCCGCACCCGTGGCAAGCTCGTCACACGCCTCGCACGCAACGAACAGGCCAAGCGCAAAGAAAGGATACATGAGCCCACGCTACCGGCCGCCGCCGCATCGCTCAAGACCGGCGTGCCAGCCGCCGCCTCCTCCCCTAAGATGGCCTCGCATGACGCCACTCGCCCGCGCCCTCGCGATTGCCTGCCTCGCACTCTTGAGCGTCGTGCGCGCGGCCTTCGCCGTCGACGTGACCGCACTCAAGCCATTCCCGTGTCCCGACGACTACGGCCGCATCGACAACTCCGTCATGCGCCATTGCGGACACCTGCGCACCAGCGAGCAACCCGGCGGCATCGGCCGCCCGATCGACCTCGCGGTCGTCGTGGTGATGCCCGCCGATGCGCAGGCCGCAAAGCGCCCGCCGATCGTGCTCGCACATGGAGGACCGGGCGCGGGCGTCGTCGGCGACTGGGCGTCGATAGCAAGCCTGCCGGTCGCCAAGCTCGCGCCACTCGTCATCTTCGATCAGCGCGCCGTCGGTTTCTCCACGCCGAACCTATGCACGTTCCTCGACCAGGACGACCCGACCCTGGACGACGACAACGTCGAGGCGTTGCGCAGGCGCGCGCTCGCCGACACGCGCAAATGCGTGGACGAATTGACCACAAGCGGCGTCAGCCTCGCGAACTACGGCACCGCTGCCACCGTGCGCGACATGGAGACCCTGCGCACAGCACTCAAGATCGATCGCTGGACCGTCTACGGCATCTCGTACGGCACGACGGTGACGCTCGCCTATCTCGCGGCGCATCCGCAGCGCGTACACACCGCGATCATCGACTCCGTTTACCCGCCCGAGATGCCGGGCTTTTCCTCCCGGCTTGCGGACCTTCTGGCTTCGCTCGACGCCCTGAACGGCCTTTGTGTTCGACAGCCGGGATGCAGCGCCACATTCGGCGACGTCAGGGATGCACTGAACGACACTATTGCGCAGTTGAAGGACAACCCGCTGCCCATCAGCATTTGGAACGAAGCAAAAAAAGCCTACGACACGCGCGCCCTCTCGGACTCCACGCTTCTCAATATCGTCATGGGCAAGTCGATGTGGACAACCAATTGGCCCTATATCCCACGCCTGATCGCGGACGTTCGCGACCGCCGCGCAACACCGCTGGTGGCCGCAATGCTCGCCGACCTGATCGATGAAATTGCGTACATGAACGATGGGGTCTATCTCGCCACAGAGTGTTTCGAACGCGCGCCGTTCGAGGACCGCTCCCGCATGCAAGGCCAAGCCGCACGCTGGCCCGAGATCGCACGCACTGCCGCCGTCGACGCCGGCCTCGATGTCTGCGCGATCTGGCCGGTCAAACAGCCGGAGCAAGCGAAAACACCGATGGACGTGGCCCCGCCGGTGCTCGTCCTTACCGGCGAGTGGGACCCCGCCACCCCCGCGGAACAGGCGCGCTGGACGGCAAAGCGTCTCGGACACAGCGCCAAACTCGTGGTCGTGCCCAAGGCCGGCCACAGCGTTTCCATCGGTGATCCGTGCGTCGAAGAAATCGTGTCGACGTTTGTGGCCCAGGCGCCGTTCACCAGCGACCCTGCTTCGGTTCTCAACGTGCAGTGCCTGCGCACTCGCAGGAGCCCTACGATCGCCACGCGCGTCATCGCTATCGACGAATACGCCGCTTACAACGTCGATGCTTTGCCGGCGAGTTCGTACATTTTCACCGTCGCACTTTTGTCGTCGCTGATTTGGCCGGCTGCATGGCTCATGGGCCGCCAGAGCGCTGCGCCATGGGGGCGTTCGGCGCTGTGGCTCACGATTGCAGCGATGGGCATGATCGCCTGGGCCTATCCCGCAGTCGAGGCATTCTACACGACACAGGATGCCGAATGGCGCTGGCCGCGCTATGGAATACCTGTCGAAGCGTGGCCGACATTCCTTGGTATTCTTCTGCTGGCTGGCGCGACCTTGGTGGGGTTCACCCTGACGCTCCGCGAATGGGGCGAGCGCGCACTCAGTGTCGCGCAGCTCTTCCACCGCGGGTTCGTCCTCGCAGGCCTCGCCGCCGTTTTCATCAGCCTGTGGCAACTCGGCCTGCTCTCCGAGGCGCCATCTCACGCGCTCGACGCACTTCGCGCGATTGCCGGCCTCTAACCTATTCCGCCGCACCCTTTTTCTTCGCCGGGTCCTCCAGCGGCACGTGACTGCGTTCGGACCAGGCCTTGCGCGCGGCTTGCTCTTGCGGCGTCAACGTCTGGTGCGCGATCTGGCGGCCGAGCGCCACGACGTTCGGGATTTCGTCGTCAGCGAGTTCGCGCATTCGCACCTTTCGCGCGAACGCCTTCTCGATGTAGGGCGCGAGTTCCTCGGCCTTGCGCTTCTGCTTCGCGTCGGCGTGTTCTTTGAACTCGGGCATCACGTCGCGCGCGAACAGTTCCAGCGCCTCGCAAATGTGTTCGTGCTTGTTGCGCCCGCCTTGCTGAATAAACGCCACTTGATCGACGCCGGACTCGGCAAACCCGCGCAGATGCTTTCGCAGCGTGTCGGGCGTACCGATGCCGCTCGCGCCCGCGTTCTCCGGCATCGCGTCCTTCACCGCCTCGAACGCCTTCCAGATGTCCGTGCGCCCGGGCTTGTGCTCGCCGAAAATGTAGTGATGGCCGAGCGCGTAGCCGAAGAACTTGAACCCGTCCAAGCCGCGCCGCCGCGCTTCATCGCCGTCAGGGTGCACGGAGAAGCCCGTCACCATGCAGATGTTCGGGTTCACCGCATGCCCGATCGGCACGCATTCTTCTTTGAAGATGCGGTAGTAGTCGTCGACCCATTGCTTGGCTTCCTTCGGATCGACGAATGAAAACGTCAGCGCACCGATGCCGAGCCGCGCGGCGAGCTTGATCGTTTCGCGGTTCGAGCATGCAACCCACACCGGCGGATGCGGCCGCTGCACCGGCTTCGGCACGACGTTGCGGCAAGGCATCTCGAAGTATTCGCCCTTGAACCCGGGATAGGGGTTCATCGCCATCATGTTCAGGCACTGCTCGACGCTCTCGCGCCACATCTCGCGCTTCTTCTCGACCGGCACGCGGTAGCCGCCGAGTTCCAGCAGCGCGGAGGACTCGCCAGTACCGAACTCGACCCGCCCGTTCGACACAAGGTCGAGCGTCGCAACCCGCTCCGCCACGCGTGCCGGATGGTTGTAGCCCGGCGGCATGAGCACGATCCCATGCCCCAGCCGTATGCGCTTCGTGCGCTGCGAACACGCCGCCAGAAACACCTCCGGCGCAGAAGAGTGCGAATATTCTTCCAGGAAGTGGTGCTCCACCTCCCACGCATGATCGATGCCGATGCGGTCTGCGAGCTCGACCTGATCGAGTGCATCCTGAAATAACTTCAGCTCGTCGCCGTCGTTCCACGGCCGAGGCAATTGGTGTTCGTAGAAGATGCCGAACTTCATGGGTCTCTCCCCGGCTGCACTATTTCCGGCCGGCTTGCGACTGCTGCGCCAATGTCGAAAGCTCGCGCGGCGCCAGGCCGCTCAGCGCCTTGCTCGTCGCGCTCTTGTCGAAAGCGGCCAGGATGTTCCTCATGCGCGCCTCAACCACCGCCCGGAACTCGACATGGGTGAAGACATAAAGATCGTTGTCCTTGATCGCTTCGACCACACGGTTGGCGACGGGTTCGACCGGAATGCCGGACATTACCATCGCCGCTGCCTGTTCACGCGTGTCGCCGACGCCGGTCTGCACAGTCTCTTGCCCACCGTAGCGTGTGGGCTTGTTTCGGTGACTTTCGTGAATGCGCGTCTGCACGAAGCCCGGGCACAGAACCGACACGCCGATGTTCTTGGGCGCAAGCTGCGCCGCCCAACCTTCCGACATGGCGACCACCGCGAATTTCGTTGCGCAATAGGGCTCCATGTTCGGGATGCCCAACATGCCCGCCATCGATGCCGTGTTGACGAAATGCCCGCCTTCGCCGTGGCTCTCGATCAACGGTGCGAACACCTCTGTGCCGTACACGACGCCGAGCAGATTGACTTCGGTGATCCAATCCCAGTCGCGCTCGGCCACTGTGCCCAACGGTCCGCCGGCCGCGACCCCCGCATTATTGCAGACAACGTGCACCTTGCCGAAAGCCGAGATCGTTTTCAGCGCCGCCTCGCGCACCGCACCGCGCGAGGCGACGTCGCAGAGCACGCCTTCGGCCCTGACCTGGCTTGCCCGCAACTCCGCAACCGCTTTGGTCAACGCCGCCTGTTCGATGTCGGCGATCATCACCTTCATGCCTTCGCGGCCGAAGGCCTTGGCCATACCAAGACCAAGCCCACTCGCGCCCCCAGTGATGAAGGCGACCTTGTCTCTCAGGTCTCTTGTCACGCAGCCGCCTTGTGCTCGAGCGCGTCGAACTGCGCGAGCAGCCCCGGCGCGTCCGTCCGCTTCTTGATGCGTGCGACGATCGCCTCGCGGCTTTGCTCGCGCGAGAAATCGGCTTGCGTCACGGAATGCCAGTGGATCATGCCTTCCCAGATCGGGTCGATCATTTGCGCGCCCTTGATACGCCCGCCGTCCAGCGTCTTGATCGTGAACGAGCGCATCTCCGACACGAATGTCTGCAGATAGGCGACGTGAATTGCCTCATCGGTGCGGATCCGCTCGACGAGCTCGGCCGCATGCATGGCGGCCGGGCGGCGGTCGCGGAACACGTCCGGCGAACGCATCAGGTTCGTGCAGAACGAGAAGAACGCCTCCGCGCGCACCTCGATCATCAGCACGTTCATCAGCAGCAACGTCCAGTCTTCAAAGACCTTGTCGATCATCGGCATCAGCCGCCCGATCTCCGGTCGCGCGATCGACGCCGGCACTTCGGGCAGCGGAAACGCGTCTTTGCCGAACAGCGCGTCGCGCACCGCAAACCACATATCGTCGTGCCCGCCCTGCCCGTTCGCCTTGTCGCCGCCTTCGTCAAGCCCGTGCGCGAAGAGCAGCCCTTTGTTCAGGTGTCCAATCGAGGTCGCCGACACGTCTTCCTCGATGATCTTCTGAAAGTCGGGCGCCTCCGCATCGCAGAGCGCACGCCCGCGCGCCTCGATCACACCCGTGATCGTCAGCGCGTTCCACAACGTCTCGCCCATTCCGTGACCGAGCAGAAGCTTTTGCTGGTCGATCCCCGGATAGGCGCCGCGCTTCAACAACCGCGTCGATGCATCGATGATCGGAAACCCGCGCCCCTTCACCTGCGCCTGCCAAGCCTCGACCGCAGGCCAACGGTGCAGCGTGCGCGGGGAGATGTAGGTCCCGTTCGCATCGAACCCGCCATGCAGGCGGTAACCGGCCTCGATCTGCGGCTTCGCATACGCGTGCTCCGCCATCAGTTCGTCCCGCGAATAAACGACGCGCGCCATGCAAGGCCTCCAGCGGTGGACTTTGACTGATAATTTGTCAGTTAACGGCGAGAGTCAATCGCAACGAAGACGCCTTATTTCGGCGACAGCGCCCGCACGATGAGCTGCGTCAACGCTTTGACCAGCGCCCCGCGCGAGCGGCCGTGGCGAAAACTGTAGCTCGATGCTTGATGGATCGCGCCGACGATCGCCTGACCCACGATTGCATAGTCGAAGTCTCTCGCGACGAGCCCGTCCTTCGCCTGCTCGCGAAGCAACCCGCCCCACTCGACGCCCCAGCGTTCGAGCATCGTGTCCTCTGCCCCGCCGCCCGACGCGATGACGCCTTCGTCCGACATCGCGGTCGCGATCACGCCGGGATGGTCCTCGGCATAGTCGTAGATCGTGCGCAGCACCGCCTCGACCATCTCCGGCAAGTTCTTCGCCTTCGACGCGCGCGCGATAACGGCCGCGTCGACCTCCGCACGCGCCTCTTCGACGAACGCCAGGAAACACTCGCGCTTGTCCTTGAAGTGCAGGTAGAACGTCCCGTGCCCAAGACCCGCCGCACGCGAGATGTCCTGCGGTCGTGTCGCGTGATAGCCGCGTGCGACGAAGAGGTCGCGCGCCGCCGCCAACAGGCGTTTGCGGCTTTCTTCCTTGCGTTTGGCGCCACGCGGCGGAGTTTGTCCCGCATCTGCTGTAGAATGACCCATGGGCCATGCTTGGGGCGCGGGCGGTCCCAAGTCAACGTTTCGCGAGTGCGCTTGCGAACTGCAGGGTTAACGGTCCACATTGACCTCGCTCGCAACCAACGGTCCTGATGGAGTAGCACGCCATGACATCGCCCCGCACACTGTTCGTCGCTTGCGCCGCCGCGTTCGCGCTCCTTGCCGCCGATGCGATCGCGGCCGGTGGCGGCGGACCCACGCCGCGGCCCGATGTGCCACGCCCCTCGCCGTCGCAAAACCCGAAGGACCGCGATCGCGAAACCGAATTCGAGAAGGCCGAGTACCTGATCAAAGGCGACAAGTGCGACGAGGCGATGCCGATCCTGCAGAAGGTCGTCGCCGACAATCACCGCGACGCGGACGCGTGGAACTATCTGGGCTTCTGTGCGCGCAAGCTCGGCAAGAAGGAAGAAGCGCTCGGCTACTATCAAAAGGCGCTCGCTCTCAGCCCGAAGCACAAAGGCGCGAACGAATATCTGGGTGAACTCTATTTGATGATGGGCGACCTGCCGAAAGCCGAACAGCAACTCGCGGTGCTCAAAGGCATTTGCCCGAACGGTTGCGAAGAACTCGAAGATCTCGAAGCCGACATCGCCGACTTCAAGGCCAACCGTCCCAGTTAGATTCGATACGAAACGTCACAAATTAATGTCGCTGCGTGGCAACAGCCGAACGCACGCGGCCGGTGTTATCGTGCGCGCTCACGACCCTTGAGAAGCGACTCGTAACCCCCGGAGTGCGTCATCCATGAAGAAGTCCATCCTCGCCGCCGCGCTGCTGGCGGCTGCGGCTGTTCCTGCACATGCCGATGTAGTCGATTACGTCGAACTCTTCGGCGGCGTCACCCAATCGCCCGACCTCGGCTCGCCGCCGCCGGCGGAGTTCGAGATGGAGCCCGGCTACAACGTCGGCGGCGCATTCGGTTGGAACTTCGAACAGTGCTTCTCGGCGGAGCTGGAGTTCTTCTTCACGGACGCCGACTTCGAAGGCTTCGACAACTCGGTCGAGTCGTTCACCGGCATGGTCAACGGCTTCTATCACTTCCAGGACGTCGGCTATTCCCTGAGGCCCTACATCGGCGCAGGCGCCGGCTTCGCTCAAGTGAAATTCAGCGACGAAAGCCTGAGCGTTTCGGACACCGACACTGTCTTCGCCTATCAAGCGATGCTCGGCATCCTGCACAAGGTCGAAGAGAACGTGGATCTCATCGTCGAGTACCGCTACCAAGGCGCAAACGATGCGAACCTCGACATCGGCTTCGGTCCGTTCGATCAGGAATACGAGAGCCACAGCCTAAGCGCGGGCTTCCGCTTCAACCTCTGACGCCGACCGACAGGAACGCACAACAAACGTCGTCATGGCCGGCCTCAAGCCGGTCACCCACCGCCAACGCGCCTGCAGCTCCGCCGTTCGGATCTAACGATCACCGGGTGGCCGGGTCGCGCTTCGCCCGTGTACGCCGAGGCTTCGGCAGGCCATGCGAAGCAGCGCGCGGCCACCGTAGCTTTAGCGGAGGCCGGCTTGCCCGGCCATGACGAGAGAGGTGGTTGGCACTAAGCCGCGCGCAACTTGCCCAGCTTGGCTAGAAGATAGTCGAGATCGGACGTTTCGATCTCTTGATACTTCGTTAGGATGCGCTCGATGACGCGCGCTGCGAAACGTTCGCGGTCGTTCGGAAGTCCGTCAAAGTCGGTTTCATGGATCATGTCGAGCGCAACCCGGAACGCCGGGAACATGGACTCCGGGAAACTGCACTTCTTGTAGATCGCCTTGAGCCCCAAGGGCCCGCCGTCGTGAATAAGAAGCGCGGCTCTTTCCGCGCTGATGCCCGCCACCTCCGCCATCGCATCCTCGCAGAAACGGACGTCGCCCATGCACAGCGCCCTGAGAACCAGGGACGGCGTCAACCGGCCACTGGCGTGAAGCTGCGAGACAAGCGCCTGCGTATCCTGCTCGGAACCTTTCGAAATGAGCCCCACCGTCGCGCGCTCGCGCGCATCGAGCAGAATGTCGGACGCAAGATCCGCGGGCAGCGCATGGCGCGCCGCGAGTGCCACCCTCAACTTGTCGGAAACGAGCGCGACCAAGCGCTCGGAAATCGTCACTGGAAGCTCGCTCCGATGCACCATCGCGGCCTTCACGGTCTCAAACCGGCTGTAGCGGTCGATCGTACGCTGGAACAGATCCTCGTTGAGCGCTGCACCTTCGTTGCCGACGAGCGTCGTCACCGCCGCCGCATTGCCCGTGTCGATGACGGCTGCGGCGACGACCGTACTCACAATCGGACGCTTCGCCACCGCGACCTGTTTCGTGCCGTTGCCCTCGGCGAGGACGGCGATCAAATCGTCGTCGGTCAGAACCGGCGAACTCTCGAGCACCGGCTGCGCCACCGACGCTTCGTCCTTGGCGAGCGAAACCGCCACCGCGCGCGGCAGATGCGGCGAGGCCTTAAGCGACGTCGCAACCGCCTGACGCACGATCGTCTCGGCGTCGGCCGCCATCGTGCGCATGATGTCGAGCGCAAGCGCCCATTCGGGCCCGCTCAGACGCTCGGCATTGATCTCGACGGCAAGCTGCTGCGCCACCTTCGCGCGCCGCGCAGGCACAGGATCGGCAAGAAGCGCTTCCACGTCTTGAAAGCGCAGCCCCACCGTTTTGCCGTTCTTGTCTTTTGACGACATGCACCCCAGCCTAAGATCGCTTGGTTAAAGTGCGGTTATGATCGCAACGCTCCCCACCCCGCTTTTGGCCGCAATTGAAGCCGAAACGTCCACCGTACCGGCCCCGCGCCTGCGCGAAGCGGCGGAGGCTTTGAGCGGCGCCTATCGAGGAAAAGCCGCACTCAAGGCGGCACTCACGGCCGCCGACCGCGCCGCCTATTTGGCCGTTAGGTTCCCGTCAACCTTTGCCGCGGCGCGAGTCGTCTGGGACCAACTCGCCCGCGCGATACCGCTGGCGAACATGCAGAGCGTCCTCGACGTTGGTGCGGGACCGGGCACGGCGAGCCTCGCCGCACACGGTCTTCTGAGCGACATGGCGCGCTACACGTGGCTCGAACGCGACGCAGGCTGGCGTCCCGCTGCCGACCGCCTCGCCGCAGCGATGGGCCTGAAGCCGCATCACCGCAACGCCGCACTCGGCTCCTCACTGACCCTTGAGCCGCACGACATCGTTGTCGCCGCCTACGCCCTCAACGAATTGCCGAAAGACGCGCACGCCAATGTCGTCGATGCGCTGTGGCGCGCGGCGCGACGCGCCTTGATCCTCATCGAGCCCGGCACGCCCGCAGCCTTCGAAATCGTCCGTACCGCGCGCGAATCGGTGCTCGGCCAGGGCGGCCACGCAGCAGCGCCGTGCACGCATGACGCGCTCTGCCCAATGTCGCGGCGCGATTGGTGCCACCGCCCAGTCCGCGTCGCACGCACAGCCGTTCACCGTGGTGCAAAGCACGCCCAACTCGGCTTCGAGGACGAGAAGCTCTCGTTCGTCGTCTTGACCCGGGACCCGCCGGCCCGCACCACCGCTTCCCGCATCGTTCGCAAACCGATCCGCAACGCCGGGCACGTGCACCTCGACCTCTGCGCGGTCGACGGCCTTGAGCGCACGACCGTGACGCGCAGCGACCGCGACACCTATCGCCAAGCCCGCGACGCGGAGTGGGGCGGCATCTGGCCGCCTCAAGACGACTGAGCCGTCCGCCGTCGCAACGCCGAAACGGCGGCCAGTGCAAAGGCAAGATGCGGTAACGCTGTGACGATGAAGTATCCCGGCGCACCCGCAACCGCGGTCGCATAGGCGAGGATCGGCGGCGCGACGAACGCGCCCGCCGTGAAGAACACGATCATCGCCGCACTCGCCGCCGTCCGCTCGCTCTGCGCCAAGGTCTCGTTCGCGCGCGCGACGCCCACGGCGTAGAGCGGAAACGTCGATGCGCCGAACAAGGCAGCGAACGTGAGCAGCACCCACATTTCCTTGCCCAGGAGACCGAGCAGCGCCGCAAGGCCGGCCAGCGCTGCGAGGCCGGCGAGCACCAACCTGCGGTCTGCATGATCGGCCGCCCATCCGACCGGCGCTTGCGCCAGCATGCCGGCGACGATTGCGAGTGCCATGAACATCGACTTCGCGAAATCGTCGAGCCCAATCAGTTCGACGAGCGCCGGCCCCGACGCCATCAAACCCGCCCACGCAAATCCCGCGAGCGCCACGCCCGCAACACCCATCGGCGCCCGCCGCAATAGCTCGCGGAAGCGAATATGCGTCGGCGCATGCGCAGGCGGATTCCGCACCGTCTCGAACCTGAGGCAACCGAGCGCGGCGACCGACGCGGCAGCGGCAAGAAAGAACAAGACCGCATCGCCAAGCCCGCGCGCGTTCAACAGCAACTGCCCCGCCGCGAGCCCGCCGAGTTGCACCATGATGTAGATCGAGAACACGCGCGCCCGCCACGCGTCCTTCGTGCCGAGGTTGAGCCAGCTTTCGACGGTCGCGAACATGCCGGAGATCCCGAACCCCGCCGCAAAGCGCAAGCCCGCCCAGACCATCGCGTCTTCGCTCAACCCAAACCCGACCGTCGCCGCAGCGAGCACCACCGTGAAGATGGCAAAGCTCGCCACATGCGTCGTGCGCGCGATAGCCGACGGCCCAAGCAGCGCGCCGACGCAACTTCCGGCATAGAACGCGGAGAGCACGAGCCCCTTGAGCCAAGGCGCAAGTCCTTGCGCTTCGCTCGATACGCTGACCAGTGTTCCGGTGAGGCCGTTTCCGGCTTGGATCAGTGCGACGGCCAGAAGAAGCGGCCACCACAGGCGCAGGATGTTCGTCATCCGCCCTAAATGAGGCCACCCGCCGCCAGACGCAACTGCGGCTCATCGTCGAGCAGCGCCGGCATGTCGAGCGCGGCCAGCAGCTGCACCATGATCGGCGCCATCACCGTGACCTGCTCGATCATCCGGTTAAGCGGTGCCGGTGCATAGCTCGCCGTGAATGCAGGCGTCGGCGCCGGCGCAACCTCGTTGATCGCCCCACGCCAAGCGGGTGCAGGCGTTTCGGCCGCGGCCACCATCATGTCCCCGGCAGGCTCGGTTCCGTGCTTGGCGGTGAGCGAAGCGAGCACGGCCGAAGCCGAACGGGCCGCGCCACCCTTATAGAAGATCGAGCGGTTCGCCGCCGCCGCTTGCGGGAACATGTCGGCGGCGGGAGCGCTCGGCGTCGCCTCCGCGGCTTTGATCAACTTGATCGCAGCCTGCGGCCCCAGAAAATGAGCGACGTAAAGCTCCCCCGCCGACACCCCCCGCCCGAGCGCGGATTCCAAGTCCCCACGCACTTGGTTCGTCAGTTCCCCCGCCATCAGCGCGGCCGTCCCTGCGTCCTTGCGCAGGGCAAGAATTTCCTGGCGCGTGGCCGGATCGGCCACCGTATAACGGCCGTCTTTGCCCAGCTTGATCGCGTCCGCATAGGCCGAAAGCCCATGTTCCGCGCCGTGCCGTTTCACGGTGCCGAGCCAAGTTTGTTCGATAAACTGGAAGAGGCCGGTGGCCGACGACGTAGCCGCCTTTGCCTTGGGATTCAGGCTCGATTCCCGCATCGCCGTGTTCAGGAGATAGCCGAAATCCGTGCCCGTCTCGTCCGCGGCACGCCGCAGCGCCGCCATCACGTTGTCCGTGCTGGGGGCGATCGTCGGGCGCAGGCCGATGTCGGTCGTCGGGTACATAGCGAGGTCATGGTTCGCAAGGCCCATGCCACCAGGTTTAACAAGCCATTAATCCGTGGGCGGACGAAGCGCCCCCCGCCAACGCGCGACCTCGGCGCCAAGCGCCGTCGCCTCAAAGCGCACCGGCGCGCCCTGCCCCCACACCGGCCCAGGCCAAGCGAAGTCGCCCGCCTTCCGCCCGACCACATGCACGTGCAGTTGCGACACCACGTTGCCCAGCGCCCCGACATTGACCTTCGCGCATCCGCTCAAGCCCTTCAGCAGCGCACCCGCATGCATCGCCTCGCGCCAAAGCAGCACCTGATCGTCCGCCGGCAAATCGAACGGCTCGATGAGCCCCGCGCGTCGCGGCACCAGCACCAGCCACGGATAACGCACATCGTTCATCAGATGAACGCCGCACAAGCCCCAATCGCAGACATGGACCGTGTCCGCCGCGAGCCGCGGATCGAGCGAGAAAGTGTCCTTCATCATCGAATCTCTACCTCTGCCGCGTGCCGCCCTTGACGCCACCGCCGCGACTGGCGACGCTCGCAGAAACACAAGGCCCAAGGAAGCCCAAAGCCCATGCGCCTGATGATCCTGTTCTGGCTCAGCCTCTTCGCGGCCGCAACGGCAGAGGCCGATGTCGCCTACAGCGTCTTCAACGTCCGCCAGGGCGACACCTTGAACATGCGGCAGCAGCCGAACCCGCGTGCGCCCGTCGTCGCTGCAATCCCGCACGACGGCTCGGGCATTCAACTCAGCGGCCGCACCGCACCTGGCGATTGGGCCGAGGCGACGTGGAAGCGCAAGCGCGGCTGGCTCAACGCGCGGTTCTTGGGGTTCGGCAATGGCCGATGGTCGTTGCCCGCGTTCATGGACTGCAGCGGCACCGAGCCATTCTGGTCGATCGCGCTCATGCCCGGCATGGCGCGCGCCGACCTGATGTTCGCCGAGCGGCGCTATTTCTTCCGCCTAACACGCGCGCAGGCCGCGATGAACCGCACCGACATCTGGCACCTGAAAGCGAGCGCGCGGCCGGGTGGCGAGATGTCGCTCATCGTCCGCCACGAGGCCTGCAACGACGGCATGTCCGACACCCGCTATCCCTACTCCGCGGTCGCCCTCATCTCCGGCCTCGATATGATCGCCGGCTGCTGCCGCCCAGCGGGACCGAGATGAAGTATTCGCTTGAAAGGCGCTCGCAATGACATCCGTCCTCACCGGCATCCGCGTTCTCGACTTCGGCCGCTACATCGCCGGTCCCTATTGCGCGGCTTTGCTCGCCGACATGGGGGCCGAGGTCATTCGCATCGAAAAGCGTGACGGCTCGGAAGACCGCACGCTGATCCCCGTGATGCACGAAGCCGACGGCAGCCCCGGCGCCGGAGCGCTGTTCCTGCAGATGAACCGCAACAAAAAGGGCCTGACACTCGACCCCGCGCACCCCAAAGGCCGCGAGGTGGTGAAGCGCCTGATCAAAACGGCCGACGTCGTCGTCGTGAATCTGCCGCCACAGACGCTGCGCCACCTCGGCCTCGATTGGGAGAGCGTCCACGCGATCAACCCGCGCACGGTGCTCACCACCGCGTCCGCCTTCGGCAGCGGCGGCCCCTACGAAGAACGCCTCGGCTTTGACGGCGTGGCGCAGGCGATGTCGGGCGCGGTTTACATGTCCGGCACGCCGGAACAGCCGGTGCGCGCAGCCGCCTCCTGGGTCGACTTCGGCACCGCCTCGCTCGCCGCGTTCGGAACGATGGCGGCGCTCTTCGCCCGCGAGAGGACCGGCCGCGGCCAGCACGTCGAAGGCGCGCTGCTGCGCACCGCCGTCACGTTCATGAGCCAAACGCTCGTCGAACAGGCCGTGTTGAAAAAGGACCGCGTCGCGACGCTGAACCGCGGTCAAACCGCGGGGCCGAGCGACATCTTCAAATGCAAGGACGGCTGGATCACGATCCTCGTCAATGGCAACCCGCTGTTCAAACGCATCGCCAAACTGATGGGTGAGGACGCTTGGCTCGAAGACCCACGCTTCGCGACCGACGAGGCGCGCGGCGACAACGGCGAAATCCTGAGTGAACGCTGCGCCAAATGGTGCACCACCCGCACGGTCGCCGACGCACTCGCCGAACTCGAACGGGCGAAAGTCCCCGCCGGTCCAATCCTGTCCCCGCAACATCTGCTCGACGACCCGCACGTGAAGGCCGCGGGCTACTTCGCAACCGTCGCCTACCCGGGTGTCGGCCGCGCGGCTCCCATCCCCGCAACCCCGGTCACGCTCTCTGAAACGCCGGGCACAGTCCGCACCGCACCGCCAACGCTGGGCCAACATACCGATGAAATCCTCGCCGCCCTCGGCCTCGCGAAGGCGGAAATCGAAGACCTCCGCGCCAGCGGTGCGGTTTAGATTCTGGAGCAACAGGCGACATGCTCAAAGGAACCTGCCACTGCGGCGCATCACACTGGACCCTTGAAGGCGATCCGGGTTCGATCACGGCGTGCAATTGCACGCTCTGCCGTCGCTACGGTGCGCTGTGGGCTTACGACTATGAGAACGAGCGCATACGTGTGTCGGGGCCGAGTTCCGTCTACACGCGCGTCGACAAGGCCGACCCCGCGCTCGAAATTCGCTTCTGTCCGACATGCGGCTGCGTTCTGTGTTGGCGCGGCCTGCGCCTCGATCAAAACGGACGCCGCCGCATGGCTGTGAACATTCGACTTGCGCCACCCGAGGCCGTCGCCGACCTACGCATCGACCACTTCGACGGTCTCGACACGTTTGATGATCTGCCCAGCGACGGCCGCTGTGTGCGGGACATGTGGTTCTAGCGGTGAAGGAATGCCGCGCGCCTCACAGCCGCGCGATCTCCACGCCCTGCACCAAGATTCCCGGTTGGCGCAGCGACGTGCGCTTGGCGAGGTCGAGCACGCTCACCTGCCGCGCCACGATCCCCGTGTCACAGGTCTCGATCGGCCAGTACTCGAACACGCCGCAATAGGCGTAGAGCCCGAAATTGATCTCGGCCGCGATGCGCACGAAGCGGATCTCGCCAGCAAAAAAGCCGATGTCGATGAGGTCGTTGAGGCCCGCACCGTGGTTGACAACCAGCGTGCAGTCCAGGTTCGGCAACACTCTGTGCATGTGCGCGCCAAGGAAGACGGACGCCGGAATGTCGATGTTGAGCTCGCGCGCAAACGGCGTGTTGAGCGCCATGCGCGAAATCGCGGCAATCCGAAGGTCGGCGCCGATGAGAATCTCCATACCGCTCGCCGAGGCGACGCGGTGCTTCCACGCGGAAAGGCTGTTGTGGCGCACGAGCAGCGACACATGCGCAATGTGTGCAGCCATCGCGGCGGGCACGCTCGCGCCGTCCTCCCACGCGTCGAGCGTCGCTGCCGGTACGTCGAGCAGCCGCGCGAACGCCTCGCGCGACACCTCATTCGCGGCACGCAAATCCTTGAGCGTGCGACCGTCGACGGGGGCAGTCGATGCCGTGCGTTCGATCATCGCTCGAAGCCTCTCGTTGCAACGCTCAAGACGTCACCGTGGAAGCGCGACATCGGACCAGCCCGCCGTGACGCGGCCATCGGCCGAGATGATGCGCAAATCCGAAACGCGAAAGCCTGAGAACGTGTCCTTCGCCTGCGCCGGCGCACGGTTGGCGACGATGTGCACAAGCATTTCGTGCGCTTCCGTACAGACCGCCCAAAAATCCATGTCCCAGGCGCGAAGGTCGCCGTCGATCCACGCTTCGCTGTGGTACTGCATTCCGCGCAGCGAACCGTCGAAGAACGGGATCGCCGCGATCGCGCCGGCGTAGTGCTTGAACTGCGGAAGGTCCGCAAAGCGCCGACCCACGAACGGCGCCGTCGCGTTCAGGCTGCTCGGCAACGCCGCGCTCACCGCAATGAACCGCCACTCGCGGTCGCACAGCCCCTCTGCCCCGTGCGTCGCCAACACGCGCCGTATCCACTCTTCGCGGGACGAAAGACCGTAGCCCAAGCAGTTCTCCTTCGTCGCGTAGCCTGTCACGGACCCAGTCCGCGAACAAGCTCAGCGCGATCGCTCAACCCACGCCTCGCGTGTCATCTCCCAATAGAGCGAGCGCCGCACGCTGCCGTCGGGACGGATACTTTCGCGTTCCCCCATGCGCACGAAGCCCATGCGGTCGATCAGTTTCGCCGAACGCACATTGTCGAGCGCGGCCGTCAGGCAGATGAGCCGAACCTTCAACGTCTCGAAGATCCAGCCGATCGTGTGCGCCGCGCCCGCGCCACCCGCACCCGAATTCTGCAGGCTCGCGCGCAGCGCCCCGCCAAGCTCCGCCGCCGAACGGTCCGGCCACACGGAAATACGCGAGTAGCCCATGATCGTGCCGTCGGCCACGGTGTTCAGGATCAACAGCACCTCGCCGCGCGCATGCAACGCTTCGGCCTCAGCAATCCAGGCTGCAACAGATGCTTCGGTCAGTGGCCGCGGCAGCGCGTAGATCGGCTCCGACACCGCCGGATCGGCGAGCAGATCGAACACGCCCGCGACATGCGCCTGCGATGCGAGCACCCGCCCGGGCCCGAGCGTCGCAAGATCGGCCCCGCGCACGGCGTCACGGATCGCCCGCTCTTCTTCCGGCGATACGGTCAGCACGGTCTTCGGCGGCGACGCCATCGCAACGCCTCAACCGAGTTTGATCGGCCGGATCAGCTCCGGGCTGTCCGGCGCCTTCGACGAGTTCACGGCGCGCGACACCGGCCAAGCTTTGATCAAGTCGGCCTCGTCCGGCTTCAAGAGTTCGCGCCCCTTTGCGCCCGAGAGCCAATCGCCGAGCGTCTCGCGCGTGAGCAGCACCGGCATGCGGTCGTGATACTGCGCAACGAAGTCGTTGGGCTCGGTGATCACCATCGTCGTCGAACGAACGGTCTCGTGCGGCGGCTCGGGGTTCTTCCAAATCTCCCACAAGGCCGCGATCATCAGGATAGGACCCTCGCGCGGTGTGAAGTACCAAGGCTGCTTGCCGTCGGCCACGTCCTGCCACTCGTAGTAGCCGGACGCCGGAATGACGCAGCGCCGCCGCTTGAACGCCTCGCGGAATGTAGGTTTCGTGTCGACCGTTTCTGCGCGCGCGTTGAATGTCGCGGGCAACTTCTTCAGGGGCTGCTTCCACCAATAGGGCGCGAGCCCCCAGCGCATCTGCTCAAGCCTCAAGCCCGTCTCCGACGGCAGCACCACCCACACCGGATCGGTCGGGCACAAATGCCAACGCGGCTGCATATTCGTCGGCGGCGTCGAAAACGCATCCGCGAAGAAGCTGAAATAGGCGTGGAGCTCGGCGTAGGTGAAGTACTGGGTGAAGCGTCCGCACATGGCGGACGAGCTTAGCGTTTTGTTGCCGAGCGCGCCTGCCGGCACAGCCGGTCGATCTCGTCTTTGTCGCCGGCCGTGGCCCAGATGCGCAACAGCGCCGTATCGGTGCCAAGCCGCTCGAGCAGCGTCAGCACCTGCAGCCACCCCGAACACGCGCCCGAGGTCGCGACTGCGCGCGCCTTCGGCATCAGCGCGTCTTTGCCCGCGCGTCCGCTCACCAGCTTCTTTGCGATGCGCGCCGCCTGGCGCGCCTGCGCGCGCGCATATCGTTCCGGCTGATGGTCTTTCCAGGAGATCAGCATGACGTCGATGTTCGCCATTTGTTCGTCGAAGTCAACCGCGAAAGTGTTACCGTGCAAGCGCCGCCGCCACGCGCCGCCGCATGAGGTCGGTTTCTTCCACACCCAAGATCGTGTCGGAAAGCCGCTCGGCCTGCTGCATATAAGCCTCGGCGCGCGGGCGCTTGTCGAAGTCCAGCGCCCGAAGCTCGCTGACCATGTTCTCGGCATAGCTGCGAAGATACTGCGACACCTCGTCGAACGCATCCTTGTGCGAAGCGACAAACGCCCCGCCCCCCGCATAAGGCGTCGCGCCAGCAAGCAAACGCCCCCACTGCAGCGCCCGTTCGATCTTCGCGAAATCGGGTTCGCGCGACAGGTCCGGCCGCCGCGGCCCGCGCCCGCCGAACGCCCCAAGCCGCTGCACCGGCAACGCCGCCAAAATCTCGCGCGGCGCCCGCGCGATCAGCGCGTCCATCGCATCGGAGGCGAGCTGGCGGATCTTGATCAGCCGCTGCCCCCACTTGCCGTCGCGCCTGACGCCGATCTCGCGCACGAGCCCGCCCGACATCTGTACGAAGCGCTCGAGCTTGTTCAACACCAGATCGGGATCGAACATGTCCGGCCGCACAGAGGCAATGTCGAGCGCCAGATGCTCCATATCGGCAAGCAGGATATCGCCGACGACGCCCATGTCCGTCTGACTGAACAGAATTTCGTTCGTCCGCCGCGACATGACGGCGGCGAGCCTCAGCGCCTCCCACGGCCGCTTCAACCGCGCGAGCACTAGAAGACCGACATAGGGACACAATTCCGGCCGCCGCGGGGAGAGCTGATCGTACATGTCGCGGACGAACGACGTGTGCTGTTCGGTGAGCATGTCGATGCGCTTCGGCAAAAGCCCGCGCAGAGGGTTCAACTCGACCGCACCGCTGAGCAGAAGCGTCATCTCCTCGATGTCGGCGAGCGTGTCCTCGCCGCCGAACTTCTGCACCAGCGCGCGCCGTTCGGCGCTGCCGTCGCCCGCCCGCTCAAGCACTGCGCGAAGCACGCTCGCAATCTCGTTTTGCAACATCGTCGTGATGTCGGCTTGGCGCTTGGCCTCGCGCGTCAGGACGGCGCGCGCGATCTGGGATTCGAAATCGGCGAGCGTGACGCGCAGACCTTCCTTCGCGAGCCAACGCCACAGCGTGCGCACGCTCGCGCGCGCGATGCGGCCCGGCTGCTTGAAGTCGCGCTCGTTCACGAGAAAATCGGCAAACGCTTCGCACACCAAGCGTTGCGGCGTCGCGATACGCCGCGCGTTCATGCGGCGAAGCTGCGGCCGCAAGCCTTCGAGGATCAGGTCGGCCGGAAGCTTGCTGTCGCCCGCAAGCCGCCCGCGCTCGACCGCCGCCGCCAAGGTCAGCGCCTTGTCCGACGGCAGCGAGCCTAAGAACTGCTTGAGCTCATGCTCTTTGACGGGCAGTTGCATAATGGATGCGTAGCCCCAGCGGCGCCGGTTTCACAATGTCCGTTGCGCTCTTCTCCGCTCGAAAAATGGCGAAACAGCGGTGGAAAGCTCTAGCGGTTGTCGCTGCCGCCGCCACCCGACGAACCCGCGCCGTCGCCGCCGCCGGTGCCGCCGTCCGGACCGTGCGTCCTCTGCCCAAACGGATTAAGCCCAAAGTCCACGGAGTCCTCGCCTGCGCTCCAGCTCTTGTTCTCGGGCGTGCTGATCGAACCGTCGGCGCCGATCTTGACCATGTCGCCCTCGTTCATCGGTACGTCGCCGACGTTGCCCGTGCCCTTCTCGAAGAATACGGTGCCCGAGCCATCGGGATTGACTTTCGTTTTCACGATCGTGCCGCGAATGCCGATCGTCACCTTTGGCGTCTGCAGCTTCACCTGATCCTTCGGCATCGAGCCCGAGACGAAACGGAATAGTCCGCGCGTCATCTTCAGCGTCTGTCCGCCGGCCCCTTGCGCGCCGCCATAGACATACTGATCGACCACAACCGAGGACGACGAACCCAGCGTCAAGCGGCTGCCGTCCGTGAACGTGACCTCAAGCGCGCCCGACGGCACAGTCTCAAGGTGCGCATTCCGCACCACGGGATCGAGGCGATAGACCGGCGTCTTCGAAGCTTGCGGCGGCGTCTGATAGGCGAAGCGCTGAATCCGCGTCGCCTCGCCCACCGTTTCCGCCGAAGCGGCGGCCGCAAAGCCCAAAACAGCGGGCACAAGCAACGTCAAAATCGCAACACGCATGGGGCCCTGCCCTCCCTGACGCGAACACAAAAGAGGCAGGGGCCGGCAAACCCAGCCCCTGCCCCCCACCTGACTCGCGAATTTAGGCCCTGTAACCATGGGCCGCAACGGCCCGATCTATGACCGGCGTTACAGCCCCCTCACGGGACCGGAATGATTTCGACCCTGGCCGCCGGATAGGCCCGCCGGATTCGCGCCACCTCGACCGGATCGGTCGTCACACGGACGTTGCCGCCGAACGTGACGCGGTAGGCGAAACGAGGGCGCGGCACACCGAAATAAGTGGCGTTGCGCCCGGAAACGGAAACCTGGTTCATGAGGTCTGTCCCTCCAAACCGATCATCGGGAACGTGGCCCGCACGAGCGCGCACGGCGTGCGTCTGATGGTTAATATGCACATCGTGCGCATTATGACAAGTATGTGACACGCACCTCGTGCGCATTTCTCGGTTCGATGGCATTTCGCGTACGCACCGTGCTATTGTCCGTAGACGGAATGCACTGCACAAATCGAACAAGATGGTGGCTGCCCTTATGAAGGGACACGATTTCAAACGCTGGCGCAAAACCCTTGAAATGTCTCAGAAAGAAGCCGCCGAGGCTCTGGGCCTGAAGCGGCGCGTCGTCCAATACTACGAGAAGGGCGAACGCGGCGGCGACCCGGTCAAGATTCCACGCACGGTCCGCCTCGCCTGCTACGCGATCACCGTCGGGGTGAACGACTATCATGGCCCCGAGAAGGACAAAAAGAAGGACAAGGAGCGCGACGAAACCGACTCGCGCGCCGCTGATTCGGACAAAAAGCGCGACAAGGACAAGAAGGAAAAGCGCAAGAAGAAGAAGAACAAGGGCGAGGACTGATCAGCCCGCAACCGCCGGCAAATCGAGCGTCACCGACAGCCCGCCCGCCTCGCTCCGCCCGAACGCCATCGTGCCGCCGTAGAGTTCGGCGATCTCCTTCACGATCGACAGGCCCAGGCCCGATCCCGGTTTCGACTCGTCGAGGCGTTCGCCCCGTTCGACGACGCGCTTGGCCTGCTCGTCGGTGAGCCCCGGCCCATCGTCCGCAACCACGACGGTCAACCGCCGCGCCGTGCCACCGGCCGCGACGGTTACGTTGACCTCCTCGTCCGCCCACTTGCAGGCGTTGTCGAGCAGATTGCCGACCATCTCCTCGAAGTCCGCCCGGTCGCCACGGAAGACGAGCCCGTCGGGACACACTTTCTCAATGCGGATGCCGCGCCGCGCGTAAATCTTGGCGAGCGCTCGCGTAAGATCGGCGATGACGGGCGCGACCTCCGTGCGCGCGCCGATCACCTTGGCGGACGCGGCCGTGCGCGCCCTCGCGAGATAGTGATCGACCTGCCGGCGCATCACCTGCACTTGGCGCCCGACGGTCTCGGCAAGCGAGCCCGTTTGTCCTTGCACCTCGTTCGCAAGCACGCTGAGCGGCGTCTTGAGGAAGTGCGCGAGGTTGCCGACATGCGTGCGCGCCCGCGCCACGACCTCGGCGTTGTGCGCGACGAGCGCGTTCAGTTCCTCCGCCAGCGGCTCGATCTCCGCCGGAAACTTGCCTTCGAGCTTGTCCGCCCGCCCTTCGCGGATGGCGGCGAGCGACGCCGACACCTTATCGAGCGGCGCGAGGCCCCAGCGCACCTGAAGGATCATCGCGATGAGAAGCCCCGCGCCTAAAATAAGCGCCGACCAGATCAGCGTCTTGTCGAAAGCGTCGACATCCGCCTCGACAGAGCGCAGATCGCCGGCGACCGCGATGCGAAACGATTTGCCGCCGATGCAGGCCGGCCGCCCCTCTTCCGCGTCGGCCGGCGGGAACGTCACGACGCGCTCGACGAACCGTAAATTCTGGTCGTTCGGTCCATCGGCGAAACCCATGCGCACGCCTTGCGGCTGCGACCAGTCGCCGAGCTTCAGCGTCACGTCGCGCAACGAAAACGACCGCATCAGTTGCACCGGCCGGCCGTCCACCTGCTCCAACGAAACGATTTGCCAATAAGAACCGGAAAAGGCGTTCATGAAACGCGAGGCGATCAGCGGCTCAGGCATGGTCAGCGTGCCCGCGCAGTCGAGTTCCGCGACCGTGATCACGCCTTCGATGTCGCCGGACAAGCGATTGTCGAACCCGGTCTCGACGGACCGGCGAAACACGGACGACAGCGCGAGGCTGCCGCCGATCAGCCCGAGTATGCTCCAGCCCGCCGCGAACGCGACGATCCGGAACGCGAGTGAGTTAGTGCGCAGCATCAGCGTCGGTGTCGGCGGCTCCTTCGTCGAGCTTATAGCCGAGACCGCGCATCGTGTGGATCACGTTCGCGCCGAGTTTCTTGCGCAGACGACCGACGAAGACCTCGATCGTGTTCGAATCGCGATCGAAATCCTGGTCGTAGAGGTGTTCGACCAGTTCGGTGCGCGACACCACGCGCCCCTTGTGATGGCCGAGATAGGCGAGCAAGCGGTACTCGAGCGAGGTCAGCTTCACCGGATTGCCGTTGACCGTCACCCGCGCCGCGCGCGTGTCGATGCGCAGCGGCCCGCATTCGATGTCGGACGTCGCAATCCCCGCTCCGCGCCGCAGCAGCGTGCGGATGCGCGCGAGCACTTCTTCCGTATAGAACGGCTTGGCCACATAATCGTCGGCGCCGGCATCGAGGCCCGCGACCTTGTCGCTCCAGCGGTCGCGCGCGGTGAGGATGAGCACGGGCATCATTCGCCCGGCCCGGCGCCACTTCTCAAGCACCTTGATGCCGTCGAGCACCGGCAGGCCGAGATCGAGCACGACCGCGTCGTAGGGCTCGGTGTCGCCGAGATAATGACCCTCTTCGCCGTCCTTCGCCGTGTCCACGACATAGCCGGCGTCGCGCAGCGCCCCCGCAAGCAGCCGCGCGAGGTCCGGATCGTCTTCGACTACGAGAATGCGCATGAGACTTTCATCCTGCGTTCAGCGGCCGCCGTTCACGCTCAAGATCTGTCCGCTTTGAGCGTCGGCAAAAATGATGAGCACCCGGCCGTCCGGCGTCAGCCACTTTACACGGTATATCCACCGTCCACCGCGTTCGAACGGACCGTCCGCATCAAGATGGTGGCCGGGGAACTGTTGGGCAATGCCGGCAAGCACGGCGCCGAGCGGCAACAGGCGGGGCATCCCTTCCTCGCCGCGACCACGACCCCGCCCGCGACCGCGATCGTCGTCTTGCGCCACCACGATACGCTGATCGCCCGCGAACGCAGGCGCACTCACCGCCGGAAGGGCGGTCGCGGTCGCGATCAAAAGGGCAAGAACAAGCTTACGCATGCGCGGATAGATAGGGTGAACACGCTGAACCCAGCATGAATAGTGCACTCAGACCACATTCAGACGCGGCGTCGCAATATCTGCGCCAAGGGTTGGATTAGCCCCCCTTAAGAAAAGGAGTTTCCTTCAAATGCGCAAACTTGTGACCGCCGCTGCAGCCGCCCTGACACTTAGCACGTTTGGCTTCGCCGCGCCTGCGCTGGCCGACCACGATGATGGTTATCGCAACGGCCGCCCGCAAGCCGAGCAGCCCTATGGTGGCCCGCGCAGCGGTCCGGCGTACGACCGCCTGGACAACGACCGCTACAATGACAACGACCGTTATGACGACAACGATCGCGGCGAACATCCGCGCGCCGATCGCTGGCGCGACCGCAAGTTCGACTTCGACCGCCACAACGGCCGCTTCGACTCGTGGGAGCGCGGATGGCGCCACAACGACAGATTTGGACCGCGCCACGGCCAAACACTGAACTATCACCGTCTCGTGCGTCAGCTCGAGCGCCAGGGCTACTACGGCGTCCGCGGCCTGCGTCAGGCGCGTTGGGGCTGGGGCCTGCGGGCGTTCGCCTACAACTGGCGCGGCCAGCCGGTGATGCTGCGCGTCAACCCGTACTCGGGCCGCGTCCTCGACGTGCGCTACATCTAACCGCGATCACCGTCGTGTGAAGCAGAGGCGCCGGACAGAACGTCCGGCGCCTTTTCATTGCGTCGACGAAAAGTCAGGCAGTCACGCTCGCCCAATACGCATCCGAACCCGCGGCGCACGCGGCGCGTCCAAGTCGTTCTGCCCAGAACGACTCCGACCCGAACTCCGCGCGCCACGACCACAGCCGCCGCGTCGCGAAGTGCAACGAGTGCTCCTTCGTGATGCCGATCGCGCCATGCACTTGATGCGCGATGGACGCCGCAGCGCCCGCAGCTTCGCCACAGCGAATCTTCGCGACCGCCGCCGACAGCTTCAGCCGCTCCGGCGATTCGAGATCGGCGATTGCCGCGTCCGCCGCCAATCCGGCTGTCGCCGCATGCCCGGCAACCACCGCCAATTGCTGTTGGATCGCCTGAAAGCTCGCGATCGGCTTGCCGAACTGCACGCGCGTTCGCGCGTACTCGACGGTCTGCATCAGAACGCGCTCCAGCGCGCCCGCAATCGCCGTCGCACGAAGCGCCGCCCCAACGCAGAGCAGAACGTCGCCGTCCACGCCGTCGACGGTCGTTCCCGCCGTGTCGCCGAACGCAAGATCGTCGCGCGCCTCACCCGCGATGTTGACGCCTTCGCTGAGCTTGCCGCGCTTGACCGCAATCAGAACCGCTTCTTGTCCGCCTGACGCCGCAAGCAAAACGTTCGCCGCATGACGCCCATAAGCGACGCGCGAAGCGTTGCCCTTCAAATGCGCGTGATCGCCGTGGCGATGCGTGTGCCCGTCGAGCACGCCCAACGTAAGCGGACCTTGCGGCACGCGAACCTTGTGTGCGGCGAGCAGCGCACGCGCCACAATCGTCTCGCCCAGCGGCAACGGCACGAGATGGCGCGCCGCCGCCCGCAACAACGCGGCCGTGTTCGCTGCGCGCTCAATCGGCGCGACGTCGCGATCGGCAAGGGTGTCGAGGAAACCCGCCTCCTCGACCGCATCCCACAACGCGCCGGCCCACGCGCCGCCTTCCGCGCGATGCAAAAGCTCCGTCGTCACATGCTGCGCGAACAGCCTGTGCGCGGCGTCATGAACAAGTTGCGCGGTCTCGCTCATCGCCTCACCTCAAGCCCAAGCCGCGCGCAATGATGCCGCGCAGGATTTCGCGCGTTCCCCCGCGCAGCGAGAACGACGGCGACACTTGCGTGAGATAAGCCTGCACGCGGCGAAGCGCATCGTCGGCCTTCAGCGACGGCTCCAAGCCGAACAAATCGTGCGCGATATCGGGAATCTCCTGCTCGAAAACCGCGCCGACGTCTTTGACCAGCGCAGCTTCCAGTGCCGGATTGGCGCCCGCCTGCAACTGCGTGGCAACCGAGAGCGACAGTTTGCGCAACGCATGCAGCCGCGCCGTCATCCGCCCGATCGCGATTGCGACGCGCTCGGATGGATTGGCACCGGCTGCCGCGACCAGATGCTTGAGCAGCATCATGCTCGACAAGAAGCGTTCCGGCCCCGACCGTTCATAGGCAAGTTCGGCGGTAACTTGCGCCCAACCCTGACCTTCGGCGCCGATCAGCGCGCCGTGCGGCAACAGCACGTTGTCGAACACGACCTCGTTGAAATGCTCATGCCCGGTGAGATCGGCGATCGGGCGGATCTTGATTCCAGGCGTCGCAAGATCGACCAGGAACTGCGTGAGCCCCATCTGCCGCTGATCCGCGCCCTCGCCTGTTCGGAACAGCGCGATCATGTAGTGCGCCTTGTGCGCCCACGAGCTCCACAGCTTCGTGCCGTTGATGCGCCAGCCGTCGTTCGTTCGCGTCGCGCGCGTGCGCACGCTGGCGAGATCCGAACCCGAATCAGGTTCGCTCATACCGATCGCGAAATAGGTTTCGCCTTTCGCGATTCCCGGCACCACACGCCGCCGCTGCTCTTCGCTGCCGAACTTCAGCAGCAACGGCCCGCTCTGCCGGTCGGCGACCCAGTGCGCGGCGACCGGCGCACCGGCCGCGAGCAACTCTTCAATCACGACATAGCGTTCGAGCGCGGAACGTTCATGCCCGCCATAGGCCTTCGGCCACGTCAGGCCGATGAACCCGCGGGCGCCGAGTTTTCGGCTGAAGTCAGGATTGAACCCGCTCCACGACTGTGCCTTCAGCTCTGGCGCGAACCCGCCGAGCTCTTCGGCGAGAAACGCGCGGATGTCGTGGCGCAATCGCTCCGCCTCAGGCGGCAGCGACGCAAGCTGGAAACGAAACGGAAGCGGTTGAGCGAGATCCATGGCGCCGCACTATGGCGGTCCGGCCTTCCTCGCTCAACCCGCGTCTGATTGACGTTACAGCAACCCCATCCGCGCGCGTTCCAGCCGCCGGCGGCGGCGCACGGCACGGTCGCGGATCACGAAGCCGGTGACGAATCCAGCGCCTGCGATCATCGCGGCAATGATCAGCGCGTCCATGCCGGGTCCTCGCGATGATCGAAGTCGCGCAAGGACGACATAGGCCGATAGAGGCTGCGCTGCTCGCGCATGTGGGCGGTCAACGACCTGAAACCGAAACCGGCCGCATAGCCGATCGCAAACAAGACCCCCACTGCTACGAACAAATCCATCCACCACTCTCCGTTCTTGAAGTCGGATTTTTTTGTGTCGGTCGTGGCCGTCAACCGGCGAGTGTGCCCGCCGAACATCAGTGCCGCGATAAACGCCGACAGCAGCTTGACACTGCTTCATCGTTTATGAGCGCGAGGCGAATGACGGTCAACACTTGAAATTCTTTTGCTGCGCGTCGTGATTTGTATCCACATGATTCGCCGCGCGCATACCGAGCAATCGATGAACGGCGATCAAGTTTTCCACGCGGAGAAGCTGTGCGGCGCGATGGTCTGCGCGCCCAGTACGTACCGCGCCGATGCTTCCGACGGTGCAATTCGCGAATCACTTCCGAAGTTGAAGGCGAAAGTGATTCGTCCCCGCCGCCGCATGCGCACATCCTCCGGCAACACGTTTGTGGATATGCCGGCAAGGCTCAGCGCGTGCTGCGCGACATCGAGCGCAAGCTCGCGCGTCGGCCAAACGCCGAGATAAAACCGCTGTCCGCTGTGGACGAACGCAGGACCACCGCTGGCGAAAGCGGCAACAACATCGACGCCCTCGCGAGGTTCGATCGTTTCGCTCCACGTTCCGCACGCATAGGTTCGGTTTCCCCACAGCACGTCGCGCGTCGTGCCGGGCCGCAAGCTTTCGACCCGCGCGACCTTGAACGGAAGAATGTCCTGCAATGGCCCCGGCGGCAGATTCGCTGGGATGCGAAAACTCTCAGTCTTCGCGCCGGTGCGAATGCCGAACATGATGACACCGTCATAAGCTGCAAAAGCACGCGCCGCCGCAGCGCTCACATGCGGAAGGCTTGGAACGAACACGGCGCGATAGCCGCTCAAGTTCGCGCCGGGCGCGACGATGTCGATATCCACACCCAAACGCCTGAGCGCCGTGTACCAAGCAAACGTCAGCGCCAAGCTGCTGAACGACCGCCCTTGCGGTTGAATCGTGTGCATCCACACCGCCTCATAGTCGAACACGAGCGCAACGGGCGCAGATGTCGCCGGCGCACGCAAAGCCTCTTGCCACCAATCATTGCCGAGTTCGCGCGCAACCTCCCGCGCCTCGTGACCGCCAGCATCGAGCACGTTGTCGGGACGGTTCAGCCCCGCATGCATTTGCTCCTGCGCGAACGGTGCTTGCCGCCAGCGGAAGAAACTCACCACCTCCGCGCCGTGCGCCAACGCCTCCCACGCCCAGAGACGAACGACACCAGGCGCAGGCGATGGATTCCACAGCGCCCAGTTCACCGGACCCGGCTGCTGCTCCATCACCCACCAGCGCCCGCGACCGACGCCGCGATAGAGATCGTGATGAAAGGCCGAGATGTCCGGATGCCCCGTCTGCGCGTAGCGCGCACGCTCCGCCTCGCTGAATCCGGTCATCGGCAGACTGTCGGTGAAACCCAGCGGATAGGAATCCCAGCTCGCAAGATCCAGCGTCTCGCACACCTTGAAGTGATCGAAGTCCAGAAACGCGCCCATGAAATTGTGCGTGACGAAGCGCCCCGGCGAATGGCGGCGGATGATCTCGACCTGCTCGGCGTTGAAGCGCACCACCTGATCGGACGCGAAGCGGAAGAAATCCATCCGGTGGCTCGGATTGAGTTCGGTCACCGCCTCCATCGGTAGGTCGATCTCGTCGAACGAGCGGTACTCCATGCTCCAAAAACGATTGCCCCACGCCTCGTTCAGCGCCGCGACGTCGCCGTAGCGTGCGCGCAACCAAACGCGAAACGCGGCAAGTGCCGCCGGCGAATAGGAACGCACCGTGTCGTGACAGCCGTACTCGTTGTCCGTCTGCCAACCCGCGACCGCCGCGTGCCGCCCATAGCGCGCCGCGAACGCTTCGGTGATGCGCCGGCTCTCCGCGCGATAGGTCTCGCTCGAGAAACAGTAGTGACGCCGCGAACCGAATCGCCGCGGCCGACCATAGGCGTCGTAGGGCAGAATGTCGGGCGAGCGGTCGACGAGCCATTTCGGCGGCGTTGCCGTCGGCGTCCCCATCACGATCTTGAGACCGGCTTTCCCCAACGTTTCAACCGCGCGGTCGAGCCAACCCCAGTCGAATCGCCCGGGCTCAGGTTCGACCGCACTCCACGAAAACTCACCGATGCGCACATAGGAAAGGCCGAGTTCGGCCATTCGCTTGGCGTCGTCCGCCCACATCGCTTCCGGCCAATGCTCAGGGTAGTAGCAAACGCCCAGCATGAAACTTCCTTAATCGGAGAGGTGATCGCCGCTTTGCGGCAAGAAAGCGCGGGGCCGAAACCCGCCGCAATTTCGCCCAACGCACGGGTGAGTGACAATGGAGGCTAGCTCCCCGCTTGGCCCGGTGGAAGAATACGCCGGAGTGGAAAGCGGGATCGGCCCAAGGCCTGCCTGGACCGAAGCAGAATGTCAGACACACCGAACAACAACCTGAGCGCGGCGCCCGATCCGTGGGAAGAGCCGCCGCAACGCGCGCGCCGCCCGTGGTGGTTTTGGCTGGCGACCGGATTCGGGGGGATCATCCTGTTCCTCTCGGCCTGCTTCGTCGCGCTCTATTACCGCTATGCGCCCGACCTTCCGATCACAGCCGACCTCGGCAACCTTAACCGCACGCCGTCGATCACGCTGACCGATTCCAGCGGCAAGACGTTCGCGACCCGCGGCGCCGCCTTCGGCTATCGCGTCAAGGTCGACGAGATGCCGCCTTATCTGCCGGCGGCCTTCATCATCGCCGAGGATCGCCGCTTCTATTCGCACGGCGGCGTCGACTACCGCGGCATGCTGCGCGCGTTCTTCGCGAACTGGGCGGCGGGACAAGTCGTCCAAGGCGGCTCGACGATCACCCAGCAGCTCGCGAAGAACACGTTCCTGACGCCGGAACGCACCTGGTCGCGCAAACTGGGAGAACTGTTCCTCGCCTTCTGGCTTGAGCGTCACTATTCGAAGGACGAAATCCTCACGCTTTATCTGAACCGCATCTATCTGGGCTCGGGCGCTTACGGCGTCGACGCGGCCGCGCGCGAGTATTTCGACAAGTCCGTGCGCGACGTGACGCTGCCCGAAGCTGCGATGCTGGCGGCGCTGACCCGCGCA